>CAJWIX010000001.1 GCA_913042175.1 uncultured Flavobacteriales bacterium
TAGGTCCTCAGTATAGATCTTTTGGTGATTACACTACTCCAACTAATCAATTGAATGATGCTTTTGTAACTGAAATTATTCCCTGTTCTCCAGTATTTTCTCTAGTAACACCATCTAACCCTGTCATATGTGGTGCTGGTAATGCTGTTTCACTAAATGCAAATTTAAATCCTGGTATTTCCTATCAATGGATTAATAACGGTAGCTTAACCTCCATTGGAAATAATCCTGTATATACGACTAATAATACGGGTGATTATTCCATTTTAACAGATAGTTTAGGTTGTAAAGATACCAGTAACGTAGTAAACGTAACCATTGCACCCCTTCCTTCTGTATCTGTTCCGTTAACCCCTTTTACCATATGTTTAAGTGGTGGAGCTGTGGTTGTTCCGGATGGAACCCCAGCAGGTGGGGTTTGGTCAGGTCTTGGCATGATCAATGACTCTGTTTTTGACCCTAATTTTTTAGGTCCTGGGCCAAGTCTTATCAAATATACCTACACGAATTCATTTGGTTGTAGTGATGATGCCGTTCAAATTGCTAATACTGTCACACCTCCTCCCTTGTTTGTGTCTAATTCAATACCCAACTTTTGCGAAAATGATGGACCATATTCTTTAGGTGGGTCAGTCACTCCTGCTGGAGGATCTTATACAGGTCCGGGAGTTTCAGGTTCTACTTTTAATCCTGCATCTGCTGGAGTAGGAACTCACCTTATAAGATATAAATATACTGTTGCACAAAACTGTTCAGATAGTATTGATTTTTATTTGGTAGTTAATGCTAATCCTGCCATCAATTATCCATCATTTGATACTACATGTGAAAATAACAATGCGCTGCCTTTGTTTTCAGCAACCCCATTTGGAGGTACTTATTCAGGTCCCTATGTAATTAGCAACACTTTTTATCCATTTCTTTCGGGAGAAGGTTCTTTTCCTATAACATACAGCGTAACAGAAAATGGGTGTTCATCCACTTCTACCCGTGTTTTAAAAGTTGATGCTAATGAAAACGCTCAATTAGACTCGATAAGTAGTTTTTGTGTTAATGATGAAAGCATTCCATTAAATTTTGGAAGTCCAATAGGAGGAGTTTACAAGATAGATGGTGTGCCAAAAGATTCTTTAAAACCAGCAGAACTTGGCGTAGGGGTACATAGTTTAGCTTATTCATTTACTAATTCATGTGGCACATCTTCAGATATGAAAATATTCGTAGTAAATGATGCTCCAGTAGTTTCTATTAATCAAATTGGTCCTTATTGTGCTAATGACTCGAGTTTTATTTTAGATGTTGGTCAACCCAGTGGTGGTGTTTATCAGATTTCAAATGATTCTATTGTGGTTTTTGATCCTTCATTTTATAATGTTGGAGATGTTGTACTTAATTATTTCTTTGAGGATCAAAATGGTTGTTCAAATTCTACTTCAAGAACCATTTCAATCAATGATTTCCCATTAGTTGATGCTGGAATAGATGTTTCCATTTGTTCGGGTGATTCATTAATATTAAATGGCAGTGGTGCCCTCAATTATAGTTGGGATAATAATGTTATTGATGGAGTTTCATTTTCACCTTTACAAAGCGGAATATACCATGTGATTGGTACTGATGCTAATGGATGTGAAAATACGGATCAACTTGAAATTACCATATACCAACTACCAGACGTTAATTTATCCCCATTGACTCCAATTTGCAATGTAAATAGTGGTCCAGTTCAACTAACAGGTGGATCTCCCCAAGGTGGTCAATATGTAGGATTAGCAGTTTCAAATAATAGATTTGACCCTTCTGTCTCTGGTTCTGGATTTTTTCAAGTAGATTATTCTTACATAGACTCTAATGGATGTTCCTCAACGGCTTCTCAAATAGTTACGGTAGATACAAACAACGTAAATATTACCCAGCTTTCTTTTTCTAGCTTATGTTATGATGATGACAGTTTGGTTTTAACAGGTGGTAGTCCTACAGGCGGAACCTACAGTGGTGAAGGGGTTGTAAATGGTGTGTTTTATCCCTCATTGGTTAGTCCTGACACTCTTGAGATTACCTATTCTTATCTAGAATCAAATTCATGTTTAGCTACACGAACTAGGGATCTAGTAGTAAACCCTTTGCCTTTGGTATCTCTTAACCAAATTGATTCTACATGCCTAAATGATGCTCCAATTATATTAAATACAGGTGTTCCGCTTGGTGGAGTATATAGTGGATCTGGAGTAGCTAATGGAATTTTCAATCCATCATTATCCAATGTAGGGCCTAATGAAATATTTTACAGCTATACTGATCTTAACGGCTGCGTTAATGAAACTTCGGTGATCACCTACGTAAAGCCTTTACCGTCCGTCAATTTGTCGATACTGAATTCTCTTTGTGAAGATGCTTCATCAATAATATTATCTAATGGTTCACCGCTTGGAGGAACTTATGATGGAAATGGCGTTTTTAATGGAAACTTTTATCCAGATACTACAGGTCCTGGTATATTTAATATTTCCTATACTACGGAGTTAAATGGGTGTTTTGCTACAGATTCCTCCAATATTGAAGTATTTGCTTTACCCACATTAAATGTCTCTCAGCTGCCAGAATTATGTATTTATGACACATTGTTATTAGATGTAGTTTCGCCCAATGGAGGGGTGTACACGGGTCTGGGTGTTTACAATAATTCATTTTCTGCATATGATGGTATTGTAGGTCAAAATTTACTTAACTACAGTTTTGTTGATCAAAATAATTGTGCAAATTCTATTGGATTATCATTGACCGTTCATGATGTGCCTACTGTAGTTCAGTCTGGCACAAGTGTCAATTCAATTTGTTCAAATGAGTCATCGATAGAACTGCAAAATTTCAATCCTCCAGGAGGGGCATACATTGGTAATGCGGTATCCAATAACTTTTTTAATCCAGCTATTGCTACAATAGGTATTAATGAATTTTCTTACCAATTTACAGATTCAAATAATTGCATGAATACAATTTCAGATTCTATTTTTGTTAATCCACCACCCTCTATATCAATTGTTGATTTTGATGTTTGTGCAAATGATTCAGCTTTTGCATTGTCTAGTGGATATCCAATGGGTGGAATTTATTCGGGCTCAGGGATATCCAATGGAGTGTTTAACCCCAGTTTAATCAATGACTCCAGTTCCTTTTATACTTATGTCTTTACAGATTCAAATAATTGTACATCAACAGATACTGCTGTCATTAGAGTTAATTCATTGCCAATTGTGCAATTGATACTGCCAAATGAAATTTGTCCAAATGCTTCTATTCTTAATTTAAATGGTGGAATTCCAGTTGGTGGTACATACAGTGGTGTAGGTGTAATAGGTAATGATTTTGATCCCAGTTTATCGGGTACAAACAATGCAATTATCAATTATTCTTACACAGATTCCAATAATTGTACAGTAAATGTTTCTAACTCAATATTCGTTTTTCCATCAAGTTCTATTAATATCAGTGGTGATACAGACCTTTGTGCAGGTTCCTCCACTACATTAGTAGCTAGCGGGGCAGATTATTACATTTGGAATAATGTTGATACCTCAAACCTTATCAATATTTCACCAACTTCCAATGCTAATTATTCATTAATAAGTTATGATACCAATGGATGTCAATATATAGATTCAGTTTTAGTAAAGGTTAATCCCATCCCAAGTCTAACCATTTATGGACCAGATACCATATGTCAAGATAGTATCGCAGTTTTTCAAGCATTGACATCTGCTTCTAGCTTTTTTTGGAATACCAATGACACCACACCAATAATAAGTGTTGGTCCTTATCCTGTAGGTAGTCAGTTGGTGTTTAGTGTTGGAATTACTGATACTAATGGATGTACAAACAATGATTTTACCACACTACATGTTCAGCAATGCAGTCTTTCCGAAATTGATGATAAGGAAAAAGGAGATGTCTTAGTTTTTCCAAATCCAAACTATGGTGAATTTTATGTTGAATTAGTTAATTTAAACTCATTAATTAAACAAGTTCAATTAATTGATATCACAGGAAAAATAGTTTCTAATCAATTAACAAGTTGTGAGAATTGTACATTAAGTTATCAGAATATATCTTCGGGAGTTTACTTTCTGTCAGTAAAGTCCAGAAATTTTAATATTACAAAAAAGTTAATTGTTAAACAGTAAACTTTTCTCCTTTCTCTGCCATCGACTTAAGAAGTGGCCTTGGATTAAATTTTGGTCCGTGAATGGAGGCATAGTGTTCCATTCTCTCCACAACATGATCTAGACCTAATAAGTTCATGTAACTGAATGGTCCTCCAGACCAAGGTAGGAAACCTACTCCGAAAACACCTCCAATATCTCCGTCTTTAGGATTTTGAAGTATGTTATCTTCTAAACACCAAACAGCTTCATTCAAAAGCATTAACATGGTACGTTCTTCAATTTCTTTTCGGTCTATTTTTTTAGGGGATGGATTTCCAAAATGTTGATATGCATCTTGATTGGGGGAAGTTTTTCTTAGCCTTCCTTTTTTCATGGCGTAATTGTAAAAACCTTTTTTGGCTTTTCTTCCATGTAAACCTGCTTCAAACATCTTCGGCATGGAATAATTTATTTTGAACCCTTCTCTTCCTTTAAGCAATTCTGCCATATTTCCACTCATAACGTGTGCACCAACATCAATCCCTACTTCATCAAGAAGTGTAATTGGGCCTATTGGCATCCCTAATGCTGTAAGGGCTCCATCGATATCTTCAATTCTCACTCCTTCTTCAATCATTAATAACCCCTCAATTAAATAAGGGCACAATATTCTGTTAACATAAAAACCTGGCATATCATTGACTACTATACATGTTTTGCCCTGCCTTTTTCCAATCTCATAACATGTGGCCAGTGTCTCTTCAGAAGTTTGATCAGTTTTGATGATTTCTAACAATGGCATTTTTGGAACAGGCGAAAAATAATGCATTCCAATTACATTTTCTGGTTTTTTGGCTGCTTTAGACATTTCCGTCAATGGTAATGATGATGTGTTGGAAGCAAAAATGAAATCTTCGTGACATACAGTTTCTAATTCTTGAATGACCTTTTGCTTAATTTCCATATTTTCTACAATAGCTTCTATTACAACATCAACTCCATGGAAACCTTTGAAGTCGGTTTGCCCAACTGCTCTTTGTACAATGGTTTTTGCTTCAGTATCTTTAAGTTGTTTTCTTTTTATCTTCTTCTTCAATCCTTTCCAAATGGTGCTTTTCGAAGATTGAATCATATCTTCACTCAAGTCTTTTAAAATGACATCCATTCCATTGTTGACAGAAACATCAGTAATGCCACCACCCATAAATCCAGCTCCTAAAACAGCAATTCTATCAGTATTTTTTGGCTTTACTTTATAAGGGTTTTTCTTCTTTTCAGTTGTGGTAAAAAATAGATTTCTCAACGCCTTGGAGACTTCAGAAAGCATCAGTTCTTCAAAAAGAACTACTTCTTTTTCATATCCACTTTTAAGTCCTTTTTTTAATCCTGCTTCTACACAATCAATAATAGCGATTGGCGCAGGGTAGTTGCCCTTTGTGGCCTTTAATGTTTTTTTTCGAGCCTGACTAAATACAACTCCTCTGCCTAAGGGAGAATCAAGTAATTTTTCAACTATTGATTTTTTTATCGGTTTTCGTTGAAATTTTCCTCCGTTCATCTTTTCTACAAGAGTTGTTGCAGCTCTATGTAGTTTGCTGTGATGAACAACTTCATCAACTAGTCCCATCTTTTTTGCTGGATAAGCAAACACGTTTTTACCAGTTAGCATGATGTCAAGAGATTTGGCTAATCCAACTAACCTTGGAAGACGTTGTGTGCCACCAGCACCTGGAAGTAGTCCTAATTTAACTTCGGGCAATGCCATCTTTGTTTTGGTATCATCGGTGCAAATTCTAGCATGACAGGCTAAAGAAATTTCAGTACCTAATCCATAGCAAGTTCCATGAATGGCTGCAACTATGGGTTTTTTACAATCTTCTATTGCTTGTAACATAGCATGGCCCTTTCTGCTTGTTGGTTGAAAATCACCTACTTTTTCACCTTTAAATGATTTAATGTCAGCACCAGCTATGAAATCTTTTTTTGCACTAATTAGTATAGCTCCCTTAATGTCATTATTGTTACTTACTTCATTGAATACTTCTTCAAAATCACCGATTAATGTTGGTGATACAATATTCATTTTCTCCTTTTGCGAGTCTATCCAAATGGTAGCAATTCCACCTTTTAATTCTAATCTAAAAAAATCGTTATTCATTATGCTTCGTATTTTTTAATGATCATAGCATGTCCGTGAGCACCTGCAGCACATGCAGATAGCATGGCATATTTACCATTTTCTTCAATTAATCTATTTGCTGATGTGGTTAATAATCTAGCCCCTGTTGCACCAAATGGGTGGCCTATAGAAAGTGAACCTCCCCAATTATTAACTTTTGTCATGTCTATTTGACCAACTGGTTTTTCTTTATTGAGTTCAGTTTTACAAAAGTGTTCGTTTGCAAGACATTTTATATTTGTTAGTACTTGTCCTGCAAAAGCTTCATGAATCTCGAATACATCTATATCATCTAAATTCAATCCCGCTTTATCTAATACTTTACTCATGGCATAGGCTGGACCTAACAATAGCTCGTCTTCCAATCTTTGACCTGTAAAACAATAATCTACTATTTCAGCTTTTGGAGTTAAGCCTAATTCTTTTGCTTTAGATTCTGTCATCAACAGACAAACTGCGCTACCATCAGTTAGAAAAGAGGAATTTGCCGCAGTTAGTGTACCATGTTTTCTATCAAAAGCTGGTTTTAGTTTAGCCAATTTTTCAATTGGTGTACCGCTTCTAATACCATTATCTCGCTTTATTATTTTAAAGTCAGGCTCAATTTCTACTGGAATGACTTCTTTTTCGTGGAAACCATTTTTCCAAGCTTCCTCAGCTAAATCATGAGAACGTTTTGCAAATTCATCTTGCTCTTTTCGTCCTACTTTATGTTTAGCTACCATAATATCACAATCTTGACCCATTGTTCTTTTTGTGGTAAACTCTGATATATCTGGAATTTCAGGTAAAAAGTCTTTTAATTTAAAACCCAAGGCAAACTTTATCATATCTCCAGTTGATCTAATTTTTTTTCCTTTCATGAGTTTTGTTCTCATGTGTTTTTTGTAGCCAATAGGTGTTTCAGAAGCACTATCTGCACCCCCAGCAATAACTACCTCTGCTTGTCCAGTAGCTAATTCACCAATTGCAGCAACTATGGCTCTATTTGCGGAAATACATGCTTGTGTCACAGTATGGCATGGGGTTTTGTTAGAAATTCCAGCTGTAAGCGCGGCTTCTCTTGCTAAATTGCTAGTTTTTAGGGTGTGAATTACACAGCCCATTACAACACTATCTACAATTTTGGGGTCTATTCCAGTTTTTGATATTAAGCCTTTTATGGCCAATTGACCCAATTCATAGGTCATGGTATTTAAAAATTCAGTTTCAGAACGAAGAAAAGGAGTTCTACAACCATCAATCAGTACAATTTTTTCTTTCATGATTAAATTTCTATGCGTGCATTGTAAAGAAAAACAAATAATCTAATTTTCATATAACTATTGCATAAAAATTTTTAAAAACATGTAATAAATTTAATTTTTCAATGCAATGTGAATTAATTTTCACATATTTAACACTTGGATAATTATGAAAAAATAGCCGAAGGTGTAGTTGTTAACAGAATTAGATCTTCTTGGATTGAACTTTTTAAGCTGTATAATGATCAAGCTGCAGAAAAGGGTGTCAGTTTATCCATGGCTTTTGTATTGCTAACTATAAATGAAAAATTTGGCACTCCAGTCACTAAAATTGCTCCAAGGATGAGCATGGAACCAAATAGCTTATCCAGAATTTTAAAGGCCATGGAGAAAAAAGGAGCTATTTACAAAAGAAAAGACAAATCGGATAAACGTAAAGTTTTTATCTGTCTAACTGAGTATGGAATTGAGTTAAGGGATTTGGCTGCTCAACGACTTTTTTCGTTTGAAAAAGCCATTCATGAAAAAGTAAACAAAAACGATATCATCGCTTTTTTCAGGGTGATGGATACGATTCCTAATGTTGTTGAAACACTAAAAAAAAATAAATAATTACCAATTGTAACTTTTGCTTTCCACTAAACTTTCTGCAATAGATCTTCTTATTCTAGTTGGGTTCAGGTGTGGCTGTGGAGTTAATAATTTAATATAATATCTAAGTACTTTATTTTTTGTATCAGGTAAACTATCCACTATAGTGTTGGCACAATGCACAATTTTAATGTTAGCCTCATATAATTGAAGAGCAGATATATTCTCTTTATGTTGAATAGTTGAATTCGATCCTTTTGACTGTTTTAATTTTTTTACTCTCAAGTATACCGATTCTGCAACATATGTTTCTGCGAGAATATCAGATAAGTTCATGATAACCTCTTGCTCATTTTCAAGTTCCATTCCAAAAGCATCAAAAGAGTACTTAGATAGAATTAAAAATAAGTTTTTGTAGTTTTCAATTACTTGTTCAGAAGTCAATTTTTGAATTCTAAAAAACCTTTTAATTAGTGTTGATGGTATTTTCTTTCCGGCTTGTTTTAGGTTTAATTCTTTGGTCTTGAAGGCTCTCTTCATTAATTCAGCAAAAGCTAACATTCTGTTTATCTCATTAGTGCCTTCGTAAATTCTTGTAATTCTTGCATCTCGATAACCCATTTCTACACCAGCTTCAGCGCTATATCCCATTCCTCCATAAATTTGAAGTGCTTCATCAACACAATAATCTAATACTTCTGTGCTATACACTTTCATCATCGCACACTCAATAGCATATTCTCTTAAAGCTTCTAGTTTAACCTCGTTTTCACTTTTCCCTTCTTTTTGTAGTTCTTGCTCTTTTTGGTCTATGTTTTTGCCTGTTCTGTATACTGCAGATTCAGCCGCGAAAATTTTTCTTGCCATTTCACCCATTTTGTGTTTCATGGCTGCAAATTCGGCTATGCTTTTACCAAATTGTTTTCTTTCAATAGCATAGTTTATGGCTTTATTTAATGCAAATTTCGATCCCCCAACAGCTCCTGCTGCTAACTTAATCCTTCCAGAATTTAGAATGTTTAAGGCTATTTTAAAACCACCTTCTCTTTCACCCAAAAGATTTTCTTTTGGTACTGGACAATCTGTAAAAAACACTTGTCTGGTTGAAGATCCTTTTATACCTAACTTTTTTTCTTCTTCACCTAATGTAATACCTCCAAAAGATTTTTCTACTAAAAATGCTGATAGGTTTTTATCATCTTCAATTTTGGCAAAAACAATAAATAAATCTGCAAAACCTGCATTGGTTATCCACATCTTTTGTCCATTAATCAGATATCTATTATTTTCTTGATCAATGGTTGCTTTAGTTTTTCCAGAATTAGCATCAGAACCAGCACTAGGTTCTGTTAAAGCGTATGCGGCTTTCATTTCTGCATTGGCAATTTTTGGTAAATACTTCTTTTTCTGTTCCTCATTGCCATAATAAACTATTGGTAGAGATCCTATAGATACGTGAGCTCCCATTGTTGTGGCAAAAGAAAACCCCCATGACATGGCTTCTGTAAATAGCAGCCCTGAATTGAAATCTAAATTTGTACCACCATAAGTTTCATTAATATGAAGGCCACAAAGTCCAAGTTCTGCACTTTTATCCAGTAATTCTTTTGCAAAAGTTATATCTTTTGTTGCATCTGGTTCCTCAGTGAGATGGTGAAGTTCTTTTTTTAAAAAATCTTGCACCATATCTCTCAACATTATTTGCTCTTCGTTCCATTCTTCAGGAATAAAAATAGAAGAAGGGTCAGTTTTGTGTATTAAAAAATCTCCGCCTTTAATTTTCATTTTATTTTAGTAAGGTATTCATCGTAAAGTTACAAATTATATGCATGCATTGGAAACATATTCTTCTTTTAAACTCAAATTCATGCAAAAGCTAACCAATCTCTATAACAAAAGAGAACAAGAGCAATTGTTTTTTTTGGCATTAGACTACTTGAAAAATTGGAGTAAAGTTGAATACACTCTTCATAAAAATGAAGAAATGGATATAGTCAATTTAGAAAAATTCAACAAAATTATATTTGCATTAAAAGAGGGCAAACCAATTCAATATATAATTGGAAAAACACATTTCTATGGTTTAGAGATCATGGTAGATCAATTTACCTTAATTCCAAGACCAGAAACGGAAGAATTAGTCTCTTTAGCCAAAGCGCTAATACCCCAAAATAAACAAATTAAAATATTAGATATTGGTACTGGTTCAGGATGTATTATTCTTGCCCTAAAGAGTGAGCTTAAAAACATAAGTGCTTTTGCTTTAGATTACTCTATAGAGGCAATTAAAATGGCTGAAAAAAATGCTGAGAATTTAAATCTGGAAGTTAATTTTATGCACGACAATATTTTAGATCCAAAATTAACATACCCACAATTTGATTTCATTATTAGTAATCCTCCCTATATTCCAGAAGGAGAATCAATTGAAATGTCAAAACAAGTAATTAATTATGAGCCAAGAATGGCCTTATTTGTAGATGACGATAATGCATTGGTATTTTATACTTCAATTCTTGCTTTTGCCGAAAAAAAATTGATAAATAAGGGTAAAATATTCTTTGAAATACATGAGAATTTTGGCAATCAAGTACTAAATTTGATGGAAAGTAAATCCTATAAAAACATACAACTGATTTCGGATTTACAAGGTAAAAAAAGGTTTATAATAGCAGATAAATTTGAGTAAAGAAGCATTAAATAAAATTTTAGCCCTTAGAAAAAAACTACACGAATATAACTACGAATATTATGTAAATAGTCGTTCGCTAATTAGCGATTTTGAATTTGATCAATTGCTTAAAGAATTAGAATTACTTGAGGACAAATTTCCAGCTTATTCAGATGAAAATTCCCCAACAAAAAGAGTAGGTGGGGAGGTAACAAAGTCTTTTGATTCTCACGCTCACGAATATCCAATGTTATCCCTTTCCAATAGTTATTCAAAACAGGACATTATAGACTTTGATGAGCGAATAAAGAAAATTATTGATGTGCCCTTTGAATACATTTGTGAACTTAAATATGATGGAGTAGCCATAAGTTTAATCTATGAAAATGGTCAACTAATTAAGGGGGTAACCAGAGGAGATGGAGTAAGGGGAGAAGTAGTGACCAATAACATTAGAACAATTCAAGCTATTCCTCTTAAATTGGTTGGTAATTATCCTAAAAAAATTGAAGTTAGAGGTGAAATTATTTTCCCAACTCCTGCTTTTGAAGAATTAAATAAACAGAGAAAATCAATTGGGTTACCCTTATTCGCAAATCCTAGAAATACAGCTTCTGGCTCTTTAAAATTACAAGATTCAGCAGAAGTAGCTAAAAGGAATTTAGATTGTTTTTTATATGCAGTTTACATGAAAGATTCCACATTTAATAATGCATCTGATCAATATTATTATTTACAACAATTAGGTTTTAAGACACCATCATTAAAGGATAGATATATTCAAAAGGCTTCTACTATAGATGATATTATGGATTTTATTAATTACTGGGATGATAAAAGAAATGCACTTCCTTTTGAAATTGATGGAATAGTAATTAAGGTTAATCAACTTGATTTACAACAAGAAATTGGCCATACAGCAAAATCACCAAGGTGGGCAATTGCATACAAGTATAAAGCCCAACAAGTTTCAACCACTTTAGAGAATATAGTTTATCAAGTTGGAAGAACAGGCGCAATTACACCTGTAGCTCATTTAAGTGCTATTGAAATAAGTGGAACAATTGTTAAGAGGGCAAGCGTACACAATGAAGATCAAATTCAAAAACTAGATTTGAGAATTGGAGACACGGTATATGTAGAGAAAGGTGGAGAAATAATTCCAAAGATTGTAGGAGTAGACAAATCAAAAAGAAGTTCCAATAGTGAATCATTCAATTTCATTGAAAATTGTCCAGAATGTAATAGTATACTCATAAGGGATGAGGGTGAAGCACAGCATTATTGTCCTAATTCCAATGAATGTCCACCTCAAATTAAGGGCAAGATGATCCATTACATCGGTAGAAAACAAATGAACATTGATGGAGTTGGAAGCGAGACTATTGAACAACTATTCAATGCTGGACTTATAAATAACATTGCAGATTTATATGAGCTAAAAAAAATTGACTTACTTCCTCTTGAAAGAATGGCTGAAAAATCTGTTGATAATATCATCAATGGAATTGAAGAGTCAAAAAACGTTCCGTTTCCTAAATTTCTTTTTGCATTAGGTATTAGATATGTAGGTGAAACTGTTGCAAAAAAATTAGTTGATCATTTTAAAAATATAGACGCTATAATTAATGCCAACGAGGAGGAGCTGGCAAATGTGGATGAAATTGGAGATAAAATTGCTATTTCTGTGTTAGAATTTTTCAGAGATGATAATAATCTTGATCTGATTAAGAGGTTAAAAAGCCATGGGGTTCAAATGGAACAGTTAAATAAAAAAACTACCCTGATTTCTTCTGTTTTGGTTGGAAAAAAAGTTGTAGTATCAGGAAAGTTTACCCAATATTCTAGAGATGAAATTAAACAAATGATTGTAGATCATGGTGGTAAAAATAGTTCATCTGTTAGTGCGCAAACTGATCTATTGGTGGTAGGTGAGAATATGGGTCCTTCTAAATTGGAAAAAGCCCAAAAATGGAAAATTGAGATGGTTTCTGAAAACGATTTTTTGGTATTAATTGGTCTAAAGAGCTCTAATCAAAACCAAATGATAGAGGGACAAGGTTCATTATTCTGAGGGAATTTATACATTTATAGTAACTATTCATTCTGTCATGAAGTTTTCTTTTACAAGGTTTAAATATTATTGGGGAGAACGTGTTATATCTAAACACTTGAAAAAAAAATCCAATAGGACAATGAGGTCTTGTAATATTGAAGATGCTAAATCTATGGGAATGCTTTGTGAAATTAGATCAAAAGATGACTACAATTCATTGGTTGAAATCATTGATTTTTTAAAAAAGGAGTATGCAATTCCAAACCTCAAAATTTTGGCTTTTTATCCATTAAAAGATGAGCCATTTTTTTTAAAAAGTAGATTAGGGCTTGATTTTTTCACATTGGAGGACCTCAATTATTATGGTTTGCCAAACAACAGTATAGTTAGAAACTTCATGAATGAAACTTTTGATATATTGATTGACTTGACACAAAAGAGAATAGTTCCTTTACGTTTGGTATTATTATTTTCAAAATCACCCTTCAAGGTTGGTAGTTTTTCTGATGAAAAAAAACCATTCTACGACCTTATGATAGAAACTGATCCTGCAGATTATAAAGAATATGTAAATCAGGTGACAAACTATCTGAAAATTTTCGATAAAAATGATTGATTTACCAAAAGGTCACAACATTTTGCTTATTGGTATGATGGGGTGCGGTAAAACTACTCTTGGTAAAAAAATGGCTGAAAAAATAGGTTATTCTCATTTAGATACTGATACCGCTATAGCTAATATGCACAGTAAATCAATTCATGAAATTTTCAATGATGAAGGGGAAGATGTTTTTAGAAAAATGGAAAAAGACATCATTAGAGATTTACCATCAAATCAACACGTTATAAGCACTGGTGGTGGTATGCCTTGTTACTTTAACAATATAGATTTGTTAAAGCAAAATGGGTTAACCGTCTATTTAGATACTGATGTAGAATTACTTTTTGCTAGATTAAAGAACAAAAACAATCGTCCATTATTTTCCAATCAAATTATCCAATTTGAAGAATTTTTACAAAATAGAATTTCTCATTACGAAAAGGCACATGTTACCATTCAAGCAACAAACAAAAATCCAAGTAAAATAATCGATGAAATTTTGGAAAATGTTAATTATTAATTCCTTCAAGCTTAAATAAAAAGGCATAGTCAAAAGCAATTTCCTTTAAATATTCAAAACGTCCAGATGCACCACCATGACCAGTATTCATATTGGTTTTGAGTAAAAGTAAATTTTCACCTTTTTTTAATTCTCTTAGTTTTGCTACCCATTTTGCAGGCTCCCAATACTGTACTTGTGAGTCATGAAGTCCTGTAGTCACCAATAAATTAGGATAGTTTTTTTCTTCTACATTATCATAAGGAGAATATGACTTCATGTAGTCATAATATTCTTTGTTGTTTGGATTTCCCCATTCATCATATTCACCAGTTGTTAATGGTATAGTTTCATCTAGCATGGTAGTTACTACATCAACAAATGGTACATGTGCTATTACACCACGGTATAGATTAGGTTCCATATTTATAACCGCACCCATTAATAATCCCCCAGCACTACCACCTGCTGCATATAGGTTTTTTTCACTACAAAAACCTTTTTCAATTAGTGTTTTGCTACAATCAATAAAATCATAAAATGAATTTTTCTTTTTTAATAATTTTCCATTTTCGTACCATTGTCTGCCCAATTCTTCTCCTCCTCTTATATGGGCAATAGCAAATACAAAACCTCTATTCAGTAAGCTTAGTCTATTGCTGCTAAATGTAGCATCCATGCTGTAGCCATAAGAACCATAGGCATAAATTAGTGTAGGATTGCTTTTATCCAGTTTAATTCCTTTTTTGTAAACAACGGATATGGGTACTTTAACACCATCTCTGACCTCTGCCCAAATTCTCTCAGAGATAAACTGATTTGCATCATAGCCTCCTAAGACTTCTTTTGTTTTGAGGGTCTTAGTTTCTCCATTCTCTAAATCATATTCATAAATTGAACCAGGGTTTATCATTGAGGTGTATGCAAAACGTAGTTTTTTAGTATCTAAATTTAAATTAGTTGTTGTTTGAACTACATAAGTTGGCTCATCAAAAGGTATATAATGTGATTTTAGGTTTTTTAATTCAATAACCTGAAGATTAACTAATCCATTTTTACGTTCAGAAATAACCATGTAATCTTGAAAAACATCAATCCCCTCAATTAAAGTGCTATCCCTGCCTTCGATTATAGTTTTCCAGTTTTTCTTGTCAGTTTTGTTTTCATTACAAAATTTGATGGAAAAGTTTTCATGATCTTGATTGGTAAGGATATAAAACCCATTATAATGACTGTAAATACTATATTCTAGTCCTCTTTCCCTTTCATGAAATAGGATAGGTGTATTTTGAGGTTCATTTGCATTGATTATTCGATATTCGTCACTTAATGTGCTTGACGAATTTATGATAACATAATTTTCAGATTTTGACTTATACACCGAACAATAAAACGTTTCATCAGTTTCTTCATAAACTAACACATCTTCTTTTTGACTGGTCCCAAGTTGGTGAGCATAAATCTGAAATGATCGAAGGGTTTTTAAATCCTGTTTAACATAAAATAAGGTCTTGTTATCATTTGCCCATGTGACTGACCCTGTTGTTTGTTCTAATGTTTCTGGATATAGTTCACCAGTTTTAAGGTTTTTAATATGTATTTGGTATATTCTTCTAGATAGTGTGTCAATGCTGTAAGCCATTAGCTCATTGTTGGTGGAGATGTCATAATCACCAAAATCAAAATAATCATATTTTTCAGCTATTGGATTACAATCGATAAGTAGTTCATCTTCACTACTATTTATTTTTTTTCTCCAATATTTTGGATATTCATTTCCTTCCTTGAACTCTCTCCAATATATATAATCGTGCCATTCATATGGAACACTTTTATCATCTTTCTTTATTCTACTTTTTAGTTCTTTATAAAGCTTTTCTTGCAAATTTTCAGTGTCCTCAAGTACTTTATTAGTGTAATTGTTTTCTGCATTGAGATAGTCTATTACTTTGCTGTCTTTTCTATTGTTTAGCCAGAAATAATTGTCTGTTCTTTGGTCATTATGTATAGAAAGGACTTTAGGATGCTTTTCACATACAGGTGGGATTATTTTTTCGTTCATATTTTGGTTACATGAAGTTAAAATCAATATTGGTAAAAGAAGGTTAAATTTCATTACGACTAATATAGTACAATAGATAAAATGGCAAGTCCTATTATTAGTTTATAGCATGTATTAATTCGTTCATAGTGTTTTGCATTTCGTGCATGATGTAGCATATAAATATTTACAGTTATTATTAAAAGAGAAATGATAAAATAAATTGAAATAAAAGTTTCAATTATTATTGGTAATAGTGTCAGAATAGCTAGAATTGAGCTTATCATCATGTAAAAAATGATATATTTTGAACTTTTAATACCAAATAATATAGGTATGCTTTTTTCCCCAACAATTAAATCTCCTTTAAGTGAGATCATTTTTTTAATGATTTCTCGAGTTAAATCTATCGTGAAAATGTAAGTTGAAAAAATAATTAGTGTTTTGTCAATTTTCATATAAAGCACACTGATGCCCACAAAAAAACTTATCATTAGTAAAGAGGCACTTATTTCACCAAGTAAAGGTTTTTTTCTGAGTTTGTGCGAGTATATCCACAAAGCAACATTGAGCATACTTATAAAAATCCAAATTTTATAGTTAATAAAATAAGCCAGAATTATGCTTGATAAAACACAAAAAACATAAAGGTTTAGGCAGCTTTTTTTACTGACAACTCTGTTAAAATAAGTCTTGTTAGGATGGTTGATCATGTCTTTCTCAAAGTCGTAGAAAGCATTAATTAGATAGCCTCCCATGATGCTTAGAACAATAGACAAGACATAAAAGTGCGTATCAAGACTTTGAAGTGTGAAAAAAAATCGTTTTGCCGTATTGAACATAAAGATTTGAACGAAATATAGGCTAACTATGATTAAGGAGATATTATACCATCTTACAATAGAAAGTAGGGCCAATAATTTTATGAAAATTGACTTTTTAGAGGGTTGTTGTTGAATAGATTTAGAATCTATGGATGACATCTAGCTGATAATCACTCAATTTATCTTGAGCTACTTCAAAGTTTTCGGTAAATCCAAGTATAAAACCACCACCACCAGAGCCACATAACTTGAGATAATACGCGTTACTTTCAATTCCTTCTTTCCATAACTCCCTGTAAATCTTAGGAATCATGGGTTGAAAATGTTCATATAAAACCTTTGATAATGACTTGACATTTTTAAGTAATGATTTCCCTTCATTTTTAAGAAAGGCTTCAATACTTGCATCATTATATTTCTTGAATTTGTTTTTGAGCATATTCCGAAAACCTTCTTCTTTACATTTTTCAAGAAAATGTTGTACTAATGGTTGGGTATTACCAACTTGACCAGTATTTAATAAAAATATGGCTCCTTGACCTTCTGCAGAATCTGGAATACCAACCGTACCTATTTCATTTTTAGATTTAATGAGAACGGGAATCTTTAAATAACAAATTAGAGGATCTAAACCGGAACTTGTGCCATGAAAATAGCTTTCAAGGCTACTGAATATTTTTTTTAGGGCTAGTATGTCTTCATTTGAAATCTTGTTATTTGCATCAATTTTGTCAGATTTACAAAACTTATCATAAATTGCTGCTACAATTGCACCAGAGCTACCAATGCCAAAACCTTGAGGAATAGACGAGTCAAAATATAGACCGTGATCTAATTCTTCTTTAAACTTGTCTAAATTGAGGTCGCATGGTAGATTTTCATCTCTTTTTAGAGAAATAAGATGATTGTAGTAATTCAACAAAGATTGGTTAGATTTTGTTGAATATGTAGAGGGACTTTTGCTGTATAAAAATTGACCATTATAATCAGTATAAGGGATAGATAAGCCCATAGAATCTTGAATAATACCATATTCTCCAAAAAGAAGAATTTTTCCATAGTATAAAGATTCTTTAATCATAGTTTGCTTCAATTAATTTGGTACCCTGACCAATATGATCACAAATATACTGCTCATTTTCGCAATAAACAATTAATTCTTTTTGAATAAAATCAAGTACTTGTTGTGAATAAAGCTTTGGATAAAGCAAATGAACATTTGCTCCAGCATCTAATGTGAAACTAATTGGGACGTTAGCCTTGTTTCTGTATTCCCATATTTTATTGATGGTAGCTAATGTTCCCTCCCTCATTAGTATAAAATATGGATTGGAGGTCATCATCATAGCGTGAAGTGTAAGTGCTTCACTTTCAGTAATTTGTATAAAATCATTTACGTCACCATCTTTTAAAGCTTGGAGTAATTTTTTGATATTGTTTTGAGCTTGTGAAAATCGTTGTTCAGCAAAGGGGTGATTTTTCATTAGCCCATGACCAACGGTAGAACTTACCTTCTTTTGTCCTTTATCAATGAGTAAAATAGTGTCTTGGTAGCTTTTAAAAACATCATGAACGTTATCGTAAGCCATTCCGTAAAAATCTGATGAATTTTTAATGTCTTGATGTTCCCCCCAAATAGCTAATGGTCCATAAATTGACCTACAAGCACTGCCTGAGCCCAATCGGCTAAGAAAAGATGCTTTATCCATAACTTGTTGAGTAGTAAGTTCAGCTATTTTTTGTTCAAGTTGTACAATAGCATAGGCTAATGCACTAAAACCTGATGCGGAAGAAGCTATTCCACTACTGTGAGGAAATGTATTTTTTGTTTCAATTTTAAGTTTGTAGTCAAAAATATAAGGAATGTAATCTTTTACTCTTTCAAAAAACTGTTCAATTTTGGGTAAGAATTGAGTGTTGTTTTTATTGTCAACAAATAGATCTATTTCAAATTTTGAAGCTCTTTCAAAATTAAGCGTGGTTATAGTATGGCAATTATTTAACGTAAAGCTAATAGAAGTATTTGTTGGAATTTGTACTGGTTTTTTCCCCCAATATTTTACCAATGCAATATTTGATGGGCTTTGAACAGAAATGGAACCTTTTTTAATGATTTGTCCATTTGGTTTGTATGTGAATTTTGTTTCGCTCATGATAAAATCATATCCTCAAATGAAAATACTGTATTAAATCCTTTTTCGTGAAAATAGGTGTGATTTTTTCTTGTTGCTAGAATGAAATCACCTCCCCAAGCACCTAGAGATTTAATGGCACCAGGGTAATCACTAAAAATTTTTTCTTTTACAGGAATTTGATTTAAACACTTTCCAAGTAGCTTTTCGTGGTTGTCAATAAGTTTTTCAAAATCATTTAGATCATGACACCTAATAATGGCTTCAGTTAATTTACTAGCGTGTTTTATGTCTTCGCTATTTATAAATGCCTTATTGAATTTGTCTACTTCAGTTTGACTATTTTGTTTTTTATTGAGAAATACAAACTGAATTTCTTTTTTAAAATCAGGATCCCACTTCATAGTATTGACCTCAGACTCATTATGGTTTTTAAGCGTATAAGTGATAGGTAAGTCTGATCCAGCACAAGCAACATCGTATCCACTACCATTTGAAACAGAAAAATGCAATTTCATTGGATTGATTTCATATAATTTTGAAATATTCCAAATTAGTGTGGAGCTAGAGCCAAGCCCCCAATTTCTTTCAAAATTAAGATTAGTAACAATTTCACCAGATTTTACTTTTGATTCATTACTTAAGTGTTGTGCTTGGACTAATATCTTTAGAAGAAATTCAGCTTTTTGGTCATTGCTTGTATTTACTATCGCTGATTTAATAAGGTCAAATGTTGCACTAAACCAGGTTTTATTATTATTGTCAAGACTGTTCCATACTAACAATGAATCATTTTTTGTTTTATCGTAATGCAATGATTGACCAAATTTGGTAGGTATAGCAAGAGATTTAGCTCCTTTAAGAATTAAATATTCTCCTGTGATAAGTAATTTACCGTTGGCGTGGAAGGACTTCAAGAACCCTGATTCACTTTAGATTTATTCTTAATGCCTCTTAGTTTGCAAAATTCATCTACAACATCTCTGTGTGAAACAACTTTATCCCTAAAATGAAATTTGATTTTTTCTCGTTCTTCTTCAGTAGCCCCTAATTGATTTAGGATGTTTAATAAGTGCATTTTCATGTGACCCTTCTGTATACCCGTAGTTACTAAAGATCTGACTGCACCAAAATTTTGTGCTAGTCCTACTGCTGCCATTATTTTCATCAAATCTTGAGCATTTGGATTACCCAATAATTGGTGAGAAAACTTAACCATAGGATGCAGCGCAGTTAAACCGCCAATAGTTCCAACTGCAATAGGTATTTCAATCCAAAATTTAAACTGGCCATCTTTTATGTCAACATGGGTTAGACTTCGATACTGCCCTGATTTAGAGGCATATGTGTGGCCACATGCTTCAATAGCTCTAAAGTCGTTTCCAGTTGCTATGACTACAGCATCAATACCATTAAAAATACCTTTATTATGTGTAGTTGCTCTGTAAGGCTCAATGTTGGCAACATGAATAGCTTGTTCAAACTTTTTAGCAAATTCGTTTGGATCAATACTTGGGTCTACATTTAATTCTTCAATAGGACAAGAAACTTCACATTTAACCAAACATTCAGGTGTGTAGTTACTTAGAATACACATAATAATTACAACACGCTTATCCTCTTCTGTAAAATTACTTTCTTGAATTTCTCTTTCAAGAATTTTAGAAAATTTCTCTAATAAGCTATTGATGAAATTAGCTCCCATCGCTTCACAAGTCTCAAATTTAGCTACGAGTTGATAGTAGTTCGGCTCTAAGTCAGTTTTATTAACAATGTCAATATCTAATATTCCCCCTCCACGAGCTCTCATATTAGCCGTCATTTTTTCAGTTTCTTGAAAAAACTTAGGTTTAATTTGCTTAAATAATGCTTTTAATTTTTTAAAATCACCATACCAAGCGAAATGAACGTGACCAATTTTAGTAGTAGAGATTACTTCAGACTTAAATCCGCCTCTTTCTAACCAAAATGATGCGTTTTTGGCAGATGCTGCAACTACAGAACTTTCTTCAATAGCCATAGGGATACAAAAGACTCTATCATTAATTAAGAAGTTGGGTGCTATACCAAATGGGATGTAAAAGTTTGTAATGGTGTTTTCAATGAACTCGTCATGTATCTTTTGTACATTCTTGTCCTCATGCCAATAGCTTTTCAATAACCCAATACATCTATCATCGCCACCAAGATACTCATTGGCAATCCATTCCATCTTAGCTTCTTTAGATAGCTTTGAAAATCCTTTAATTGGTTTTGGTGTCATAAAAAATTTTTTGCAAATGTAAATTAATTTAAAATCTTTTTGTTTAAAAAAACAATAACAAAGTTAAACAAAATTTACTAAATAAATATTCTAACATTCAATTTCAGTATTTTTTATTAAAAATTGGTTTTATAGATTTCATGATTAATTTAGTGTGCTAATCTTATTATTTGATTTCAAACTATCCAATTTTAATCATAATTATCAATGACACAAAAAACAAACTACTCAGCCTTATCTACCTTAGTAACCGTTTTCTTTTTTTGGGGTTTTATAGCTGCTTCCAATGGAGTATTTATTCCATTTTGTAAAACTTATTTTAATATTGATCAATTCCAATCTCAATTGGTTGATTTTGCTTTTTATGGTGCTTATTATTTTGGAGCGTTAGCATTATTTGTGGTTTCCAGTACAACCGGAAAAGATGTATTAAATAAATGGGGTTATAAAAATGGAATTATCTATGGATTACTTATATCCTCTTTAGGCGCATTGGCCGTGTTGCCTGCAGTAAATAATGCACAAATGGGTGATGCAGAAGTGTTTTATTATGTATTAATTGCCTATTTCATTGTGGCACTAGGATTTTCCTTACAACAAACTGCGGCTCAACCATTTGCTATTTCTCTTGGTGATCCAGCCAAAGGTTCTCATAGACTTAACCTAGCTGGAGGAGTCAATTCTTTTGGCACCACCATTGGTCCAATTGTAGTGGCATTAATAATTTTTGGAAGTACTCCTTTAAGCGGAGATGAATTAAATAACTTAATTAATGAGGGCAAAATCCAAATTTCCACCATACAGTATTTGTATTTAGGTGTTACAGCATTATTCTTAGGAGCAGCAGCTTTATTTTATTTTTCTAAAAAATTACCATCAGCTGATGGCGAAACTACTTTTGAAACAGCCAGAAAGGCCATGGTAATTTTGTTGTTAATAACAGCAGTTATAAGTGTATGTTTTGCTCTTGTATTTGTATCTTATGGTTCAACTGATTTAAGTTTTTTCAAAGAGCATATTGAAGAAAAAAGATTGCTTTTACTAGTGATTTCTTTATTAATTATTTTGGTTGGATTAATCTTTGCATACTGGCAATCTTCCAAGAACCCATCTGGATGGGGTGCTATGCAAAAACCTCAACTCTTACTGGGAATGATAGCCATTTTCACCTATGTTGGAGTAGAAGTAACTATACAAAGTAATTTAGGCGAATTACTCAAGTTTGTTTCAGATGAAACAAAAAAACTAAATCCACTAGGACTTAAAGTAATGAATGATGCCGAAATTGCCCCTTACATATCATTGTATTGGGGTGGTTTAATGATAGGTAGATGGGTTGGTGCCATTACTGTATTTAATCCAACTAAAGGTTTGAAAAAAGTACTTTATATATTGGTTCCATACATAGCTTTTGGCGTTATTCTTCTTGTGAACTTTGGTGCTTATACAATGGTAGATATAATAGCTTTTTCAATTTGTGTTGCAGTACAAATTGGTGGCTTCTTTCTTGCAAAAGATGCTCCTGTTCGCACATTGAAAATTTTTAGTTTACTGGGCGTATTAGGAATGTTAATTGGTCTTTTTGCTCATGGAAATTTAGCTCTGTATGCCTTTTTATGTGGTGGTTTGTTTTGCTCAATTATGTGGCCTTGTATTTTTTCTTTAAGTATCAGAAATCTTGGTAAGTACACTTCTCAGGGTTCAGCTTTTTTAATAATGATGATTTTGGGTGGAGCAATTATTCCTCCTATACAGGGAAAGTTGGCAGATATAATTGGAATTCAACCTTCATATTGGATAGCTGTTTTTTGTTTTCTTTATTTGTTAATTTACGCATACATGACTAAAAATATTTTAGCAAAACAAGGTGTTGAGACTGACTAAATATTTCTTTTACATTTCTTTATTTGCTGCAATTACTTGTTGTAGTAAAAGTAATAGTGATGTTCTTAAATACATCAATCCTTTTATTGGTACTGGAGCACATGGACATACTTTTCCAGGTCCGACCAGGCCATTTGGTATGGTTCAAATAGGTCCTGATACCCGAATTGAAGGTTGGGATGGTTGTTCAGGTTATCATTACTCTGATAGCATTATATATGGATTTTCTCATACACACCTTAGTGGTACTGGTATTGGTGATTATTGCGATTTACTTATTATGCCATTCTCAGGGGAACTTACTTTTAATAATGGATATAATGATAACAATGAGTTATGTTATTCCTCATTATTTGATAAGAAAAATGAGACGGCCAAAGCAGGTTTTTATGAAGTAGTCCTTTCCAAACATCAAATTACTGCAAAGTTAACTTGTACTGATAGGGTAGGAATTCATAAATATACTTACAAGAATTCACAGGATGCACGGTTGATTATAGATTTGGAACATCGTGATAAATTATTAGATTGGAATTTGTCAATAAATGAAGATAATCAATTGACAGGCAGCAGAATTTCAAGTTCATGGGCCAATAAACAGTTTTTCTATTTCTGTATGGATTTTTCATCTGATTATCATATTGAGTATAATAACACGAATGCTCCAACTAAGGCCGTCATTACTTTTAAAAATTTGGAAAAAGATGAATTAATGGTGAAAGTTGGAATATCAACTGTTAGTGAAGAAAATGCCAAAAATAATCTCATGCATGAAGCGTCACACTGGGATTTTAATCAATACAGACTTGAGGCTGAAGATAGTTGGAGAAAAGAAATGGATAAAATTCAAATTGAAACCAATCATGACAGCATTAAGACTATTTTTTACACCTCACTTTACCACAGTGCTATAGCGCCAAACTTGATAAGTGATGTAAATGGGTCTTATAGAGGTACAGATTTTAAAATTCACCACGATGATAAGCCTAATTATACTGTTTTTTCATTGTGGGACACCTTTAGATCTACTCATCCTCTTTACAATATTATATATAGAGATAAAACAGCTTTGTTTCTCAACACCTTCAATAATCAATACAAAAATGGAGGTCAACTGCCAATTTGGGAATTGTCAGCCAATTACACAGGTTGTATGATAGGTTATCACTCTGTTTCTGCTATAGTTGATGCTTATGTTAAAGGAATTCAGTTTAATGATTATGCTTCATTATACAATGGTATGTTATCCATTGCCAGTAGAAATATTTTGGGTATACCTTCTTATTTAAAACATGGGTATATTCCTTCTCATGACGAATCGGAATCTGTTTCAAAAACATTAGAGTATGCTTATGATGATTGGTGTATTGCTCAATTAGCAAAGGAAATGAATGATTCTATATCTTTTAACTCATTCATATCTAGGGCACAATCCTATAAAAATATATTTAATCCTGAAACTGGATTTATGCAACCTAAATACAATGGAACTTGGAAGTCCAATTTTATTCCTTCAGAAGTGAACTTTAACTACACTGAGGCAAATGGTTGGCAATATGCATTCTTTGTTCCTCATGATATTGCAGGTTTAATTGAAAGTCATGGTGGTAAAGATAATTTTGAACAACATTTAGATGGTCTTTTTAACAATGAATCAAAACTTGAAGGAAGACATCAAGCTGATATTACCGGTTTAATTGGTCAATATGCTCATGGTAATGAGCCCAGTCATCACATGGCTTATTTATACAATTGTATTGGGAAGCCAGAGAAAGCACAATACATGGTGCATAAAATTTTAAATGATATGTATTCTTCCTCTCCAACTGGTATTGTAGGAAATGAAGATTGTGGTCAAATGTCTTCATGGTATGTACTCAGTGCAATAGGTTTATTTGATATTAATCCTGGAGATCCCTATTATGTAATACAAACCCCCTTAGTTAATTCAGCTTCTCTAAAATTAGAAAATGGACACTCTTTTTCCATTAAAAAAACTGCTGCAGATAATGACGAAATTTATATTACAAAAGTTGAGTTAAATGGTAAATTAATGGATAGAAACTACTTGCACATAGACGAAATCATGAAAGGTGGTGATTTGGTTGTCTATACCACCTCTGATTCGTCTAATAATTGGTCCATTAGTGATTATTACACCACTAAAATTTCTTCAAATATCATTACACCAAACCCTGTAATAAAAGCAGCGTCTAAAACATTTATGGATACGCTTAGTATATCAATAGATTGTTATCAATGTGACTCTATTCTTTATGGATTAGGTGAAAATAATATGTCTACTTTTTATAAAAATCCGATTATAATTTCTAATTCTACTTCAATTAGCGCCATAGCATATTTTAATGGTGTAAAAAGTAAAATTGAGAAGGCAACATATATTAAACATGATCAAGACTATGAAATCACTTTAAAAAACAATTACAGCAACCAATATACTGGTGGTGGAGCTAAGGCATTAATAGATGGTTTAACTGGCCCCAATAATTTTATGACTGGCCTATGGCAAGGATATCATAATGTAGATTTTGAAGCAATTGTTGATTTAAAAAATCCAACAAAAATTAATTCTATTAGTGTTGGGGCTTTACAAGATATACGTTCATGGATTTGGTTTCCAAAAGAAGTAGAATTTTATGTTTCGAAGGATGGAAAAGAATTTCAATTTGTAGATAAGAAAGCACATGTTTTCCCCGATAATGAAGATAGATCTATGACTCATGTCTTTGAATCTAAATTAACCAAATCAACATTGGGGAGATACGTAAAAGTGGTGGCGAAAAATTATGGAAAATGTCCTAATTGGCACTTAGGGGCTGGAGGAGATACTTGGCTATTTTTTGACGAAATAAGAATTAATTAATTTATTCCCATTCAAACTCATAATCACTTTTAATGAGTTCAGCTCTATTTTCATCATGTAGTGCGAAATCAAAACCGGAATACATGCTATAGCTTCCAACTTCACCAGCTACATTCATAGCTATGAAACCTACTTGTAAATTATCTAATGAGTGGGATGATTTTTTAATTCGTTCAATGGCAACCTTACAAGCTTCTTCTGGAGAAAGACCATTTCTCATTTGTTCAACAATAGTATGGCTACCGCAAATTTTAATGATAGCCTCTCCTAGGCCAGTGGCACATGCAGCTCCAATTTCAGGGTCTACAAAAATTCCTGCTCCAATTATGGGTGAATCACCAACTCGTCCATGCTTTTTGTATGCCCACCCACTTGTGGTACATCCAGCAGCTAAATTTCCATTTTCATCCTGAGCAATCATGGCAATTGTGTCATGATTTTCATGATTAATTATGGGTAGATTTAATGTTTTTTTATCTTTCCATTCCTGCCATTTTTGTAATGAGCTGTCTGTGAGTAAATTTTTGTGTTTAAATCCTTGCTCGAGAGCAAATTCATATGCTCCTTTACCGCTTAACATTACATGTGGAGTTTCTTCCATTACTTTTCTTGCAACAGAAATGGGATGTTCAATGTTCTGTAGATATGTAACTGAACCACAATTGTAATTATGATCCATTATTGATGCATCTAACGTAACTAGACCATTGGCATCTGGCATTCCTCCTAAACCGACACTTGTGTTTTCTGGATCAGACTCTGTTATGTTAAGTCCTTTCTCTATAGCATTTATGGCAGAACCATTAGATTGTAGAATTCGAAAAGCTTCTTTGTTGGCATCTATACCAGAGATCCAGGTAGAAACAACTTTAATTTCTTTGGATTTTGTCAATAAAATTGACTGTTCATTGTTACTTGAACTAGTATTGGAACAACTATTGGTTATTAAGGCTGCAGAACCGAGAGCACCGACTTTAACAAAATCTCTTCTTTTCACACCTTTAATTTAATATTAAAGAGTTTAATAGAAGAACTTTTAACTTAATAAGTAGTATTGTTGTATATGTTAAATTAACTTATTGGTTAATTCGTTAGGAAAAATTACAGTGGGTTCAAATGATTTTGCTTTTTCAAAATCCATGGTGGCATATGAAATGATAATGACTATATCACCTTTAGCAACTCTTCTTGCAGCAGGCCCATTTAGTGCTATTTCACCAGAACCTCTTTTACCGGGAATGACATAAGTTTCTAATCTTTCACCATTATTAATGTTAACTATCTGCACTTTTTCACCAGCAATCAAGTTAGCAGCTTCCATTAAATCAAGATCAATAGTAATACTGCCAATGTAGTTTAGGTCAGCATCAGTAACTTTTACTCTGTGAATTTTTGATTTTAGCACTTCAATTGTCATGCCGCAAATGTAAAATATTTATTATAAATCAAATTTAAATATCCACTAAAAATTATATTCTGAAAAATCTCTGTTAAATTCTTCATTTTCAAATTTCACGTCAGTTTTTAAATTTTTATAATAATACTTTTCATACAGGCCGTTTTCGTCATGTATGAGCTGATATATTGGAAAATAATTTTCTGTATCTATTAATAGTACAGCTTTTTTGGCGTAAACACTATTGATTGTAATTAAGTCATCTTTATCTAAAATGTCATCGTCATCATAATCTTTATTGTATTCTCTTAGTTTTCCAATATTGAGTAATTGGCTTCTGGAAATTGTATATAGTGTTTCCCCTTTTTTTGGGGTATAATTTATGGTTTTATAGTCAGCATATTCAATTGTAATCTTATGGCATTTTCTTTCGTTCCATTTGTACAACCCATTGTAAGTAGTCATCTCGTATAGTAAATCTCCATATTGTTTTTGGTATTTTTTAAACATGTTACTCAATAGCATAAAACCAGCTTCTCTTACGGAATGATGCCCACCAGCCAATAGAATATTATTGTCAGGGTCCATTGAAATACTAAAATATGGAAATGAATTAGGGTTTATTAGAGCACGGTTGTCATTTCTCCCTTCAATATATAACACTTCTGATCCAGGTCTTGGTTTGTCATTTTTTATGTATAGTTTAAATGGTACATTTTGAACTTTAGCATAAAACTCTCCGTCTGTAAAACCCTTTTCATTTCTTTCGCTTCTGAACATTGTAAACTCTAATTGGTTATGTTTATCAATGGCTTCAATCATTTTTTGGATTAATCCTTTTTTAAAGTCAAGGTCTTGAGCGGGAATGCTTGCTGAAAAAATAAAAACAATTAATAATTGGAAGAATTTAAACTTCATGAATAAAGTATTTACTTTCGAATCTTATTTGTTTTCCATAAACCCCATTTTCAGCTCTTTTTCCAGCGCTAATAACCATACTAATTTCAGCAGGAGAATTTAAGCCAAGTAGTTTTTTAATTCTTGTAGAATCCATTCCTTCCATTGGGCAGCTGTCATATCCATATGCCCTGAGTGATAGCATTAAATTTTCACATGCTAACGCAGTTGACTTATGGGCCCAAACTGACATGCCTTTTTTATTATAGGGTTCTCTTGGAGTTGGCTTTTTTAGTCCTCTAAATTCCATGGCTATTTTTTTGATGTATCCTTTAACAGATAAAAACCCTTGTTGATAAGCAAGTGGAACTATTTTTCCATAGTATTTTTTCACCGACTTTGGTGCCTTTTCACCCATTTCATCAATGAGTGCTAACATTCTTTTTTGATTCACTTTCCAAAAATCTGGTCTTGCCACAGCCACCACTAATTCTTGTGCAGTAGATGCTGCTGGTTGCCCCAAACAATAGCTGATTAACTTTTCCTTTTTTGTAGCACTGCGTACCCAATAAAATTCCCAAGGCTGAAGATTTGAAGAATTAGGAGCTAATAAAGTTAACTCCAAACATTCACGCATATCTTTTTCTAATACGGGTTCATCTGTGAAATTTCGTACACTTCGTCTACTTTTAACTGCTTTGATAAATTCTTCTTTATCTATGGCAGGAACTTCTTCAATATGCTTGTTTTTAGTTTCGAAAAGCTCGTTTAAAATTGGTTTACCCATTGCAAAAATTATTTTGAAGCGTAATAATAGGAAAAGAACTTAAAAATATTACGTTCTCCTTTTATATATTCATAAATAATTAAATTCGTTTTAAATATTATTTATGGATATTTTAATCATTATAATTCTAGTTGTCTTGTTGTTTGCCGTTGTTTTTTTAATTGCGCGAAAGAAGGATGATGGTGGAAAGTCTCAAGAATTATTGGTTCAACTCAATGCCGAATTAAGAAAAGAAATTCAAGAGGTTAGGAAGGAATTAAGTCAAGATGCTGAGAAAAGTCGATTGGAAATTGATCAAAAGCTTACCGGGATTAACAAGGAAATCAATGATTTTCATAAATCATCCAAAACAGACATGCAAAAACAATTTGCAGATTCTAATAAAGTAATTACAGAAGTAACTAAAGAGTTGGAAAAAATAAAAGGAACCAATGAACAGGTGTTGAGTTTTGCTAATCAGATGAAAACATTAGAAAAAATTTTAGGTAACCAAAAGCAACGAGGTATTCTTGGCGAAATCCAACTGGAGAATTTATTGGCGAATGTATTGCCTCCAGAACTTTTTCAAATGCAATACAGTTTCTCTAGCGGTGAGGCAGTTGATGCCATCGTTCGAGCAGGAGAGTATATTATACCAGTTGATGCCAAATTTTCATTGGATAATTATAATAAGATGGTAGAAAGTTCAGATGCGGCTGAAATTACTGTGTTAGAAAAACGTTTTAAAGAAGACATAAAGTCACGTATTGATGAAACAGCTAAATACATTCGTCCAACTGAGAAAACAACGGATTACGCCTATATGTTTATTCCTGCAGATGGTTTGTACCAAGATTTATTGAACAGTAGAGTAGGTACGCTTCAAATTAATTCTAGAGATTTAGTTTCTTATGCTTACACCAAAAAGGTCATGATTGTATCTCCAATGAGTTTGTTCCCTATGTTGCAAATCACAGTTAAAGCGTTACATAATTTAAAAATTGAAAACTCTATAAAAGATATCATGAAAAACATCGATAAGCTAGGTAATCACCTCAATGCTTATAAAACTTACCATGATAAATTAGGGAACACATTGGGTACAGCAGTTAACCACTACAATCGGTCTTCTTCAGAGTTTAAAAAGATTGATAAAGATGTTGTTAAAATTTCGGAGGGAAATACGCAAATTGGGTTCGATGGAGAACTGCTTGATCGTCCTTTGTTAGATAATGAGGGGTAGTCCTATTTTGTGAATAACTATTCTTGAACGATAGTTTTATTTTTTTGCTAAAAAGTGGAAATTTAGTTTGTCGTGAATAAATTAAAGAACATATACAAAAACCAAGACTTAAGTTTCTATTCATTAGACAATGATGTGTTATCTATCCCGTTTTATGAGTCTAAAGTACCTGCTGGGTTTCCTTCTCCTGCAGAGGATTTTATGGATTTAGATTTGAATTTGCAGGAGTATTTGGTGCAGCATCCATCAGCTACTTTTTGTGTTCGTGTTACGGGGGATTCTATGCAAAATGCAGGTATTTTTAGTGGTGATGTAATGGTAGTAGATCGTGCATTAGAGCCTAAAAATAACACGATTGTTTTAGCTGTTTTAGATGGTGAATTCACTGTAAAAAGAATACAAAAAAAAGGAAGACAACTTTTTTTGAAGCCAGAAAATGAAACGTTTAAGCCAATACAGATTACAGAAGAAATGGACTTTAAGGTCTGGGGAGTAGTTACGCATATCATACATAAGGTATGATTGCGCTGGTAGATTGTAATAATTTTTATGCTTCTTGTGAGCGCGTTTTTCAACCTAAGTTAGAAAACAAGCCTATTGTTGTATTATCCAATAATGATGGATGTGTGATCGCTAGGAGTAATGAAGCTAAAGCATTAGGGATAAAAATGGGGGCTCCTGCTTTTAAAATGCAATCCATATTTGATCGATACGCTGTACATGTTTTTTCCTCAAATTTTGCACTTTACGGAGATTTATCCAATCGCGTAATGAATATACTAACAGAAAGTGTACCTGCTATAGAAATTTATTCTATTGATGAAGCTTTTTTAGATTTAGAGGGAGTAATGAAACCTCGTCAATTTTCTATTGACTTAAGGTCGAAAGTTAAACAATGGACGGGTATACCGGTATCTGTAGGTATTGCTCCTACAAAAACATTAGCTAAAGTGGCTAACCATGTAGCTAAAAAGTATAAAAAAGAAGGCGTTTTTGTAATGAAGTACTCTAAGACCATTAACGAGGTGTTAAAACATATACCTGTAGATGAGCTTTGGGGAGTAGGGCGTCAGTATGCGAAGTTTTTAATGGAAAGAGGTTTTCATACTGCTCATGATTTAGCTCATGGTAGCGAATCATGGATCAAGAGAAACATGACTGTTAATGGACTAAGAATGGTAAAGGAGCTTAAAGGAATAAGTTGTTATGCTATTGAGTGTGACACAGCCAGAAAAAAGAATATTTGTACGTCACGATCTTTTGGTATAGAAGCTAAAGAATTACATGAATTAAAAGAAGCCATTGCTGCTTATGCTAACACGTGCGCCATGAAGCTCAGAAAAGAAAAAAGTTTAGCTCATTCTATTTGTGTTTTTGTTAGGACCAATCCTTTTAAAGAATCTGCAAAGCAATACAACGCCTCTCAAAAAGCTATGTTAACTGTTCCAACAAATGATGGTATGGAAATCACCAAACAAGCTTTAGCCGTACTTGAACGATTATACAAAAAGGGATTTAACTATAAAAAAGCAGGTGTAATTGTGGGCGATATTGTTCCTGATTACTCTCGTCAATTGAGTTTTTTTCATCAACAAGATATATTAAGGCGCCAACGTGTTATGCATTCATTAGATTACATTAACACTACTATGGGCAGAGATAAAGTACGATTGGCTATACAAGGATTTGATCGAAAATGGAGATTAAAACAAGAAAAATTATCACCTTGCTATACCACTAGGTTTACAGATATGCTTGAAGTTAATATAGATTATCTTAAAAGTGTAACATAGCCATTTTTATTAGAAAACTGATTGTTAACATTCACAAAATATAATTTCCAAACATAAACCCCATCTGGACAATGAATGTTATTAAAAGTTCCATCCCATTTGAAATTAGGATCAAAAGATTCAAAAATTAGCTCACCCCATCTATTATAAATTTGTAAATTATAGTCACGTTGATTAGCAACTCCAATGGCTCCAAAATAGTCATTTAGACCGTCCCCGTTTGGAGAAAAAGAATTGGGGACAAAATAATCATTGTAGTAGTATTGAATTTTATTTTGTGTGGTGTCAGAGCATCCAATATCATTTAAAGCAATTAACTCAGCAGTAAAATCTAATGGCATATTTGTAGTAAATGAAATGTTTTCGTTGGTAAAAATATTTTGATCAATATTCCAGATAAATTGGGTAGCATTGGAGGAGTTATTTGTGAAATTAAATTGAAGATCATTTATCATGGGTTGATAGGGACTATAGTTAAATTCGGCTATCGGATTGGGGAGGACTTGAACTATGGAATCAAAACTATTAGTATAGATACAATTATTGTTGGATGTGAGAGTAAGAGTTACGTCATAGTAGCCAACTGAAGAAAAAGTGTAATCAAAATTATATGAATTGCAGGGGTTAAAATTGAAAATTTGATTATTAGTACTCCATGAGCAACTAGAATATGATGTAACTGAAGTGTCAGTTGTGTTTTCAAAAGAAACAGAAAAAGGAGGACATCCAATGGTGGTGTCTGCTATAATAGATGGAACCAGATCAATTTCATTGTAAACTGCGAGTGTGTCATATGCAATACAGCCAAAGAATGAGGCGCTTGCGTTAAAATAGTTGGTGTCTATACTCGGAAATATATAAGTATTGTTTTGATATCCATTTTCCCATTGTATAACGGAGTTGGTATAGTTTGAAACAGCATTTAATAGAATACTATCATTGTTACAAATAACCAAATCTTGACCAACATTAATATCAAGATTAAAAAATTCTTCAGTGTAATTTAAATTATTTGTAGGAATTGGATTTGTGCTATTGATCCAGTTTGTGTGACTAATTGTACCATCATGACCATTGGTAATGGTGTAATTATTGGTTGTTGTAATAATGGGTAAAGTATCTAAAATACATGAATGTGATAAATTATTATCTGTTTTAATCAGACTAACATCTTGCTGAGTATTGCCCGAAAAAGTAGGTATCTCACTTAATAATAAGACATCACCTATTAAATCTGTTGAAATTGATAACCCTGCATGAGTTCCTATACCCCCATAACTTTTACTTACTAATAGAGTTCCATTGGGGTTAATTTTAAGTACAATAGCTTCATCTCCAAATGTATTATTGTAATTGCTGCTCCCAATTAAAAATAAGTTGTCGTTGGCATCTATATCTGCATCAAAACATTTTTCTGAAGATGATGTGCCATATGAATTAGCCCAAAGAATATTAAAGTTTTGATCTGTTTTTATGACTTTAAAATCTGTAAATTGAGATGAGTTATTTTCTTCATCACCCACTATGTAGAATGATCCGTCATTGCATTGGAGCACTTTTATTACCTGTTGATTGTTTGGACTATTAAAATTGATAAAATTTAGCTCATTTCCTGAGTTATCTCCATAAAAAATAGCCATATCCTTACCCCATTGAGAAGTTTGAGTAAACCCACCAATTAAAAATTCATTATTTCCAATACTAATAATGTCTTTACCAAATTCATCACCATTGGTATATCCAAGTGTTTTATTTAGGATTATATTTCCTTGTGAGTCAAAGTGACAAATCTCCCAGTCATACCTAACAGGATTAAAAAACATATGATATTGACCAATAGTAATGAAATTCCCATTTGGCAATTCACAAATAGAGTGAGATGCGTTATAATGATTATCATTAGGTCCATCAAAGACATTGAAAAAAATTAAATTGCCTGTGTTGTCTATCTTCATTATGAAAGAGTCACCTCCCTGTGTTAAAAAAGACCAAGTTCTCCCAGTTAAAATGTAGCCTCCATCATTTGTTTGCTTAATGTCATGAACGAGATCTTTTTGAGCGCCACTATACTTTTTATTCCAAATGACAGAACCATTGATGTCGTATTTAAGTATAAATATTGACCAATTATTAGGAGTGTCTTTTGTGTAACCTACAACTATTGATCCTCCATCTGCTGTAGAAATTACCTTTTGAGGAATGTCTTCACCTCCTGTACTTATTATTTTATAGAATTGATTTTGAGCAGAAAAATAAACAGTGTAACTCAATAATATGATTAAAGTGAATAATTTCAATTGTATATATATTACAAGATATAATATAATGAAATTAAATTAAAATTTGCCTTACGTCTTCTTTATTATTTAAATAGTCACTAAAGAACCCACGTGCCTTCATTCTTTCAATAAGCCCATCTAATTCGTTTGCTTTTTGAAGTTCTATACCTACAATGGCAACACCGGTTTCTTTGTAATGTTTTTTAGTATACTCAAAATGAGTTATGTCATCATTTGGCCCTAGAACATCTGCTAAAAATTCTTTTAAAGCACCAGCTCTTTGAGGAAGTTTAATCAAAAAGTAATGCTTTAAATTTCTATAAAGGAGTGCCTTTTCCTTAATCTCAGACATTCTTGAAATATCATTATTACTTCCACATATAAGACAAACTACATGCTGATTTATAAATTTATCTTGATAAAGCTCTAAAGCTGCTACACTAATTGCTCCGGCAGGCTCAACAACAATAGCATCTTTGTTATACATATTGAGAATAGTTTGGCAAATTTTACCTTCAGGAACAAGAAGCATTTCATCTAAATATTTTCGGCAAAGGTTATATGATATTTCACCAACTCTTTTTACTGATGCCCCATCAACAAAAGGATCGATTTTATCTAATGATGTTACAGTATTATTGGATAAAGATTTGGACATAGATGGTGCTCCCTCTGGTTCAACACCAATAATTTTAGTTTCAGGAGATAATTGTTTAAATACACTTAGTACCCCAGAAATTAAACCTCCTCCACCTACAGGAACAATTATGGCATCAATTTTTTCATTTGCTTGTTCTAAAATTTCTAAAGCTAATGTAGCTTGACCTTCAATAACAGATTCATCGTCAAAAGGGTGTATGAAAGTTTTGTTGTTTTTATTGCAATATTTCTTTGCCGCTTCATAAGCGTCATCATAGGTGTCTCCATCAAGTATTACATTAATATATTTCCCCCCAAACATATTTACTTGCTCAATTTTTTGTCTAGGAGTGATGGTAGGCATAAAAATTACACCTTCTATCTTCAATAGATTACATGATTTTGCAACACCCTGAGCATGGTTTCCAGCACTTGAACAAACTACACCCTTATTTCTCTCATTATTATTAAGTGAACTTATTTTGTTGTATGCGCCTCTAATTTTGAAAGAGCGAACTTCTTGCAAATCTTCTCTTTTCAACCATAATTTAGTCGTGGTTAATTGACTTAGTCGTTCATTATACTGTAATGGTGTTTTGCGTACAGTTTCTTTAAGTCTATGACTAGCTTTTTTTACATTTTCTATATCAGTCAATTGGTATTTCATGCACTGATTTTTTTCATCGCTATCATTGATTTTCTCAATTCCTTGCCAATTATTTCAACAGGATGATTTCTGATTTCTTCATTTATTTTTATTAATTCTTGATTATCTACACCATTTTCAGATGTAAATTTTTGACCAATATGTTTTGTTGTAATATTGGTGTAGAAATCGGCTAATAGTGGCTTACATGCATGGTCAAATAAGTAGCATCCATATTCTGCTGTATCAGAAATAATATTGTTCATTTCAAATAGTTTTTTCCTGGCTATTGTATTGGCTATAAGTGGAGCTTCATGAAGTGATTCATAATATGCTGAAGCATCTTTTATTCCAGCATCGGTCATGGTTTCAAAGGCCAACTCAACACCAGCTCTCACTAAGGCAACCAATAATAGCCCATGATCAAAATATTCTTGTTCACTTATGTTGTTAGAGGTAACAGCCGTTTTTTCAAAAGATGTTTCACCTGTTTCTGCTCTCCACTTTAATAAATTCACATCATTATTTTTCCAATCTTCCATCATAGTTGAGGAAAAAGTTCCAGATAAAATATCATCCATATGATGATGAAATAAAGGTTTCATTATTTGCTTTAAGTCTTCAGATAAGCGATAAGCTTCAATTTTAGCTGGATTTGATAGTCGATCCATCATGTTTGTTATACCACCATGCTTTAATGCTTCAGTTATTGTTTCCCAACCATACTGTATTAGCTTTGCTGCATAGGATGGTTCAATGCCTAATTCTACCATTTTATTAAAAGAAAGTATAGATCCAGTTTGAAGTACACCACATAGAATGGTTTGTTCACCCATTAGATCTGATTTTACTTCTGCAATAAATGATGATTCTAATACTCCAGCTCGGTGTCCACCAGTCGCAACTGCATAAGCCTTAGCATAAGCTAGGCCATTTCCAAATGGATCATTCTTATCATGAACAGCAATTAAAGTGGGTACGCCAAATCCTCTTAAATACTCTTGTCTTACTTCAGTTCCAGGACATTTTGGTGCTACCATAATTACTGTAATATCTTTTCTTATCTCAAGTCCTTCTTCAACAATGTTAAAGCCATGTGAATAAGATAAAATGGTATTTTTTTTCATTAACGGAATTACTGCGCTTACTACTTGGGTGTGATTTTTATCAGGAGTTAAGTTAATCACCATATCAGCATCTGGGATCATTTCTTCATAGGTTCCCACACTAAATTCATTATCAACAGCATTTTGATGAGACGTTCTATTGTTTTCAATGGCAGATTGTCTTAAAGCATAGCTAACATTTAAACCAGAATCTCGCATATTTAGCCCTTGATTTAGACCTTGAGCACCGCATCCTATTATTACAATTTTTTTATCCTTCAAAAGATTTACTTCGTCACTGAATTCATCTGAATTCATAAACCTACACTTACCTAATTGCAATTGTTGTTCTCTTATTGATAGTTTATTAAAGTAATTTTTCATTATTTATTTTTTTCTAGTATTTCTGTTATTCTCATAGGTTCTTTAGTTACCGAAATTCTTCCTGATCTAACAAATTGTAAAATTCCAAAAGGAGCTAAATCAGTATATAGTTTCTCAGTCTCTTCTCTTTTGCCTGTTTTTTCTATTACAAAATATTCTGGTGAAACCATTACTATACTTGCATGACTGTTCTTTATAATTGTATGTACCTTTTTCTTTTGAAATAAGGCTTCTGTTTTTACCTTATATAATGCTGACTCTTGAAAAATAGTTTCTACATCGGTATGATAAAATGCAGCAATTACTTCTACTTGCTTTTCCAATTGAGTAATAACTTTTTTGATCAATTCTTCTTCTGTTTTAAGTACAATTACAAAACGAAAAATATCTTCAATTTCACATGGTGAACTATTAATACTATCTATGCTTAGGTGTCTTTTTAGAAATATTGCAGAAATTCTATTTAGCAAGCCTAAATTGTTTTCAGTATAGATAGAAACGGTAAATTTTTTTACTTTTTTCATTTATGATAATCTTATGTTAGAAACTGATTCTCCTGTTGGTATCATTGGAAAAACATTGTCTTCTTTTTCCACACAAACTTCTAAGAAACATGGCTTTTTTGATTGAATCATTTTTTTAACAGCATTTTTTAATCCAGATCTCTTATCAACTTTTTCACCATCTATATAATATCCTTTTGCTATGGTGACAAAGTCAGGATTGACTAGTTCAGTAGATGCATATCTTTTATCAAAAAATAATTGTTGCCATTGTCTTACCATGCCAAGAAAATTGTTGTTTAATACAACTATCTTCACTGCAGCACCTGTTTGGAATATAGTTCCCAATTCCTGTATGGTCATTTGATAACCACCATCGCCAATTATGGCGACTACTTCTCTTTCAGGCGCGCCCATTTTTGCACCCAAAGCAGCAGGTAATGCAAAACCCATTGTGCCCAACCCACCTGATGTGATATTGGATTTTGACTGGTTGAATTTTGCATATCGGCAAGCGACCATCTGGTGCTGACCAACATCAGTAACTATTATAGCATCACCTTTAGTTTCTTCATTAATAGCGTGAATAACTTCTCCCATTGTCATTTCATCTTTTGTAGGGTGAAGGTCTTTTTCAATTACAGTTTGATATTCAATTTCATCACGTTTTCTAAATTCTTTTAGCCAATTTTCGTGGTTGTTTTTGTTTACTTTTTCCGTAATTTGAGGTAGTGTTTTTTTAATATTTCCCAAGACAGCAACATCTACAGGAACATTTTTATTTACTTCTGCAGGGTCAATTTCAAAATGAATAATTTTTGCTTGTTTGGCATATCTATTTAAATCACCTGTAACTCTATCGTCAAATCGCATTCCCATGGCAATGAGTAGATCACATTCGTTGGTGAGCACATTTGGTCCGTAATTTCCATGCATTCCTACCATACCAACATTGAGTGGATGTGCTGTTGGTAATGCAGATAGACCTAAAATAGTCCATGCCGCTGGAATTCCAGTTTTTTCAATAAAGTTTTTAAATTCTTCTTCTGCTTCACCTAAGATTACTCCTTGACCAAAAACTATTAGAGGTTTTTTAGCTTTGTTAATGAGATCTACAGCTGCATCTAATTCTTTAAGAGATGAACTAGGTTCCGGTTTATAACTTCTAACTTTAGTACAGGCTTGGTACTTAAAATCTATTAATTCAAATTGCGCGTCTTTGGTTATGTCAACCAATACAGGGCCTGGTCTACCAGATTTAGCGATAAAAAATGCTTTAGCTAAAACAGTGGGTATTTCTTCAGCTTTTGTAATTTGATAATTCCATTTTGTAATTGGTGTTGAAATACCAACGATGTCAGTTTCTTGAAAGGCATCTGAACCTAGTAGGTGGGAAGCTACTTGACCAGTAATACAAACCATAGGTGTTGAATCAATTTGAGCATCTGCAATTCCAGTGATTAAGTTTGTAGCACCTGGTCCTGAAGTAGCAAATACAACACCTGGTTTTCCAGATGACCTTGCATACCCTTGTGCTGCATGTGTTGCACCTTGTTCGTGCCTAACTAAAACATGTTTAACTTCTTTTTGATAATGATATAATGCATCATATATAGGCATAATTGCCCCACCTGGATATCCATATATTAAATCTACATTCTCCTCTAATAAGCATTTTATGACAGCTTCTGATCCGGTTATTTTCATTTGTTAATTTTTATCTGTTACGCATCCATAAGATGCAGATGTTACACATTTTGCATATTTGTAAAGGCTGCCTTTTTTTACTTTTAATTCTGGCGCTTTCCATAATTTCATTCTTGATTCTAATTCAGACTCGTTTAATTCAAGATTAATTGTATTTTTTTCGGCATCAATAGCAATTATATCTCCATTTTCCACCAGAGCAATTGTTCCACCAACCTGTGCTTCTGGTGAAATATGTCCAACTACAAACCCATGAGTCCCTCCAGAAAACCTACCATCAGTAATCAATGCGACATCATTGCCTAACCCTGCTCCCATAATAGCTGCAGTAGGTTTTAACATTTCTGGCATTCCAGGACCTCCTTTTGGTCCTTCATATCTTATTACAACAACTTCTCCTTTTTTGACTTCTCCTTTTTTAATGCCATTGTTAGCTTCAACTTCGCTGTTAAACACTCTTGCTCTTCCTCTAAAGAAAACACCTTCTTTTCCTGTAATTTTTGCAACAGCACCATCTTTAGCTAAATTTCCTTTTAAAATTCTAATGTGTCCACTCTCTTTAATTGGACTATCTATAGAATGCAAAATGTTTTGTTCCTTAGTTAATCCTGGATAATCTTTAAGATTTTCAGCTAATGATTTACCGGTAACTGTTAAGGAACTTCCGTCAATCATCTTAAGGTCTAACAAGTATTTTAGTACAGCTGCTGTTCCACCTACATGATGTAAATCTTCCATAAGATGTTTACCACTTGGTTTTAAATCAGCGAGATAAGGAGTCTTGTTGCTTATCATTTGAAAATCATCCAAGCTAAAAGAAATTCCTGCTGTGTGTGCAATAGCTAGTAGATGAAGAACTGCATTTGTCGAACCTCCCAATACAGTAATTAAGGTCATGGCATTTTCAAGTGAAGTTCTGGAAATAATATCACTTGGTTTAATGTTATTTTCAATTAAATATTTCATGGAATTTCCAATTCTATGCACATCATCAAATTTTCCATTTGAAACTGCAGGAGTTGATGAATTGTTTGGTAAACAAAACCCCATAGCTTCTATGGCTGAGGCCATCGTGTTAGCCGTATACATTCCGCCACATGCTCCAGCTCCAGGACATGCGTTTTCAATAACACATTGAAATTCTTTTTGGTCTATTTTACCCGCCACTTTTTGCCCCCATGCTTCAAAGGCTGATACAACATCTAATTTCTTTCCATTATATTTTCCAGAGGCAATGGTTCCTCCATAAACAAGAATACTTGGTCTGTCTAGTCTAAGCATGGCCATTAATGCACCTGGCATGTTTTTATCACAACCAACCACAGTTACAAGTCCATCATAACTCATGCCGCCCACAACAGTTTCCATTGAATCTGCGATAATATCTCTTGATGGTAATGAATATCTCATTCCTGCAGTTCCCATTGAAATACCATCACTTACTCCTATTGTGTTAAATATTAGAGGAGTAAGATTTTCTTTTTTTATGGATGTCTTAATGTCTTTGGCAAGATCATTAAGATGCATATTACATGGATTGCCCTCATAACCAGTACTTGCAATTCCTATAAAAGGCTGATCTAATTCTTTTCGATTTAAGCCTATAGCATGTAGCATAGCTTGTGCAGCAGGTTGAGAGCTGTCGTTAGTAACGCTATAACTATATTTCTTATAATTCTTATTCATACTTATTGTTTTTTCATAAAAATTGGGTAAAAAAAAAGGCCATCATTTGATGGCCTTTTAAATATCTGTATACCATCAGTTAGTTACTACCATTGATAATAATATTGCTAATAATGATGATTATGTTTTTTCTAATTTTCATGAAGGTGCAAATCTAATGCATAATTTTTTACTTAAACAAATTTATTGATCAATTAATTGTAAAAACCCCTCGTAGTTTTCTATTTCAGAAGGGGGTATTGTAAGCGGTTGAATGGAAATAAAATATAAGTAATTACCAGCACTAGCTTTCATTCCAGAAGGAAGTCTGCCGTCCCATCCAGTTCCTATTTCATCTTCAAATAATAATTGCCCCCATCTGTTAAATATTTTCATTGTAATGAGTTCAAAAGAGGTTCCTTTAACCTTGAATAAATCATTTTCTCCATCACTGTTAGGTGTAAATATATTTGGTATTAAAATGGAGTATGGTTCCCTTGGGCAAAAAACAGTGTTAAGTTGAAACTGATAAGAATTAGAACAGTTCATTGAATCAGTTCCAGTTACTATATATAATCCAGCTTCTGGAGCAATTACAGGTACATTATCAATGATATTATTATTCCACACATAAGAATTAGCACCAATCCCATAAAGTGTGATGGTATCATCTTCACATACTGTAGTGTCTGTAAAATTACTAAATACTGTTGGAGCTGTATTAAAACTAAGATTAACATTAACAGTTGAGTCACATCCATTTAAAGCAGTGAAAATTTCTTGTCCATTTGAATTGTTAATGTCATAGATAGTTCCATTTACAATTAAAGTGTCATTGCTACATATAGTTGTGCCTAGAAATGATGAAATAGGAGGGTTTTGCGAAACAGTGATATTCAAAATAGAATCACATCCATAAATACTTGTTAAGTTTTGTGTTCCAGTTGGATTAAATCCACCATATGCAAAGCCATTTATTACTATAGTTGAACCATTACATATTGAAGTATCTATGATTATATTATGAGTTGGGTTTCCAGGATTTATTGAATTATTAATACTTGTATCACAATTGTTAAAAGCGTTATCAGTAATGTATAAAGCATATGCTCCATCACTTAAATTTTGAATATTGTAATTTCCTTGACTTACTGCATTTAAATTTAGCGTTCCATTTACGGATACATTGTAATTGCTTGTTCCGTTAATGGTGAGGGTTATTTCTCCATCATTTTCGTTTTCGCAGCTTTCATGGGTAGTAACAGTTGAAGCAGTTAAATCGCAACAAATATCTATATGGTAATATTTTGGTCCAATAATATCAGCACAAAGTCCAATTGCATTTGATTCAATGGTAGTCCATGTTTGTGTATTTAATTGAGTAATGAGATTGTTATCATTGGTGTTTAAAGCATAGATAGAAAAAGTACCGGTATTAGATCCATAGTCTGATGCAGTAAAATTCCCAGTTGAGTTAAAACTTATTATTGCATTTGTGGTTGAATCCACCATAACATATAATTGTTGGTATCCACTTGATGAAGTATATCCTGTTGTTGAAACAACAATATCATCTCCCGAGCAAATAGTAATAGCTTGACAATTATCTACCACATAGTTTACAGGGCCAATAAGGTCAGCACAAGTAGCATTTATAGAAGTAGTAAAATTAGCCCATGAATTCCCTGTGGCTGAAGACATTAAAGTACCATCATTGGTGTTAACAGCATAAATTGATAAAGAACCAAAATAGGATGTTCCATAATCTGTGGATGAGAAATTTCCAGAAGTGTTATGTGTAATGATTGTTCCAGCTCCATTTACCAATATATAATTTTGAACGTATCCAGCACTTGATTCATAACCAGTGGTACTTACATTTATAGAGGTCCCAGAACATATCGTGATTTGTCCTTGTAAAAAATGGACTTGAAATAAGAAAAGTAAAAATAGTATTCTTTTCATCTCAGCTTTTTAATTCCAACTACCTGCGTTAGCATTGCATGCATTGGTGCAAGAAATTGAAAGTTCAAATTGACCAGTTGCCGATCCATTTCCATCAACATAAATAAAATATTCTATTCCAATACTCGATGTAAATGTGATTTCTGATGTTGTTCCACTTCCGCTATTGTTGTCACTTCCTATGCAATTCAGGTTACTACAAGATCCTGAGTAAACAAAGATTTCAGTGTCAAAATTAGTTCCGTTGTTGGATGTGCTCAAGGTGACATCAGAGCCATCACCAATGTACTTATACCAAACTCCTGCTCCAGTAATTAAACCACCACAACTTGGTGGTGCATCATTACTTGTAGCTAAGATGTTATTTGATGTGTCAATATCTCCACAATTTAAAATTATTGCATTATCACAAGAGTCATTATCTGGGTTTATTGCAATTCCTGATTGTGCTTCCCAATAGTAATCACATAAGTCACCAGCCCAACCATCAATATAAACAAAGTAGTCTTGCCCAATTGTTAATGGATAACTTCCGAATGATCCATCTGGAATGGTGAACGTTCCACTGCCTAATGCTGGATTTTCGCAAGCTATTTCTACCATATTATCTTGATCCCAACAATTTCCATCAAAAACAGCAAATTGAACTCCTTGGTTATTTGCACAGTTTTCAACAGTCCAGTCCAAAACTATAGTGTCATCTGCAGCAGTAAATTGAAGCCATGAATCATTATTTGAAGATCCGCAAAAATTATCCGGCCCATTATCGGTTCCACCTGCATCTACAGTATAGTTACAATCTGTTGAACCATAATATGCTTGTGTTAAGTCAATACTTGGTGCGCTACAAGGAAAGTCCGCAGGTGCATTAGCACCAGAGCAATAGTTGGTTCCACCACCTCCACCACCTCCAAGAGTTCTATAAATCATTACTTCAGTAGCAGAGGAATTAGTAGCACAAGGAAATTCATTTATGTGCAGATGTACTTCTCCTGTAATGGTAGAAGTCCAATTGATGTAAGAATTATTGCCACATCCAGTGTAGTCGTTGTTGTAGGCCAATAGATTTCCTGCGTCATCCCTAAGAGTTAGTTCAGTATCATATGTTGCGCTAACTCCGCCATAGGCTGAACATGTTGAAAATTCATATACATCTCCAGAAATCACATTAACTTTAATTACTTCTCCAGCCCAATTAACCATAGTTGCTGAAGACCATAGGCCTGTAATAGGTGTGTAAGCAGAGGTGGGGTAAAAATTTGCTCCGTTGTTACATTGACTGTAATTGCTAGAAACTGAAAAAAATGCAACAAGAAAAATTATGCTTTGAGTTAATCTTTTCATAATAATTATTGTTTTAAATCATTAAAAAGTTGATCTGTAGATTTATATCTATTAAACCATGATTGTTTATACTGTAAAAATTCAGCATACTTATCAGAGTCGTTGTTTTTAAAGTTTGTTACGTAATCCTGAACCTTTTTATATTGAGACGTTGATAGGAAAATGTAGTTCGATTGTTCCATTTGTCGGAATTCACTTACATATTCTGGATTTGATGATAAAAATGTTCTGATTTCGCTTTTAGCCTCTTCTGATGTGTTGGAAAAAACTAACTTAATATTATCGTTTTGAGCATGATAGGTAACACTCAAAAGGAAAAAAAGTGGAATAAATATCGCTTTCATTAAATCTAATTTGCTCTTTAGAAGATACTTAATTATTACGCAAATGTAGAAGTTTATCTAAATAAAGATAAATTTCCTTTGTAGATTTTTTGAGTGAAAATGCCGTTGTCATAGGCGTTAATGTCAATAAAATAGTAGTAAGTACCATCTGGTGCTATTTGTCCAGAGCTTAATCTTCCATCCCATGCATTGCTAAAGTTGGTTTTAAAAACTACTTCACCCCATCTGTTGAAAATGGTAGTGCTATTCATGATAAAACTAGTGCCAGATATATAGAACCCGTCATTATTACCATCATTATTTGGTGTGAAAACGTTAGGTATATTAATAGTAAAAGGCTCTGTGAAGCAAGTGTCTAAAGTTATTGTTACTTGATGAGTATCTTCACAATTATTAGAATCGGTTCCGACAACTGTATATGTTGCATTATAAGTTGGTGTGAAAAAAGTGCTATCAATTATATTATCACTCCATGAGTAGGTTGTTGCTCCAATACCATAGATTAAAATAGAGCTGTCTTGGCAAATTGAAGTGTCCCCAATGTTTATGCCAACATTAGGAGTGTTATTTACAGTAAGGACATAACTTGTTATGGAATCACAATTATTTATTGAGGTTAAAATCTCCATTTGGTTTCCTCCAAAATTATAGGTTAAACCATTCCAAGTATAAGGTAATTCAGAAGAGCAAATGGTGTCAAATTGATAATTAAAGTAAGATGGGTATACTGTAAGGTCTAAATTAATTGTGGAATCACATCCAAATATATTTTGAGTTACAAATTGTGCTGAGTTATTGGAAGCATAATAGGTTTGGCCATTGATCCAACTTAATGAGTCACAAGTGTTTTGTAAGTCAGTTGAATTTGATGAACTATATATGGTAAGGTCCAAGGAAATAACACTGTCACATCCATTTTGACTAGATAAAGTAAGAGTAGGAGTGTTTGTTGAAGAAGTGTAGGTTACACCATCAATCCAAGTATAATTATCGCAAGATGTAATTTGATCAGTAGTAGCAGAAGAACTGTTGATGGTTAAATTAAGGGTAATGATGCTATCACATCCAGATTGATTTGTGATTGAAAAAGTAGGAGTGTTAGTTGATGTGGTATAGGTTATACCATCAATCCAAGTGTAGCTATTGCAACTTGTTTGAACATCCGTTTGGTAACTATCATAGTTTATGGTTAAATCTAGGTTAACAACACTATCACAACCACCTGAAGATGGTATTGTGATAGAAGCAGAATTATTAGATGTAGTATAAGTAACGCCATTAATCCAAGTATAGTTGTTGCAACTGCTAATTGTATCTGTTGATGTTCCGCCTGTATTTACACTAACCAAAACATTATCCGAGTCTGTACATCCACCATTATCAATAGTTGCAGTATAGGTAGTAGAATTATTTGGAGATACTGAATTATTATAAGTAGTCACGCCATTACTCCATGATATATTTCCTAAGTAATAAATTTTAAAATTTAACAACCCTCCATTGTCACCATATTGAGTATCTGTAAAGCTAAATGTATAGTTAGATCCCCCATTAAATATCATTTGATAGGTGTGGTTTGCTAAGTCTAATTGTGTTGGGATTTGGGCATAATTTTGTGGATGGACATTGTTCCATTTCCAAACTACTCCAGCAGACCAAGTATAATTATTGTACCACCCACTACCAAAGAAAGCATCTCTAGTCTCATTAGTTGATCCATAAAAGGTCCCAGAAACTATGACGTAGTATACACCGGGTAAAGTAGTATTTGTTGTAGTGTGTGAAAAAGCACTATTAAATGTCATATCAAATTCTTCTGCTAGAATTCCGCCATATGCTGTATCAATAGTTAGTTCTGTTGTAGTTCCTGCACATAGATTTACATCATCAGATACAACAATATGTGGATTGTTATTAAGACTTAAATAGAATTCACATTGTGAAGATCCACTATTTACACTTGCGTCAAACATGATTTGTTCAACACAACCCATCACAGTGACATCAATAGTTGCAGAAATGTCATTAGAAGCTGCGCCAAAAAGTTCATTGCTTTCAAAACTCAATACATTACTCATGTTTTGATAAGGTACCCAATCTCCATCTTGCACAACTGAGTTTATATTGTTTCCAGTCAAACCCTGAAGAGTTCCTGTTATAAATCCATTATTTATGTTAGCATTACTTAAACTACTTGTCGTATTGTATGTACCACCAAGAATCACTTGTGGAGTATTAGTTGACGATAAAAAAGATAGAGTAAATCCATAAAAAGTAAGATCTAATGTCCCTAATTCAATGTTAAAATCAAGATTATATGTAATACTTCCATCGGGGTTCAATGTCTGACTATTCAAAGTGATAGAACTTAGATTGCAACAAATCGAATGGAAGGGTAAAAAACAAACCAAGATAATGGTTAAGTAGATATATTTTAGTTTGGCAAAAAACATAAATTCAACTCCAAATTTATTTAAAGAGTTTTATTTCGCAAAAATAAATTATGATAAGTTTTTATTTTACCAACAATGCAAAAAGTAGTTTTTTATTTACGCTACTGGTGAAAGTACTTTATTTGGAAATGTTCCAATTTCATCAATGTTGTAACCTTTAGGATAAGTAGGTCTTTTTTTAGTGGTACCATAGACTGGTTTCTTTTTGTCTCCAATTAAGCTCATAAACCACATCCTAAGTTGTAACAAAATCATAACAAATGCTTTTAAAATAGGGTTTGGCTGTTTGAAGCCCATAGCATTAATCAAAGTATCATCCATTAGACAATTGGTGATTGGTCTGCCCAAAAAAGCCAATTGCTTTGGCACAAAAAAACTGATTAACAAATCTCTTGTATAGTTGGCTACCTCTCTGTTGCTTTTTGCGTATTTAAAATTATCTTTTTCGTATTTCAAATGAAATGCCTTGAATTCTCTGTAATCTTCTGGAATATTTTTTATGCCCATGTTTTTGCCTACTTCTCTAAAGAAATAAAAAATGGCTCTTTTTTCTTTTCTTGTTGGTTTTCTCCATGCAAATCTATCCAGCCAAAAAATTGGTATAAAAATAAATGTGCTCAAAACATATAAAAAATCATCATTGTCTATAGAATAGGCCCCATGCATAGAGTTCATTCTTTTAAAAGCCTTTTGAGCTCTTTCACTATTGTATCCATTCTCAATAATTTCATACATGATTAGTTCAGTATCATCATATCTTTTTCTTGTTCTATTTTTGAATTCACCTGTACTGGCTAATAGTCTAGATATACTTGGAACAGCAAATGTTCTAAAAAAACCAAATTCAAGAGAACGTTCTATGTCATATGGAAAACAATGACATGCGATTAGATAAACAATACGTTCATGATCTTTAACAGGGTCTAATTGTTCAATTTCTTTTGTTATTTCTCTTCTTTTTAAATAATTAAGCAGCATATTAATTTTATTGTGCAGGCAATATATTTAAAAAAATGATAATTAGTAAACACTTGAGACTTATGCTGTTAACAATTGAGATGGCTAATTGTTGAAAAGTGTTTTAAAAAATCTAAAATTGAACCTGTTTATTTTACTTTAATTAAATGTATTTTTCAGAAAATTCAATACTATGAGCACAGCAGAAATACAATCTAAAATTGATGATTTAAAATCAAAATTATCAGGTGATATGATGAAAGATATGGAGATAAGAGATCAAATTCATAATCTTGAAATGACCATTAATGGAGTTAAGCCAGAAGATTCACATTTTGATTGTATTGGTTGCGGTTCGTAGGATTATTTGCCAATACAGAAATTAGCAAAAATATTTCCTAATAATTCGTCAGATGATATCTCACCTGTTATGGTGCCAATATGGTGCAGTGACTGACGTATATCCATGGCTATAAATTCACCACTTGATTTGTTATTTAATCCATCTCTTACCTTGGATAAATCAGCAATGCTTAGCTGAATAGCTTCAAGGTGTCTGGCGTTAGTAAGAATAACGCCCTCATGATTTTCAGCTAAAGAAGAAAATAAATCCAAAACTTTGCTCTTGACTTTTTCAATGTCTTCCTTATTAGTTGCACTTATGTTCAGGTGTTGCTTAAATTTGACATTATTAACTAAATCGATTTTATTGGCGATTATAAGCTTTGGAATAGCCACTTTTTGAAATGCCAATAAATCTTGTTCAACTTCCTCTAAAGCAGTAGTTGAAGCATCGTACACATAGACAAGAATTGATGCTCTTTCAACCATTGACAGCGTTCTTTCAACTCCCATTTTTTCTACTTTATCTTTAGTTTCTCTAATACCTGCCGTATCTATAAATTTAAATTCAATTCCATTGATGATAGATGACTCTTCAATAGTGTCTCTTGTTGTTCCGGGGATGTCTGAAACTAAAGCTCTATCATCATCAATTAAATTATTTAGCAAAGTGGATTTACCAGCATTAGGTCTACCTAAAATAACAACTGGAACCCCATTTTTTATGGCATTACCGTAGTTAAATGATTGTTTTAGTTTTTCTAAGTTTTGGATAATGGTTTCTATCAAAGATTGTAGCTGATCTCTGTCTGCAAATTCCACATCTTCTTCTGAAAAATCTAACTCCAGTTCTACCAAAGAGGCTAACTCAATTAATTTTGTTCTAAGGATTGATAACTCATTAGCGAACCCACCTTTCATTTGGTTTAATGCAATGTCATGAGCAGATTTTGATTTCGCATGAATTAAATCGGCAATGGCTTCAGTTTGAGTTAAATCCATTTTACCATTGATAAATGCTTTTTGAGAAAACTCACCTGGTTTAGCTATACGTGCACCATTTTCAATAAGAAGAAGTAGGATTTCTTGTTGAATGTAAGTTGAACCATGACAGGAAATTTCAACAACGTCCTCACCCGTAAAAGACTTGGGAGATTTGAATATAGATACAACTACTTGGTCAATATCATGGTTGTTTTTGATAATCTTTCCATAGTGTAAAGAATAACCTTTTGCCTTAGATATTTCTTTAGAAAAAATAGTATTTACAATTTGAATAGCATCAGGACCAGAAACCCTAACTACTGCTATACCTCCAAATCCAGGAGGAGTAGATATGGCACAAATATTGTCATTGATACTATCTGAATGTAACATTCTACAAATATATGTGTCTTTTTATGTCTAGTTATGGATAAACTACTAATTTTATTGCAGTGAAAATGGCTAATTTTATATTGATTTTTTTTTGTGGTGTAACATCTTTTGCCCAAAATGATCAAAAATTCACTATAAAAGGAGCAAAGTCTGTAGATGATTTAGGTTATGTCTCTAAAAGAAAGGCGGTTGATTGTAATAAAGAATTGGAATGGGAAGAGGGGAGTACAGTTGTTTTTCATAAAAGATCTAGAAAACCATATACGGGGACATGTGTGTCTTATTTTGATAACAAACAACTAGAAAGAAGTATCAATTTTGTTTTAGGGAAAGAAAATGGGGAATGTTTTACTTATTACAAAAATGGTCAAGTAAAAATAAAATCTGTTTATGTAGAGGGTGTTGAAGATGGCACTTGGGGATATTGGTATGAAAATGGTCAAGTAGCTTGGGGTAACTCCTATGATATGGGTTTAAAAACTGGGGAGTGGTTGTATTTTCAAGAAGATGGTAAACCATCCAAAACATTAAATTATAAAGATGATGTATTTGATGGTGATCAATCCTATTTTCATAAAAATGGTAAGCTAAAGAAGAAAATCAGTTATAAAAAAGGAGTTCTGGATGGTGAATATTTAACCTACTACGAAGACAGTACTGTTAAAATGAAAAAAGAGTACAAAAATGGTGTAGTTAATGGAGATGAATTTTATTATCACGAAAATGGTCAATTGTCGTTTGAAAAGCACTGGAATGATGGTCAAGAAAAGGGTAGGTGGGAATATTTTTACCCCAATGGTCAATTAAAAATAGCAGGAGCTTGGAAAGATGGATTAAGGGATGGAAAATGGGAATATTACATGGAAAATGGTAATAAAGAAGTTTTTGTGTTGTATAGTAAAGGCAGAGAGTGGATGGTATTAGATTTTGATCGATTTGGTGTTCCAAAAAATAATGATGACGTCAAAAAGTTTGACGACATGCTTAAAAACAAAGATGATTTAGAAGCTGGAGAGACTAAGAAAGGCAAAAGAAAGTTAAAAAGAAGAAAAAGGAAAGAGGAGAAAAAGAAAAAGAAAGAAGCCAAAAAGAAGGCTAAAGAACAAGCTGCAAAAGAAAACACCAAAAAGGAAAAGGATGAATAAACTACCTGTAATGGAACAATTTCTAACGTTACAAGGTGAGGGATACCACACTGGTAGATCAGCCATTTTTATTCGTTTGGGCGGGTGTGATGTTGGTTGTGTTTGGTGCGATGTAAAAGAAAGTTGGGATGAATCAAAACATCCAAGTATAGAAATCAGTGAAATAATGGAGGGTATATCATCCTATTCCACAGATTTTGTGGTGATTACTGGTGGCGAGCCAACATTGCATAATTTAAATCCTCTAATAAGAGCACTAAAGGATGACCAAAAATATATTGCTATTGAAACAGCTGGAACAAATCCCCTTCCGGATGGATTAGATTGGGTTTGTTTTAGTCCAAAAAAATTTAAAAAACCTCTAGATGATATATATGATTTAGTGGATGAGCTTAAAGTTGTTATATATCATCCAAGTGATTTACAATGGGCAAAAGAGCATGCCAAAAAAATTAATAAAAAAGCAGAATTATATATTCAACCAGAATGGTCAAAAGCTGACGAGCATATGAGTGTTATGTTAGATTTTTTGAACGAAAATCCCAACTGGAAATTATCATTGCAAACGCATAAGTTTTTAAATATTCCATGATGCCACTACTAAAATACATTTTAATTTTTCTTCTTTTCTGTCAATTTAGCTCCTGTACGGTAGCTCAGACAAGATTGTATAGTTCTACTAATAAGAAGGCCATTAAAAATTATGAAAAAGCATTAATGTGTTTTAACACCATAAATCCTGTTAGTGGAAAAGGAGATTTAAAAGGGGCTGAGCAATATTTGAAAAAAGCGATTGGTAAAGATTCTTCTTTTCATGAAGCTTACAGCCTTTATTCCAATGTAGCTTTAGAAAAAGGAGATATTGAAAATGGCATTTATTACAGAAAGAAGATGATGGAAAAAAATGCCAATGTGCCTTTAGTAGAATATTATTTCCTCGCTGGTATGCAAATGGCTACAGGAGATTATAAGGGTTGCTTAAGAAATGCCAGAAAATACAATGAATCACCCCTTGCAAATAAGAATGCGTTAATCAACATCAATCGAATGATTGAAAATTGTGTTTTTGCGCTAAAAGCTTTGGAAAATAAAAGTGATTTAGAACCTATTAACTTGGGTGATGGCGTAAATTCAGCTATGCCCGAATATTTTCCATCTGTAACTGCGGATGATTCTACATTGCTTTTTACAAGAATGATTAATGATGAACGTGCTCCATTGGGGACAAAACAGGAAGATATTTTTGTTTCTCAAAGAGTTGATGACCAATGGACCGATGGATTTTCAATTAGTGATAATATTAATTCGTCCTACAATGAAGGTGCTCCTACTTTTAGTAGCGATGGTCAGTACATTATTTTTGTTGGTTGTGAGACGGGCGCAAAAGGCGATTATGAATATGGGTATGGTAGAAAAGGTTATGGCAGTTGTGATTTGTTTTATAGTCAAAAAATTGGAGATGAATGGTCATCTCCTGTCAATTTAGGTCCACCGATAAATTCTCGTCATTGGGAAACTCAGCCTTCCTTTTCATCTGATGGAAAAACCTTATACTTTGTTAGAGGGTTGACTTACGATAGACAACGAAGAAATCCCGATGATCAAGATATTTTCTATTCAGAAATTACACCAGATGGATGGTCTAAACCCAAGAGATTGCCAAAGAATATCAATACACCATTTAGAGAGGAATCTGTACAAATTCATCCAGATGGAAAAACCTTATATTTTTCTAGCAATGGTCATCCTGGTATGGGCGGACTTGATATTTTTATGTCTCGTAAACAAGTTGATGGTAGTTGGTCAGATCCAATAAATTTAGGCTATCCACTTAATACATATGTAGATGAGAACTCACTGCTAGTTTCATCCGATGGGGAGTTAGGTTATTTTGCTTCCAATAGGGAAGGGGGCTATGGAAGTTTAGATATTTATTCTTTTAAGTTAGATAGTAATGTAATGCCCTTGCCAATAACTTTTCTAAAGGGCCTTACATACGATGAAGAAACAAATAAACCAATTCCAGCTCATTTTCAATTAACAGCTTTGAACACTGGAAATGTAATTTCAGAAATTAATGCAAATCAAGGTGATGGTTCTTTTCTAATAACACTTCCACAACAAAATGATTTGGCATTTCATGCTGAATATGAAGGATATGTTTTGGTGTCAAAAAATTTTACTATTGATCAGTTGGAATTGACAGACGAAGGTTATTTGTTAGACATACCAATGAGTAAAATTAAGCCTGGTACATTTGTTCTTGAAAATATATTTTTTGAAGTCAATAAATTTGAATTACAACCTGCTTCTATTACTGAACTAGAAAAGGTGTATAAAATGTTGGATTTGAATAAAGATATTGAAGTAGAAATAAGTGGTCATACGGATAGTGATGGTAATGATCAAGATAATATGGTACTATCTGAAAATAGAGCCCAAGCCGTAGTAGATTGGTTGGTGGAAAAAGGTATCTCATCTAGCCGATTATCTTTCAAAGGTTATGGAGAAACTAAACCCATTGTTGATAATTCTTCAAAAGAAAATAAGGCTAAAAACAGAAGAACAGAGCTAACCATAAAATAATTGTTTATTTTTACGGCTCTTAGTGATGAATAATTCTGTAAAATCTATTGTCAAAAAAGTGTTTCCGTTGACCATCAATCAACGTTACGATAAACAGACGAAAAGAATTATGAAAATAGTTTTGGAGGATGAATCTACTTTTATAGATGTGGGTTCTCACAAAGGGGAAGTTTTGGACGAAGCCTTGAAAATTTCCAAAAAGGGCAAACATTTTGCTTTCGAACCTATTCCAGATTTATTTGAAAAACTTCATGACAAATATGGATCACACTGTGAAATACTTAATTGTGGACTTAGTGATCAAAAGAAGCAATCCTCTTTTCAATATGTTACTTCAAATCCAGCCTATAGTGGAATTAGAAGGAGAACCTATCCTAAAAATGAGGAAATACAAACCATCCAAATTCAATTAGACACATTGGATAACCAACTTAAGTCTCATGACAGGGTGGATTTAATTAAAATTGATGTAGAAGGAGCAGAGCTAGAAGTTTTAAGAGGGTCAAAAAGAATCATTGAAAAATTTCATCCGATAATAGTTTTTGAACATGGCTTAGGGGCTTCAGATCACTACAACACTAAACCTGAGGACATTATCCAGTTTTTTGATAGTGTTCAATATCAATTATTTACACTTAAAGGTTTTATTGAAGATGAGTCTCCTTTATCAAATAATGAATTCATTGAATATTACTTAACCAACAAGGAATACTATTTTTTAGCCAAACTTAGAGTTTTATAAAACTGATTGTATTTCTATCTTTTGTTGTTAAGCTTGGGGAAATAAAATATTGACCACTTACTAATTCTTCAACATTTATGCATTTTGACTTTAAGTTTGAAGTTTTTACTAGGTTTCCATTTTGATTAAATATGTATAGCTGGCTTATATTAGCATCAGTCATTACTGTTATCTGACTATGAGTTGGATTGGGATAAACTGAAAAATTTACCTTATTTATTTCCTCAACATTTAACAATTGATCATTTACGTAATTGGTGCTCCAATTTATATCGTCTGTTTTCGCTAAAAAAACATCATAAAAACCAAGGTTAGTTTCTTCTGTAGTTCCGGTTATTACAACACCACTTATGTTATTTAATGTATCAGCTCCATGAGCATATTCATTTCCATTGCCTTTAATTCTTGATACTTGTTGAGTTTGGTTAAGTAAGTCGGCATAAAAAATTAAGTTGTCTTGTACTCCATCAGCATAATTCGCAATTAGGTAGTATTGATTGCTATTTGGTTTTTTGATTACATCAATACAAGATGAATGCTCATAAGTGGAGTGATAAGGATAACTTACATTAAAATCAAATACTCCAGATTTTAAAATACTTCCAGCTAAAAATTCATTGTTTATGAAAATATTATTTTGATCTACTACTTTTTTTCCGCCTGCAAAAATTATTTTTTGATTGATAAGTGTAATGCTTTGACCAAAGCTGTTGGAATTTTGATTGTAGTAATTCCATATGGAATCACCAATGGTATCCAGTTTTGTAATCCATAATCTGGGTTCACTGTATATACTTTCATTAGCACCTGTACAATAGATATTTCCATTATCACCTTCTTGTATGGAATTAAAAAAATCTTTATTGATTCCACCATGTGACTTTGTCCATATAACATTGCCATTGCTATCAATCTTTAGTACAATGCCATCACTATTTCCTGCACTATTGTTATATGATTCTCCAGCAATTAAAAAATGGTTGGGATCATGTTTAGAACATACAATGGCATTGGAGAAATCCCAGTCTTCATCTCCATATCTATTGGCCCATATCAGGTTGCCATTTTTGTCTACTTTAACTACAAAAATTTGATAGTCTAAATTTATGCTATTAGAGTACCCGCATGCTATAAAAGATGAATCACTGGTTTCAACAATGTCATTCCCAAAGTCAATATTAGGCCCACCAAATGTCCGATGCCATTCTACTTGTCCGTTGACATCAGTTTTAATGATGTATAAATCAGTTAAGCCATTGCCAAAACTTTCAGTGGCTCCTACGATACAAAAACCACCATCTTTAGTAGATATCACATTTTGACCTATGTCATTTCCTGCTCCTCCAATAGATTTAAAAAAAGATGTTTGGCCATGAAACAAAATTGGTATGGATAAAAATAGAATGATGATTTTTTTCATAAGGCTAGATTCATTTGTATACCAAGACCAAAAGATTTACCCCAAGATGGAATAAGCCCCATTAGATTCATAAGGTGCAAATTGACATTAAAATTTTTAAGACTATACTGCATGTAGCTGCCAATTTGTAGAGTTGTGTAACCACCATAAGTAAGATTGCTACCAATCTTAAATTTTTCTGATAAAATTTTGGTCGCAGTTAGATTTAATCTTGGAAAAAATTGACTGTTGTGCCTGTAAAAAATATCAGCAGAATAAGATGTGTTATTATGACTATAATTTATATGTCCATATGTTGAAAATGGAGTCATAGAAAAATAGTTTTTTGGAGTTTGCTCATTGATCAAATTGCTAGAAAATTCATCCGCTGTCGTATTAAAATTTATAATTTCCTGATATGATAGTCCTTCATAGATAAAAGTACTATCCATGCTATAAAAGTTAGTTTTGTTATTATAAATGAGTAATCCTAAATTTTGAACTCCAACTCCCCAATTCCATTTATCATTTACTTTTTCTTTTATTTCCCAATCTAATCCCAAAAGTTGCCCATTTTTCTCAAAAAGACTATTGGTATTTCCTAATGATGTTACATTAGAAGAGAGGCTTACTTCCCATAGGTAATCTTCATCAAACCGTATATAATTATCATCTTTAAAATCAAGCGTATTTTCAGTTAGCATATTACCAAGAACTAATCCAAAACGCATAGAATTAATTTTTATACCGCCATGTAAAAGTTGATAATTTCTAAAGTGAAATTTATTTTTTGATAGTGTAACCTGATCTAGATTTGAGTTGCCATCCAATATTAAATTGTATAGTTCTTGATGATATTTCCCACCAAATGTTGCAAGCTGTTGAAACTCTAAATAGTAACTATCTATTTTCTTTTCATTTAACTTAATTGATAAACCAAATAAATATTGGGCTTCTCCACCCGTTCTTCTATAACGATTAACAGGTTTTAAATTGCCTTTGTTTTTTTCATTTATCTCACCTCCAAAAAGTAATCTAGAAAAGAAAATAACAGGGGCATGGGTTGAGCCAATGTTGAGGTAGTTTTTTGAGTAAAAATCACATTTAGATTTTCGTGTAGAATCATTTTCATTTGAAAAAACATTTAAAGCATAAAATAAGCATAGGGCTAAAATGAATCTATAACTTTTCATTCTACAGAGAAATTTGCGTTCAACATCATTCCCATTTTGTAATTTATATACTGATCTATCATTATTGGAAATGGGTTTAAGGTATCTGGTGAGTTGACAGATACACTCATAATTATTTTTTGTTCATTTAATAATATGGATGAATTGATGGAATCTAATTGCGCAGAAATTACATTCATAGAAGGAGAAACTACATTGTTATTTGCATCTAAAACACCATGTTCTATACAATTTTGACTAAGGGTAATTTGATTTCCGTTTAATACATGCAAATCAAAACAAATGCTTTTTGGAAGCATATTTTCTATTTCTAAATCTACAGTGGCTTCGTTGATCTTTACTACTTCAGATAACTCAACTAAAATGGTGTCGATGTAGGTTAATGAATTAAAATTAAAAACTAAAGGAGCTGAAATGGATAAATCTAAAGATAATGGTCGATTCGAAAAGTAAAAGTCATTGAACCCAGTATGGTTGCCCATAGGATTTGTTATTATGCTGTAAGATGTATTTATTTCATTTGGTAAGATGGTTAATAGTTCGCTTAAATTAGAATTTTGTTGGTTTATTAGAATGTTGGAAATACTATAATTAAAATCCCATCCTAAATCTTCTGCTCTATTGATATTAATGGGTTGATTAATTATATTATGGGTTAAATAAGAAGTGTTATTTGCTTTATTTAATTCCATTTCGTTTAAATAAAATTGAGCATCCATGCCAATCCCGTTTTTAATGATAAGATTTAATTCAGGATCTAGAAGCGTAATTTTATTGGCATCGAGTTTTTCCATGATAGGAATACTTGTAGTTATTTGATCTTCTATTTCCATATTGCCAAAATAACCTTTCATGTAGTTTATATTCATTTCACTCAGTTCCATATCCATGTTAATATTTGAGGAAATATTTCCTGGGATAGTATCACCTCCTGATTTTACTTGAAAAGAAGTGGTAATGCTGTTAAAAGTTGTTCCGTTTTTTGATAAGTCAAAGACATGATTTTCTATAATTAAATCATCTTGAAAAACATTATTCAAGTTTGATGAATTTAGAATTTCTATAGTATCATAAAATTGATTTCCATTAGCATCATAGGCATAAGGGAGGTGCATAATGAGATAAAAGTCACCATCTATATTGCTGGATATGGAGTAAGTGAATTTTAATTTATTAAAAGAAACCTCTCTTAATTGCAAATCTTGAAAATTAAAGTTGTGATTTGAGGATAATGTTATTGGTAAAGTTTGATTGGGAGGAATAGCAACTAGTAAAGGAAAGTTTAATGCTTCACTAAAACTAAAATCTAAAGTTGGTAAAAAATCTTCTTGATTTAATTCAAATAGAGAGAAAGTGTCTACATAACTATAGTAATTTTCATTAGGGTTAAAATAGAGCTTATCCATGTTTAAAAAATCTTTTAAAAAAAGACTGTCTTTAGAAATAGGTATGGAAAGATTTGAGTTCCAAGAAATAGGATTGTTTCTTTTAGCGCATCTTGAAAAAATGAATAGAGTAAATAATATGAAAATGACAAATCTCAACTATTTAAATATACAGTTTATTAGTTATATTTTTCTTTCCAGATCTGCTTTATTAAATCTTTGTATGCAACTTCTTTGGGGTTTGATTGCGGCATATAAAACTTTTCTCCAGTGAGTTCTTCTGGTAAAAATTCTTGCAAATGCAAGTTTTCTTTATGGTCATGACTATACATGTAATTTTTACCATAACCTATGTCTTTCATTAATTTAGTGGGGGCATTTCTTAGATGTAAGGGTACACTTAAATCTCCATATTCACTCACCTTTTCTTGGGCTTTGTTAATGGCTTGATAAGCTGAATTACTTTTTGGTGATAGAGCCAGGTATATAGTGCATTGTGCTAATATAATTCTCCCTTCTGGCCAACCAATTTTCTGAAGTGCATCAAAACATGAGTTAGCCATGACTAGTGCGGTAGGATTGGCTAAGCCAATATCTTCAGCAGCTGAAATTATTAATCTCCTGGCTATAAATTTTGGATCTTCATTACCCTCAACCATTCTGGCTAACCAATATATGGCTCCATTGGGGTCACTCCCTCTTATAGATTTAATAAATGCAGAAATAATATCATAATGCATTTCACCGTTTTTATCATAGTTAGCTAAGTTTTGCTGAACAATATGCTGGACAAATTCATTATCAATAATTTTATTTTTCTCATCTAGTTGTTGGACAACGAGTTCTAAAGCGTTTAATAATTTTCTTGCATCTCCACCTGAAATTCTAAGTAACGCATCCGTTTCTTTGATGGTGGGATTTTTTGATTTTATGTTTTCATCTTCAAGTGCTCTATCAATAAATTTTAACAAATCTATTTTATCATGGTTTTTTAAAATAAAAATTTGACACCTAGATCTTAGTGCAGAGATGACTTCAAATGATGGGTTCTCGGTTGTTGCTCCAATTAATGTAATTAACCCCTTTTCTACCGCTGCTAATAATGCATCTTGTTGAGTTTTGCTAAATCGATGAATTTCATCAATAAAAACTATGGCGTTTCGCTGTCCAAACAGACCTTGTTTTTTTATTTGATCAATTATGGATCTCAGCTCTTTAACCCCTGAATTGATGGCTGATAAAGTAAAAAAAGTTCTTTCTAATTCGTTAGTTATAATTTCAGCTAAAGTAGTCTTGCCAACACCTGGTGGCCCCCAAAAAATCATGGAAGGAATATGATTATTTTTTAATGCTTTTCTTATAGGGCCATTTTCACCAACTAAGTGTTCTTGCCCTATAAAATCATTTAGATTTAGAGGTCTTATTCGTTCAGCTAATGGTGTATAACTTTCGTTCAAGTTTTTTCTTTTAAATATAAATCAATTTTGAATGACAAGATGTTTATAAATAAAACTCAATTAAATAATTGTTTTATTAAATGCAGTTATTTTCAAATAAATTTAATTTATGCATTTTCATTTTATAGCAATTGGTGGTAGCGCTATGCATAATTTAGCTATTGCTTTACATCTTAAAGGTGAAAAAGTCACTGGTTCTGATGATGAAATTTTTGAACCATCAAGAGGTAGATTAGCCAAATATGGTTTATTACCTTCTAAAATTGGATGGGATGCTCGCCAAATTCACCAAAAAATAGATGCTGTTATTCTAGGAATGCATGCTCGTGAAGATAATGAAGAACTCAAAAAGGCTCAATCATTAAACATCCCAATTTTTTCATACCCTGAATTTATTTATGAGCAAACTAAAGATCAATTAAGAGTAGTGATTGGAGGTAGCCATGGTAAGACATCAATTACTAGTATGATTTTACATGTTTTGTCTAAAAATAATATAGATCATAATTATATGGTTGGCGCGCAATTAGATGGTTTTGAATGTATGGTTAAACTATCCAAAACTTCAAAAATTGCGGTTTTAGAAGGTGATGAGTATTTATCTTCTCCGATTGATAGAAGGCCTAAATTTCATCTTTATCACCCTAATATAGCTGTCATTAGTGGTATTGCTTGGGATCACATTAATGTTTTCCCCACTTTTGAAAACTACGTAGAACAGTTTAAAATTTTCATTGAAAAAGTTGAAAACAGTGGAGTAGTTGTGTATTACAATGGAGATAAAGAGTTGACTCAATTGATCAATAAGGTGGATAGCCCCATTTCAAAGGTCCCTTATGAAGCTTACCCACATTATATAGAAGATGGTATTACATATTTAAAAACCAATGAAGGCCATAAGCCTATTAAAATTTTTGGAGAACATAATTTACAAAATTTAAATGCGGCTTATAATGTGTGTATTGAATTAGGAGTTACTTCCTCAGATTTTTTTGATGCCATTGCTACTTTTAAGGGGGCTTCAAAGAGATTAGAATTAGTTAAAATGTATAAAACTACGGCAGTATATAAAGACTTTGCTCATTCTCCTTCAAAGTTAAAAGCAACTACAGCAGCGTTAAAAAAGCAATATCCGAATAGGAAGTTGGTTGCATGTATGGAGTTGCATACATTCAGTAGCTTAAATAAATCTTTCTTATCACATTATCAAAACACCATGAAAGAAGCAGATTGTGCTTTTGTTTATTATAACAAGCACACTTTAAAGCACAAAAAGCTTGATGATTTAAGCAAAGAAGAAGTGAAAGAAGCTTTTGGTAGTAATAATGTTAAAGTGGTGACTTCATCAAATGATTTAGTGCAACAGCTCACTGAAATGAATTGGGAAAATCAAAATTTGCTAATGATGAGTAGCGGTAATTTTGATGGGTTAGATTTTACAGAACTAGCAGGACAAATTAGGAACTAAATTTCTTGTAGTAGATGAAATTTAAAAGGGAGATTATCAAAGAAAAAACCATTCCACTCAAAGTGAAAATCATTAAGTAAAGAGGAATTATTTTACCTGGTTTAAACATTTCCTCAATATTGTCCTGTTGCATTTCAATTAAGTCTTGAGGAGATTTTCCCTGGTAATATTCTGGTTCGTTTTTGATTTTTTCTTTGGCTAATTCCAATAATTCATCATCTTTTGTTAGCGCTATTAATGCTTCCTTTTTTTCGATAAGATAAGTAGGGTTTATCCATTTATAATAACTAAAATAGTATGCGCTAATCCCAAGAGAAAAAACTAAACTTATTATTATTCCATTTTTAAAATTGTTAATTCTAGAAATATGATTGCTTCTAATAATTGAAAATCCAATGAAAATAATCATGATAAGTACATGAATGGGTATGGAAATTTCAGAAAATTTAGCTTGAATATTTTCAGGAAATTGAAGGACTAATACATCAATAAGTACGGAAAGGGAAAGCGCAAAAAGTCCAGTTTTAATAAGCTTAAGCATATGCTATTAGCCATTCATTGAAACTAAGAATTCCTCATTTGACTTGGTTACTCTAAGTCTATCTTTCATGAACTCCATAGCTTCAATTGGATTCATGTCAGCTAGATGCTTTCTTAAAATCCAAACTCTTTGTAAGGTTTCTTTATCCATCAATAAATCTTCTCTTCTAGTACCAGAGGTTAATATATCAATGGCTGGGAATATTCTTCTATTAGATATTTTTCTATCTAATTGTAATTCCATATTTCCTGTTCCTTTGAATTCTTCAAAGATTACTTCATCCATTTTAGATCCTGTTTCAGTAAGTGCAGTAGCTAGAATAGTAAGTGAACCTCCATTTTCAATTTTTCGTGCTGCTCCAAAAAATCTTTTTGGTTTATGCAAAGCATTTGCATCAACACCACCTGTTAATACCTTACCAGAAGCAGGCATTACAGTGTTGTATGCTCTTGCAAGTCTTGTTATGGAATCTAAAAGTATACAAACGTCATGTCCGCATTCTACTAATCTCTTTGCTTTTTGTAGAACAATGTTTGCTACTTTCACATGCCTATCAGCTGGTTCGTCAAAAGTAGAGGCTATAACTTCGGCTTTTACACTTCTTTGCATGTCAGTAACTTCTTCAGGTCTTTCATCAATCAATAGTACCATTAGGTAAGTTTCAGGATGATTTTCTGCAATTGCATTAGCCACATCTTTTAACAACATGGTTTTACCAGTTTTTGGCTGTGCTACAATCATACCTCTCTGTCCTTTACCTATTGGAGAGAATAAGTCCATTACTCTTGTTGATGTGCTTTCTTTTGTATGACCAGTAAGGTTGAATTTTTCAGATGGGAATAAAGGAGTGAGATGTTCAAAAGGAACACGATCTCTAATGAATTCTGGATCTCTTCCATTTATTTTTTCTACTTGAACAAGGGGGAAATAACGTTCTCCATGTTTTGGTGGTCTCACAATACCCTTAATTGTATCACCAGTTTTTAGTCCAAAATATTTAACTTGAGATTGAGATACATATACATCATCTGGAGAGGATAAGTAATGGTAATCTGCAGACCTTAAAAATCCATAGCCATCTTGCATTAGCTCTAAAACACCTTCACTAATTATAATTCCTTCAAAATCATAAGAGTATTCTTCTTTTTTGTGATGGTGATCATTGGATTCTTTTGAGGAGTTATTGTCTCTTCTGTGGTCGTTTCTTCTTCTTTGATGGCCTTCTTTTTCTGAGTCTTGTGATCTTCTTTGCCTGTGGTTATTTTGTTGAGGTCTTTCGTTTCTCTTATCGTTTTCTGATCTTTTTTCATTGGAGGGTTTTCTTACCTCACTATTTCGATTTGTTTTCTCTTTTTCATCCTCTGACTTTGCCACTTCTTTTTTTGGATGCATTGCTTGCTCATCAAGAATTTTGTATACTAGTTCTTGTTTTTTTAGTTTGTCAATTTTTTGGATGTTAAGCTTTTCCGCAATTTCCCTTAACTCTGCAACTTTTTTGTTGTTTAATTTTTCAATATCGTACATTAATGGTAATTAATTAGTGAATTTAAAATGCTGAAATCTAATACTTGTGTGTATGAAATAATAAAGAATTGTCGAAAGACGATTCAAATATACTAAAGTAATTTAGTTTTTAAAATTTTTTTTTCATGATCAACAAATACTTGCCTTGATGAAATTTCTATTTTTGGTTAAACTTTTATTTCCTAATGTTACAACGTATTCAAACCATCTACATTTTAATTTTAACTGTTTTGTTATTTATAGCTCCTTTCTTTTCTTTTACACAATTCAATTTAGAGGAAGGCAATATTCTTTTTTTAGCGACTGGAATGAAGGGTGATATTACAATTCTAGATAGTTTCGTGTTTCCAAAATATGTAATTACAGGTTACTTAGTCTCAGTTTCATTTTCTATATTAATGTTAGTAAATTATAAAAAAAGATCAAGGCAAATGAGATATGGTAAGCTATTGTATCTTATCATAAGTATTACACTTTGTTACATGTTGATTGAATCCTATAATCTTAAGAATTTAATTGATTCTTTAGAAAATGTTGTTTTTGTTGGGCAGACCTACCATATTGGATTTTTCTTATTGGTGTCATCATTCCCTTTTTTGTTTTTAGCCAATAGATCAATTAAAAAAGATGAAGATCTTGTCAAGTCTTTAGATAGGTTGAGGTAATTATCTTTTTCCAAGTTCAATAACTTCTAGATTAGTTATTTTCTCTAATGAAAGCTCAAATCGAACAATCGTTCTTATTTTGTGGAATCCTTTATTACCTGCTGCACCAGGATTAATATATAATATCTTATTTATTTTATCATGCATAATTTTACATATATGTGAATGTCCGCAGATAAATATTTGAGGTTGATGAGTAATTAATTTCAACTTAGTTTTATTGTTGTATTTGTATGGTCTTCCTCCTATATGTGTCATTAATAATTTATTCCTCCCATATTTATATACTACATCTTCTTTGAATTCACTTCTTATGATGTGATTGTCTATGTTGCCAAATACAGCTCTAACAATAGAGATTTCTTTAAGTTGATCAATTATTTTAATGTCACCAATATCCCCAGCATGCCATATTTCATCACAATTTCCAAGATGTTTAACATATTTCTCATCCCAGTAGCCATGGGTGTCTGATATTAATCCAATTTTAAGCATATATAGTTTTACAAAATATATTTTGCATATAATTTCATTTACATTTACTTATTATGCTAAATTTTAAGATACTATGCATATTTTCAATTTTTGTGCAATTATGCCAAATTAAAAGCTTTAGTGTCGATGAAATTAACACTTATACATATAATATGGAACAAGAAGCTAAATTAGATACCATTATTCTTGGGGCGGGTTGCTTTTGGTGTGTAGAAGCAGTTTTTCAACAGCTCAATGGAGTTGAACATGTTGTTCCAGGATATGCTGGTGGATTTACTTCAAGCCCAACTTATGAAGAAGTGTGTAGCGAATCAACTGGTCATGCAGAGGTAGCAAAAATAACATTTGACAATGCTAAAATTTCATTGTCAAAACTATTAGAAGTTTTTTTTATGACACATGATCCTACTACGCTTAATCGTCAAGGAAATGATGTGGGAACTCAATACCGATCATCTATATTTTGTGTGAATAAGGAGCAATATCAATTAGCTAAGTTGTTTAAAGCTAAGATTGATGAGTCATCTATTTGGCCAAATCCTGTAGTTACAGAGATTGAAATGCTTGATGAATTTTATGAGGCTGAAAATTACCATCATAATTACTATAACAATAATAAAAATCAAGGTTATTGTCAGTATGTTATCTTTCCTAAAATAGAAAAATTTAAAAAGATTTTTTCTTCTGAAATAAAAGTGAAATAAACTTATATTTGAACAATAATTTAACTTATATGAGCAAGACAAAGCTTATTGAAAATATTTCAGAAATTGGTGCTGGAACTAGAGGTTCTTCTTTAGGGATAGAGGCTTTAAAAATAGCTGATTTTAATTTAGAGTTAGGGTTTTTTAAAAAGTTTAATCAATCCCATAAAATCATCAATAATAATGATTCATTACTTCAAGAAACAACCTATGGTAAGGCTAAAAGAATAGACCATATAATTGAAGTTTGTGAAGATATATCTTCCAATGTTTCAACTGTATTAAAAAAGAATAGCTTTCCCATAGTTTTATCGGGTGACCATTCTGGAGCTATTGGTACAATATCAGGCATAAAAACAGCAAATCCATCTGCAAGAATAGGAGTAATTTGGATTGATGCTCATGCTGATTTACATACGCCATTTACTACTCCTTCAGGAAATGTGCATGGAATGACTTTGATGGCGTCATTGAATTTTGATAATGCTGAAAGACGTATTCACGAGTTAGATCATTCCACCCAACAGCAGTGGGAAAAGCTTAAAAAAGTGGGGGATATTTATCCTAAAATTAGTGCCGATGATATTGTTTTTATTGGACTTAGGTCTACTGAAGATGCGGAAGATTATTTTATTATAGATAATAACTTAAAAAAGGTAAGTGTTGAAGAGGTGAGGAGAAGAGGTCATGAAAAAGTATCAGAAGAAGTAATGGAATATTTATCTTCATGCGATACAATTTATATTTCATTTGATGTTGATAGTTTAGATTGTGATTTGGTATCTTATGGGACAGGTACACCTGTTCCTAATGGCTTGACTGAACAAGAAGCAGGTGGATTAATAAATAATTTTTTAATCAATAAAAAGACTTCATGCCTTGAAGTTGTTGAAATCAATCCTTGCCTAGACAATAAGCAAAATAGAATGGCTGAAACAGCATTGAGAATTTTAGATCGTGCTTGTTCTATAATTGAAAAACGCGGTTAATGAATTCTATCCATGCTATCTACAAAACAATAAAAGAATTTGTTGTTGATCTCTACAGCGAGCCCAGTTTAATGGATGCTGTTGTGTTACAAGACACAAAAAAGGAACACGAAGGCGATATTACGCTTATTGCTTTTTCTATTGTGAAATTCACAAAAGAAAATCCTGTTAAAACTGCGAATGACATTGGAGATTATTTATTGCAAAAGTCTAGTTTGTTTGAATCCTATAATGTTAAAAGTGGTTTCTTAAATCTGGTATTAAAAAAATCAGTTTGGATCGAATTGTTTAATGAATGGTACAGTCAAGATAATTATGGACTAACTAAGCAACCCTCTAAAAAATTATATATGGTGGAGTACTCTTCACCAAATACAAATAAGCCATTACATTTAGGTCATTTGAGAAATATTTTTCTTGGAGATAGTGTTGTCTCTTTATTAAAGGCTGTAGGACATGAGGTGGTAAAGACTCAAATAATAAATGACAGGGGTATTCATATTTGTAAATCAATGGTAGCTTGGAAATATTTTGGTAATGGTGAAACTCCTGAATCTTCTGGTCTAAAAGGAGATCATCTTGTCGGTAAATATTACGTGCTATTTGATAAAAAATATAAAGAACAAGTATCAGATTTAATTGATGCCGGTTTAGATAAAGAATCAGCTCAAGCAAAAGCGCAGATACTTATCGATGCTCAACAAATGCTAATTAAGTGGGAACAGAACGATACTGAAACAAGAAATTTGTGGAGTACGATGAATGGTTGGGTTTATGATGGTTTTAATAAAACATACAAAGATTTAAAAGTGAATTTTGATCATTTGTATTACGAGTCAAGTACCTATTCAAAAGGCAAAGGTGTGGTGCAAGAAGGATTAAATGAAAATGTCTTTTACAAGAAGGAAGATAATTCCATTTGGTGTGACATGTCCAAGGATAAATTAGATGATAAACTATTGTTAAGATCTGATGGTACGTCTGTTTATATGACTCAAGATATTGGTACCGCAGTTCAGAGATTTGAAGATTATCCTTCCCTGTCAGGGGTAGTGTATACTGTAGGCAATGAACAAAACCATCATTTTAATGTATTATTTAAGATTTTACAAAAGTTAAATTATAATTGGGCCCAAAATTGCCATCATCTATCATATGGCATGGTGGAATTACCAGAGGGTAAAATGAAGTCTAGAGAAGGTACTGTTGTTGATGCTGATGACTTGCTTTCTACTGTGGTCAAAGAGGCAAAACAACTAACTTTTGAAAGAGGTCATCTTGAGGGTATGAGTCAAGAAGAAATTAATGATTTATGTGGTAAAATAGGATTGGGTGGTCTAAAATATTTTTTGTTAAAAGTTGATCCAAGAAAAAAAATGTCTTTCAATCCGAAAGAGTCCATTGATTTAAATGGTCATACGGGTCCATTTATACAGTATGGGTATGCCAGAATTTGCAGTTTGATAGAAAAGGCGGATTCCTTTTCATCTTTTAATCATAACAATTTTGAATTGAGTGAAAAAGAACTTGAAGTAGTTAAGTCTCTGGGTGCTTTTGAAGAGATAATTAAACAAGCTGCACATGAACTATCACCTTCAGTTTTAGCTAATTATCTGTTTGCATTAGTTAAAACGTATAACTCTTTTTATCAAGACTGTCCCATAATAAGAGAGTCAAATCAAGATTTGAAACTATTTAGATTGAGCTTATCTTCATTAACAGCTAGAGTGCTTTTTAATGGGATGTCTATATTGGGTATTGAATTGCCACGAAGAATGTAATCTATGTTAGATACTTATGATTCATATCCTAGTTGGAAAAAATTCCAACCTTATTTCCCTGAAGATTGGAGAATAAATGAACAAAATGCTCCACAAGAATACTATTGGAAATGGAGAGATTTTGATGTTCATATTGATCATTATAAGAGCATCAATAAGCAAAAAAAATTCAAGCTTATCTTGCTTCACGGTGGTGGTGGAAATGGTCGCTTATTATCTCCTGTGGCTGTTTTTTTTAATCGACTTGGCTATGAATGCATAGCTCCAGATTTACCAGGCTTTGGTTTAACTAAAATACATAAACCAAATTCCTATTATACTTGGATTGACTTGGTAAATGATTTAATAGATACGGAGCTTGAAAAAAGTAATATGCCCATTGTACTTAGTGGAATAAGTTTGGGTGGGATGTTGGCTTATCAAGTAGCTTGTTTAAATAAAAAGGTCAGTGGTTTAATTGTAACAAGTTTAGCTGATACAAGAAAAAAATCTGTTCAAATGGGATTGGCTAGGAATAAATTATTTGGAGCCGTATCTCCTCTTTTATTAAGCAAGTTAAGTGTTTTGACAGATGATTTAAAAATACCAATTAAATGGACTACAAAAATGTGGGCAATGGCCAATAATTCAAATTTTGTTAATGACCTTATGGATGATAAGGTAGGTTCTGGCAGTTGGGTGTTTCTTAAATTTTTCAGGACTTTATTTGAAGCCTCCCCTGAAATTGAACCGGAAAACTTTGACTTATGTCCACTTTTGTTTTTACAACCAGAAAAGGATTATATCATTCCATGGTCAATGTCAAAACCGTTTTATGATGCACTTTCATGCCCAAAATCACTTGTCTTTTTAGAAAACTGTGGTCATATACCTCTTGAAAAGCCAGGTACAGATCAAATGATAAAAAGTGTGGTAGAATTCTTGGAGGAACTCTAAATTATTTCTTAGAAAAGTGTTTTTTCTCTTTAATTCTTGCTGCTTTACCAGTTCTTTCTCTTAAATAAAACAATCTAGCTCTTCTCACAGAACCTTCTTTATTAACAGCAATTTTTTCGATAAACGGTGAAGACAAAGGGAAAATTCTTTCTACACCAGTTCCACCAGACATTTTACGAATGGTAAATGTTTCTGTTGTTCCAGATCCTCTTCTTTGAATCACAGTTCCTTGAAAAGACTGAAGTCTTTCTTTGTTACCTTCTTTAATTTTGTAAGTAACTGTAATGGTATCTCCAGCACTAAATTTAGGCCATTCTTTAGCTGCTGAAATTTCATTTGCTATTTGCTTTACTCTATCCATGATTCAATTTTTAGGCGTGCAATATTACAAAGATTTTTTTTAATTATCCCAATTACAATCCTATTATTTTAGTAGGTCAGGCCTTCTTTTTTTTGTGTTTTCCAATGATTTTTCAAATCTCCACTTTTCAATTTCTTTTAAATTACCTGATGTTAACACTTTTGGGACTTCCCAGCCATTAAAGTTTGCTGGTCTTGTATAAACAGGTGGAGCAATTAAATTATCTTGAAATGAATCACTCAATGCTGAAGTTTCATCATTAAGTACTCCAGGCAATAACCTAATAATACTATCACAATATATAGCTGCTGGTAATTCCCCTCCAGATAAAACATAGTCGCCAATAGAAATTTCTTTAGTAACTATATGGTCTCTTACTCGTTGGTCAATCCCTTTATAATGACCACAAATAATGATTAAGTTTTCTAATAATGAATGTTGATTTGCTATTGATTGTGTTAATTGTTCACCATCTGGACACATGAAAATTACTTCGTCATAATCTCGTTCTTTTTTTAGGCTTTGAATACAATTAAAAAGTGGTTCTATAGAAAGCACCATGCCAGCACCGCCCCCAAATGCATAATCATCGATGCTTTTTTGTTTATTGTTGCTGAAATCCCTTAAGTCATGAAGATAAATTTCAACAAGTTTTTTTTCCTGTGCTCTTTTTAAGATGGATTGCTCAAAATAACTTGTCAGTAATTTAGGTATTGCGCTAATTATATCAATTCTCATGTTAGTTTGATTTGTAGACCATCGTATGCAATTTTTATATTTTCAGGTAAAGTAGATTCAACTTCATCGTGCTTTCCCATGAGGTGGGAGATATGAGTGAGAAATGCTTTTTTTGGTGCCAGTTCCTGAATCATTTCTACAGCTTGGTCTAAATTTAAGTGAGAAATATGTTCTTCTTTTCTTAAGGCATTAATAATGAGTACGTCAAGGTTTTTTAATTTTTCTTTTTCTTTTTTCTCAATCGTTTTCGCATCAGTTATGTACGCAAAATTATTAATTCTAAATCCTAATACTGGAAGTTTATAGTGAAGTACTTCAATTGGATCTATTTTAACATCACCTATCAAAAATGAATCATTTTTGTTAATTGAATATCTGTTTATTTTGGGGATACCTGGATAGCTAAATTTTGGGTCAAAAATATAGATGTATTCTCTTTGTAGCGCTTTAAATACGTTGTCACTACAAAAAATGTCAATTGGTTTTTTTTGCTTAAAGTTATAAGGTCTTATATCATCTAAACCAGCCACATGATCCTTGTGTTCATGGGTAAATAGCACTGCATCTAACTGGCCTACATTGTATTTAAGCATTTGTTGTCTAAAGTCAGGGCCTGTATCTACAACTATAGATTTATTTTTATAATTAAAATGTATGGAAGATCTAAGTCTTTTGTCTTTAGAGTTAGTTGAAGTGCAAACTGCGCAATGACATCCAATAACTGGCACTCCTTGTGAGGTTCCAGTACCAGTAATGGTAATAATCATCTCATTATTTTCCATGATTTATGATGTCCTTTATTTTTTGCAGTGTAAATTCAACATCTTCTTTGGTGTTAAATCTACTAAAGGAAAATCTTACAGATTGACATTCTTGGTTTGGAAGTTCAGCTAAAACGTGAGATCCTTGGGTTGACCCTGAAGAACATGCACTACCACCAGATGCAGCAATTCCATGGATGTCTAAACTAAACAATAACATAGAATTACAAACATCATTTGGAAAACAGACGTTGAGCACAGTATATAGACTTCTGTTAGGATTTACATCACCATTAAAATCAATTCTGGGATCTATTTTTTTAAGTTCTTCTATCATAAAGGATTTTAATCCTTGTATGTGCTTTTGGTGTGAACTTAAATCTTCGTAAGCCATTTCCATTGCTTTTCCTAGGCCAACAATTCCATATAGATTTTCAGTGCCGCCTCTATTTTTCCTTTCTTGAGATCCACCGGTAATTAAAGGATTGAGCGATATGTTGTTATTTACATATAAAAATCCAATTCCTTTTGGTCCATGAAGTTTATGGGCAGAACAAGTAAGAAAATCAATGGGTGTTTCAGATAGGTTAAAATCGTAATGCCCCATGGTTTGAACAGTGTCAGAATGAAAATATACATGTGATTTTTGGGCGCAAATTTGAGCTACTTCTTGTAATGGAAGTAGTGATCCAATTTCATTATTGGCATGCATTAAGGTGACTAAAGTTTTGGTGTCATTTTCTAGAAGCTGTTTAAGTTGAGATATATTAGGATGTCCATTTTCATCAGTTTCTAAAAAAGTTAAATCAATGTTGTGGTTATCTCTCAAGCATTCTGCAGTATGTAAAACAGCATGGTGTTCAATTTTAGTAGTGATTATTCTCTTTACCTTTAAGTCATGAACAGCACATCTCAATGCCATATTATCAGCTTCAGTTCCACCTGAGGTAAAAATGATTTCGTTGTTTTTAGCATGGATAAGGTCAGCAATTTTTTTTCGATTAATCTCAATCGCGTTTTTTGTTTTTCTGCCAAATGAATGTGTGCTTGAAGGATTCCCAAAATAATCATATAAATAAGGTTCTATTTCCTTAACAACCTCTTTTGCAATTGGAGTAGTAGCTGCATTATCTAAGTAAACTTTCATTTTGTCGCAAATATATGGAATTACATAAGCTTTTTGACCTCTTCTACAAATCTTGAAGCAAGGCTTGAGGCTTTTTCTAAGCTTTTGCTTTCTGCGTAAATCCTAATGATGGGTTCAGTATTTGATTTTCTTAAATGAACCCATTCTTCATCAAAATCCAATTTCAATCCGTCAATTTTATTTTGTGAGATATGGGCATATTGATCAGATATCGTATTAACCAATTTATCAATATCAGTAGAGGAGTCTAATTCTACTTTGTTTTTACTAATAACATAATTAGGGTATGATTTTCTTAATTGGCTCATGGATAATTTCTTATTGGCTAAGTGGGTGAGGAATAAAGCAATGCCCACTAGAGCATCTCTTCCATAATGTGCAGACGGATAAATTACCCCACCATTTCCTTCCCCGCCAATAACTGCATTTTTTTCTTTCATCATGTTCACCACATTAACTTCACCAACAGCAGAAGCAAAATAATGCCCACCATGTTTTTCTGTAACATCTCTAAGAGCTCTTGTTGAAGATAAATTGGACACGGTATTCCCTTTTTTTATGCTTAGAATATGATCAGCCACTGCAACTAAGGTGTATTCTTCACCAAATACAGTACCGTCTTCACATACAAAAGCCAAACGATCCACATCTGGATCAACAACAATACCCAAATCTGCTTTTTTGTTAATTACTGTTTTACTCAGTTCTGTAAGGTGTTCGGGAAGAGGTTCTGGATTGTGTGGGAACTCTCCATTTGGTGTGCAATACAACTCAGTTATATTATTACACTTAAGCGCTTTAAGTAGTTTTGGTAATGCAATTCCCCCAGTACTGTTAACTGCATCTATCACAACATTAAAGTTTGCTTTTTCAATAGCATTAATGTCTACACCTTCTAAGCTTAATATGTCTTTAATGTGTAGGTCTATATAATTATCTTTGGTAATGGTTTTTCCTAAATGATCAACTTCATTAAATACCAACTTGTTTTCAGCAATAAGTTCCATTAATTCTCTACCATCATTCTCGCTAATAAACTCTCCTTTTTCATTGAGGAGCTTTAGCGCATTCCATTGCTTAGGATTATGGCTAGCTGTTAAAATAATACCACCTTGAGCTTTTTCTTTTGGAACAGCAAACTCAACTGTTGGTGTTGTAGATAATCCTAAATTAATAATGTCTATACCAAGTGATTGTAATGTTCCTATGCATAAACTTTCCACCATTTCACCAGAAAGTCTAGCATCTCTTCCAATAACGACAGTTAGGGAGTCTTTCTTGTGTTTTTTCTTGAGCCAAAGGCCATAGGCACTTACTGATTCAACAATGTCAATTGGGGTTAGATTTTGGCCAGGTAAGCCTCCGATAGTTCCTCTAATTCCGGAAATGGACTTAATAAGTGTCATTTTTTTTGCTCGAATATAACCAATGGCTAAGCACTCAGGTATGATTTTGGCATAAAATTTTTAACAATAAGTTGTCCAGGAAATTTAAGTGTTAATTTAATTGTGGATAAGCTTACTAAGAAATGTGTTGCTCCTATTGATATATAAATAAATTTGTTAAGCAAACAATACTTTAAAATATGTTTGACACTCCATCCTCAAATGATGAAATTCTTCAAAAAGTAGTACAATTTGAAGATATGCTAAAAGGTAAATCATTTACTTTTTTTGATGTAGATGACTATGAAAATATAGTTGATTATTACATTGATGTTGAGATGACTTCTAAAGCTATTGCAGCTATAGATTTTGGCTTAAACCAATTTCCAAATGATTTGACTTTGTCTCTAATAAAGGTTGAAGTGTTAAACAGTAAACAACTTTTTGATGATTCTTACAGGTTGTTAAAGTCATTAGAGCAATTCTACCCTAATAACATAGACATCCTTTTTAACTTAGGTAAAATATATTCCATCACTAACAGAATACAAACAGCCAAAATTTATTTTGAAAATACACTGAATTTGATCAGAGTTAATGATTCATACAATGACTTGTTATCTGATATTGCTTATGAATTTTTACAGATTGGTCAAAACTTTCAGGCTATTGACGTTATGAAGCGAATATTGGAAATCAATCCTGATGATGAGTCAACAATGATGGAAATTGGGATAGCTTACCACGAGACTGGTGAATACCAAGATGCAATTACCTATTTTGAATCAGTTATTGATGAAAATCCTTACTCACATATAGCTTGGTTTAATATTGGTACACTTTATAATGTAAAAGAAAATTGGAAAGATGCATTATTTGCTTTTGACATGTGTTTGGTTATCAATGAAAAATTCACGGCTGCTCACTATGGTAAAGCCAATAGCTATATACAAGAGAAAGAGTTTCAAAATGCAATAGATACTTTCAATGAATCTTTTGTTTATGACCACCCTAACTCATACGCGTACTGTTGTTTGGGAGAATGTTATGAAAAAATAGGAGATTTTAAAAAGGCACTCATATTTTATGAAAAAAGCTTGGAAATAGATGATTCACAATCCGATGCTTGGTTAGGGATAGGTGTAGTTAGGGATTTAAATAACGAAACTATGGATGGGCTTAAGTTTATTGAAAAGGCCATTAAGCTTGATGCCGAAAATTCAGAGTACTGGTATATTTTTGCCGAGTTTTTAACTAAACTTGGAAAAGTTGAGGAAGCTGAGGATGCGTTTAAAAAAGTTGTTGAACTAGATCCAGGAAATATTGACGCTTGGATAGATTATTCTAATTTTTTATTTGAAAACAATTCAAAGACAAAAGCAATTAAAGAGGTTGAGCGTGCTATAAGTAAGAATGAAGGAGAGGCTGAATTGGAGATGAGATTAGTTGCAATGCAGATTGCTTCTGGTAAAATTATGGATGCTAAGCTTAAGTTAATTCACTTACAAAAAAGTGAGAAAAATTCTTTCCAAAAATTACTGGAAATTTATCCCGAAGCAAAAAATATACCTGAAATAGTAGAAATCATTAATAAAGGGAATAAGTAAACCTATTTCAGCTCTATATTTTTACTAATAATTAATTTCATTCTTTTATAGCTTATATTTACCCCCATGAATATTAAGGTAATATCTTACAATGAATTGCTTGAATGTAAAAGTCAAGGTGAGTCTGTTCAGTTAGTCGATATAAGAGAGCCCTATGAATTGGAGATTGAAGGATTATCTGACGCTATTCATTTACCAATGGGTGAATTGATGGATAGAATTGATGAAATTCCAACAAGTCAAAAAGTAGTTTTTCATTGTAGCTCTGGGAATAGATCTATGAATATGATGAATTTTTTATGGATGAATGATTTGTATAAAGACAATTATTACTCGCTTGATGGCGGTTATCAAAGCATACTTGAATTTTTAAATAATGAAGGATAAAATTTTTCTTTTTCTTAAGGGTTTTGCAATGGGTTCTGCCGATGTTGTTCCTGGAGTTTCTGGTGGTACAATTGCCTTTATTACAGGCATATATGATGAGTTAATAGCTACAATAAGCCAATTTAATTTATCTCTTTTAAAGTTGCTTTTGAAGGGCAATTTCAAAACATTCTGGACACAAGCAAATCTTCAATTTTTATTGATATTATTTGCTGGAATATTCACAAGTATTTTTTCTCTAGCTGGGCTAATTTCATTTTTATTGAAAAATCATCCAGCTCCATTGTGGGCTTTTTTCTTTGGGTTAGTTGCTGCGAGTATAATATATATAGGTAAGAAGATAGCCAAGTGGGATTTGAAAGTCATTGTTTCATTTTCTTTTGGAGCTGCTATCGCCTTTATTATAACAACCTTGCCCCCTTTAAAAATGGAAAGCGGATATCTTTTTGTTTTTATTTCTGGTGCAATTGCTGTTTGTGCCATGATTCTTCCAGGAATATCAGGTAGTTTTATTCTGTTATTGTTAGGATCATATTCTACTATTATTTTTGCAGTTAAGCAAAAAGACTTAGTTGTTTTATCTCTTTTTGCTGGTGGTTGTGTTGTTGGTTTACTATTGTTTTCTAAACTACTTAAGTGGCTATTTAATAACTACGAACGAATAGTTATAGCACTGTTAACGGGTTTTTTATTGGGTTCATTAAATAAATTGTGGCCATGGAAAATAAAAACTGATGTGTTATTAATGACACATAGTGATGGTACAACTGACTATGTCCAACATAATATCATTCCTGCCTTTGACATGAACTTTATCTATCAGTGCTCATGCATTTTACTTGGTTTTGCCATTTTGTTTTCTATTGAATTTACAGCTAGAAAATTATCAAAATGAAAAAAACTTATGGGCTTTTAGGTAAACAACTTTCTCATTCATTTTCAAAATCATTCTTTAATAACAAGTTTAATGAAGAAAATATTGATGCCAACTATGAGAATTATGAATTATCAGATTTAAAAGAGCTTAGATTTTTGATAGAGAAAAATCGGCTCTGTGGCATGAATGTAACTATTCCTTACAAAGAAGAAGTAATTAATTTCATTGATGAAATAGATGACACTTGCACAAACATTGGAGCTGTAAACACATTAGTTCCTCATTATTCTGGTGATAGCTTAGTAAGTATAAAAGGGTATAATACGGATACTTATGGTTTTAGCCAATCTATAAAACCCTATCTTAGATCATATCATGAGCATGTGTTGATTTTAGGGACAGGAGGTGCTTCCAAAGCAGCATCTCATGTGCTTAAAGAATTAAATTTAAAGGTTAACTACATTACAAGAAAACCGACACTTGATTCAAAAGATTTCTTTGGTTGGAATGAGCTAAATGAAAATATGGTTAAATACCATAAGTTCATTATAAATACTACGCCTATTGGTATGTTTCCCAATCATGATCAAGAATTTTCCTTTCCCTATCAAGCCATTACAAATAAACATTTTGTAATGGATCTTATATATAATCCTGAAGAAACCAATTTTTTAAAAAAAGCCAAGAAAATGGGTGCTAATACCATAAATGGATATTCCATGTTGGTTTTTCAAGCATTAAAGTCTTGGGATATATGGAATTCCTGATGAATTAAGATTAATTTTGCCAAGTGAAATTTGATTTGCAATCATCATTTTCTCCAACAGGAGATCAACCTGAAGCAATTAAGGATTTAACTCAAGGTGTTGAGGATGGGATATCTGCACAAACATTGCTAGGTGTTACGGGTTCTGGTAAAACATTTACAGTAGCTAATGTAATTCAGGAAATTCAGCGCCCAACTTTAGTACTTTCTCATAACAAGACTTTGGCAGCCCAATTATATCAAGAGTTTAAATCATTTTTTCCAGAAAATGCAGTAGAGTACTTCGTTTCTTATTATGATTATTATCAGCCTGAGGCCTATCTACCTGTTTCTGACACCTATATTGAAAAGGATCTTTCTATAAATGATGAAATAGAAAAATTAAGATTAAGCACCACAACATCTTTATTGTCTGGTAGAAGGGATGTGATTGTTGTAGCTTCTGTTTCGTGTATTTATGGCATTGGGAATCCTGTAAACTTCCAGCAGGGTATAATCGGTATAGAAGTAGGTCAAAAAATAGCTAGGAATGTATTTTTGAGACTTCTAGTTGATAATTTATACTCAAGGTCTAATAATGATCTTTCAAGAGGGAAATTTAGAGTTAAAGGCGATACGGTAGATATACACTTAGCCTATGTTGATTTTGGGATAAGAGTCACTTTTTGGGGTGACGAGATAGAAAGTATTTCTGTACTTCATTTACCCGAGATGAAGACAGTAGAGCAAGTAGATCAATATGTGATTTTCCCTGCTAATATTTTTGTCACTGCAAAAGAAGATATAAATCGATCAATACATCAAATTCAAGATGATTTGGTACAACAATTAGCTTATTTCGATGAGTTAGGTAAAACGTTAGAGTCAAGAAGGTTAAAAAGTAGGGTAGAGCTAGATTTAGAAATGATTAGGGAATTAGGTTATTGCTCAGGGATTGAAAATTATTCAAGATATTTTGACAACAGAAAACCGGGAGAAAGACCCTTTTGTTTATTGGATTATTTTCCAGATGATTTTTTAATGGTAATTGATGAATCTCATGTAACAATTCCTCAAATTAAGGCCATGTATGGAGGTGATCGTTCTAGAAAGACCAATTTAGTAGATTATGGATTTCGTTTGCCAGCAGCCCTTGATAATAGGCCATTACGCTTTGATGAATTTGAACAATTACACAAACAAATCATTTATGTAAGTGCTACACCAGCAGATTATGAGTTACAACAATGTAATGGAGTAATTACTGAGCAATTGATTCGACCAACTGGATTGTTGGATCCGGAAATTATTGTTAAACCAAAATTGAATCAAATAGATGATTTACTTGCTGAAGTTAATCTTATCGTGGAAAAGGATGCTAGAGTTTTAATTACAACTTTAACAAAAAGAATGGCGGAGGAATTGGATAAATATTTTGCCAAAATTGGTATTCGCTCAAGATACATCCATTCAGATGTTGACACTTTGGAGCGAGTTGAAATTTTACAAGATTTAAGAGCAGGTTTGTTTGATGTATTGGTGGGTGTAAACCTACTTAGAGAGGGTCTTGATTTACCTGAAGTAGCACTTGTAGCCATTTTAGATGCAGATAATGAAGGCTTTCTAAGATCTGAGCGAGCTCTAGTACAAACTGTTGGAAGAGCTGCAAGAAACTTGGAGGGGAAAGTCATTATGTATGCTGATAAAATTACAGATGCTATGAAGAAAACCATTGATGAAACAAACCGAAGAAGAATCAAACAAGAGGAATACAATACAATAAATGGGATTATACCTACACAAATTGAAAACAAAAATGCCAATCAACTGCTTCAATCCAGATCAAAAAATAATGATATGGAATCAAATATTGAAGAAGAACTTATTGTAAGTGACCCTGTTGTAAGTTACATGTCTAGACCAGAACTAGAGAAAAGTATTAAAAGCATTAAAAAGAAAATGGAGGCCGAGGCTAAAAAGGAAAACTTTATGCAAGCAGCTGTGCTGAGAGATGAAATGTTTAAAATGAAAAAATTATTAATCGAAAAGTTTGACGATTAATTACAAATTGTCATAACCAACAGCCAGAATTATAGCTCCTTTAGTAACAACTTTATATTCAACTCCTGTTTCTTGATCCATTTCAATTACTCTATCAGTAGCAGGAATAATATAGTCAACGTATAGTTTCTTTAGTCTTAAGTACTTTATGATATCTTCTTCTACTTTGTCTTCTCTTTTAGCTTCTTTTAATTTTTCCAAAAGTGGAGATGTTTCAATAGTGAATTCTGTATTGGATACATTCTCTTTTTCGTATAGTAAAACTCTAGAGCTAAATCGCTTTGCTTTATCATAAATTCTAATGGTAATGCCATCATTTTTAACCCCCATGGCATTGAATGATAAACGATACTCTTCTTTTTGAATTGTGGCAATTTCTACCTCTTTAGCATAGGTGTATTCTTTGTAAGAAAAATGGGTGGTTAAAGAACCATCATATCTAAAAGGTTTCAAGGCATTTCTACAGTTTCTTCTGTATTCTTTAAGCTCGATTAGATATTCTTGGTATGGAGTAAGTTCATCTCCTCTTTGTGATTCAAATTGTGGTACAAATAAAAATATAAAGACAAAAACAAGACTAATATTTATGGTTTTATTTAAAACTTTCATTTTTTTTAATTACATGGTGATTTCTTCTCTTAGCTCTAATATCATATCAGAAATTGTAACAACTTCATCATGAGCTAATTCAACAGTTAAATACTCAATATTTTCTCCCTCTTTTTTAACAGACCACAGGTTGTGATATGCATCAACAACTTCTTCAATATGATCAGCTAAATCAACTAAATCGGCCGAAGGGTCTTTTATAGCACGTAGGCCAGTAACAATGGATTCGGCAATGGTCATTTGTTCAGAAAGTAAAACACTAATTTTATGGTCAGTATTTCCAACAATTGTATGTGTTCCTATGTTCATTCCTTCAACCCAAGCGCCAGTAAAATAAACTACACTAAGATCACTTAATTCATTGTCTTGGATGTAGTCGTCTGTTAACATTTGAATATGAAATAACATATTCATAATGCTATCTTGATTTCCAATATTTTTTTCAAATCGCTTTAGTAAACTTTCATCATCAAATATCGAACCAAGACCAACTTTAGATGCCATTGTTTTAACTACTTTAAGGTATTCGGCTGCCTCAGTTGATTTTTCGTTTGTAACGCAATAAGCTAAGTCACATGCGTAAACACCAAAATTTAAAGATTGTTTAAATTGAGTAGAATATGTTTCAGCATTTGCTGTAGGGTTAGTCAGACCTTCTTCATAAGGCATATTGGCTTTTCTAAGAATAGAGGCAATTTGAATTGGTGACGGGGGAATAAACATAAATTCATATTCATTGGTGTCAATTTCAATACTAGTTGTTGCAATATACTCTTGATTTTCTTCATTAGAAGCCGCAATATTTTGGGAATCTGAAGACCCATTACATTGGATTAACAATACAGCTAAAAAGTAGCAAAATATTATTTTAATTGTTCCTCTTTGTTTCATCTTCAATTTTTGGAAAGGTTAAATTTAAAAAAATTAATGTTATTATTCTGATACATAATCATCATTGAATACTTCTATGTCTTTTGAGACTTTTATTAATTCAGTGAATTTGCCTCTAAATCTGGTAGCTTTTACCAAATGGTTGTCAATCCAATGGTAGTTCCCACCTCTAGGTTTACCCATAAGTAAACCATGATACTTGAAATTATGCATCTTAAGCCATTTTTCAGTGTATGCTCTATGTTCTTCAGTTCTTGAAGTAAAAAAGGTTATTATGTGACCCTCCTCATACCAATTATTCAGTACTTCTAGAGCATCTGGATAAGGTTCACAAGTTAACATTCGTTCTGGTTCCTCGTTAGGTACATCTTCAGTAACAGTACCATCAATGTCTATGAGGTAATTCTTTACATCTTTTGGAAGAATAGGACTCAGTGCATTCCCGTCTTCATCTGTTATTTTTTTTAAATCTTGTTGATTATTCATATTTGATTAATAATAGATGAGTCTTCTAACTTTAGTAATAAACTTGGCAATTCTAATAACTTGTTTGGTATATCCAAATTCATTGTCATACCAACAGTAAAGTACGCAGTTTTTCCCATCTTCTGATGTTAATGTTGCGTTACTGTCAAAAACAGATGCACATGTATTTCCTATGATGTCATTAGAAACAAGCTCTTGGTTAATTTCAAACTTAATTTGATTAACTAGGTCACCCTTTATGGCTGCATTTCTAATTAAGTCATTGATTTCATTCTTATTTGCCTTTTTGTTAAGTGTTAACTTTATGATAGCTAATGAACCATTTGGCGTAGGTACTCTTACCGCATTTGAAGTCAACTTACCAGCTAATGATGGAATGACTTTGGTTACTGCTTTTCCAGCTCCAGTGCTTGTAATAACCATGTTAATAGCAGCAGATCTTCCTCTTCTTGGCTTTTTGTGAAAATTATCAAGAAGATTTTGATCGTTAGTGTAGGCATGAATTGTTTCAATGTGTCCGCTTTCAACGCCAAAATTATCCTCAATCACCTTTAAAACTGGAGATATAGCATTTGTAGTACACGATGCCGCACTGTAGACGTTTTCATCTTCTATATTTAACTCTTGATGGTTGATGCCATAAACAATATTTGGAACACTACCACCTGGTGCAGTTAATAATACTTTAGATGTGCCTTCAGATTGTAAATGTCTTGATAAAGCTTCTCTGTCACGATAAACCCCTGTGTTGTCAATAACTAGGGCATTGTTAATCCCATATTTAGTGTAGTCAATATCTTCAGGGTTAGATGCCTCAATAAGATTTACTTTTTGACCATTGATGATTAATGCTTTTTCATTGTAATCTTCAATAATAGTTCCTGTGAAACTTCCGTGAACTGAATCATTTCTAAGTAATGCAGCACGTTTTTCAATTTGGAAATCATCAACTTTTCTTAACACAATGGCTCTTAACCTAAGTTGTTGACCTTTTCCAGCTTGTTTAATTAATTCACGAGCAGCAATTCTTCCAATTCTTCCAAATCCATAAAGTACTACGTCTTGTGGAGAAAAATTGTGTTTGTCCTGTCCAATAAGGTTCAGCAATTGAATATTTAAGAAATTTGAAATGGAAGGATTTTCATTTTTCTGCTCTAAAAATTCGTGAGTTAATTTTCCAATATCAATTTTACTTGGAGCAAGGTCTAATTCCATTAATCCTTTAACAATGTCATTTACATCATCTATGCTCAATGGTTTTTGAACCACTTTTTCAGCATAATCAAATAAGTTTAAAAACTCACTAATACTTACATCTACAAGATGATGTCTGAAAAATACAAGTTCAACTCCTTTGTCAAACATCATTTTTCCAATAGAGTTAATTAATTCAACGGCAGTACGTTCTTGTTTTACATACTCGTTTAAACTGGTTTCGTAACCAACATTTACTGTTTCCATAAAATTTATATTATCCTAAGTAGGCTTTAAGTAATTTACTTCTAGAATTGTGTCTTAATCTTCTAATTGCTTTTTCTTTGATTTGTCTGACTCTTTCTCTTGTTAAGTCAAATTTTGCACCAATTTCTTCTAATGTTAGACCATGCTGCATGCCAATACCAAAAAACAACATAACAACATCTTTTTCTCTATCAGTAAGGGTAGAAAGTGATCGTTCAATTTCTCTTTGTAATGATTCCCTCATTAGCTCAATATCAGCTTTTGGACTATCATTATTAACCATAACGTCTAGTAATGAGTTATCCTCACCTTCAGCAAATGGAGCGTCAACAGAAACGTGTCTACCGCTTACTTTCATGGTATCTTTTACTTTTTCTTCTGGAAGATCTAAAGCTGTAGCTAATTCATCACTACTTGGAGGTCTTTCAAATTCCTGTTCAAGCTTAGAAAATGCCTTATTAATTTTATTCAATGAACCAACTTGATTTAAGGGAAGTCTAACTATTCTAGACT
>CAJWIX010000002.1 GCA_913042175.1 uncultured Flavobacteriales bacterium
TGAGCTACTTGTTAAATTTGAAAATTTTGGACAAGATTATTTAGTTTCAGAAAATTTACATGGAAGATTAAGTGGCGATTTATGGGGGAAAATACACATGCACAAGGACATGGTGCCCATAGTAGATGATAGTGAAATTCATCTGGACTTTAATGTTCTTTCGGGAAAATTAGAAAACTTTGGACCCATGGAATATCTTGCAGAATATTTTGCTGATAAAAATGTTGCTAAGGTAATTTTCGACACCCTTCAAAATCACATAGACATCAAGGATGGAGTCTTAAACATTCCAACAATGCAAATTAACACCTCTTTAGGATTTGTGGAAATTTCTGGTATTCAAAACAATGATTTTTCATATGAATACTATTTAAAAGTACCTTGGAAAATGATTACTAAAGCCGGTGCATCAAAATTGTTTAAAAAGAAAAAAGAGGAAACTATCGACCCTGATCAAGAGGACGACATCGTCTATGCTGATGAAGGGAAAAAAATTCGTTATGTAAATATTCAGATCATAGGAGATCTTGAAGATTATAAAATAAAACTTGGAAAAGCTAAATAAAAACAACTAATATGAAGACCAATAAACTTTTTCTGAACTGTATTTTAGCCTTGATTATTGGCACATTTTTATTCAGCTGCGAGAGCTCAACAACAGCTAAAAAGCCAGTTGATGATCATTCATTAAATGATGCGATATTTGACTTAAAACCACAAGAAACAGACACGCTTTCAGCTAATGAGTATTTTGAAAAAGCAACTATCTTATACGAAGCTAAGGCTTATGATAGTGCAAAAGTATATTATCAAAAAGCAGCTAGAAAAGATCATGCTGAAGCTCATTTCATTTTAGCCTATAATTACATTGTGAATGCAGAAGAAAGCATGTTTCACTACAGCCAGGCTGCTATGCTAGGAAATTATAAAGCTTTAGATCGCTTAATTGACAATCATTTCTATAGAGCTAATAACCTGTATGCCAATAATGTAAAAAAAATCTACAAAGTTTACCAAAAGGCTCAAGAGATGGATTCCTCAATAGGAGATTTTGAACTATTGAAAAAAGCGGCAATGGTTCCAGAACTTGATGGCGAAAAATTGGCCGAAAAATATGACTTGTCTATTGGGAAGGAATTCCACCACGGCTACTTTATTTGGGAATTAGCCGAAGCTGCATCAAGAGGTGAAAAATTTGATAACCCCACACCTTTATTGGTGCTACAGCTTATTATCAAAGGGGCTTTTGTTCCGGCAGAAGCTGAGATGGCTATATATGACTATTTAAATTTTTGGGAACAAGACACTTTAGTTCCATTTGACCTTTGCAACTATGTAACTAGTGGAATAGGAATCAATTTTTGCTCTTCTAGAGCAGCTGCATTAGAAAATGAAGAATATGAAAAAGAGATTGCAGCGTTTAATGAATTAGTTGGTCTTGACAACAAAAACATATTATACAATGCCTTTGAAGAAACCATTCAATTCATTGATCTTAAAGCGTGGAACGAAGAATGCCATGATGGTTCTGGTTTTGAAGCATGGACAAACAATTCAATTTACGAACAACAAAGAGCATACTTAGCATTTGTAAAAAGTTTGTACAATAAAGAATATGTAGATAGTGTAAGTGGTTCAATTGAAGAAAATGATTCTCTTTTAAACATCAGATATCAAGAAATAGCTGCTCAACTTAAAGAGAGCCCTGTACAGGGTATGCGTTTTTCATTTTCATTTGAAGATTTTAGGTTGACACAAAGAAAATGGATAAAATACAGAGATGTTAATGCTGCGTTTTTTCATGAATTACATCCAGGCTTTAGCATTAAATATTGGAAGAATTACTTAACACTTCGAAGAATCGCAGATTTTGAATCAGTTGATGAAATGATTGAAGTCTACAAATAAAAAAGGACTCAATCTTTAAATCAAGTCCTTTAACAGATGTGGAGAAGATGGGAGTCGAACCCACGACCTCTTGACTGCCAGTCAAGTGCTCTAGCCAGCTGAGCTACTTCCCCAATTAAACAATTAATTTGTAAATTTAATTTTAATAAATAACAAATGTCCATGAAAAATCTATTTATAAACTTATTTGTAGTCTTTTTTCTATTTTCTTGCGGGAAATATGAAAATGGTCCATCCATTTCATTAAGAAGTAAAAAACAGCGTATTTGTAATATTTGGCAAAGTAATTATGATAACGATGAAATATTTGAATTTAAAGAGGATGGTTCATGTGAATTATATTACCTATCAGATTTACCCTTTAAATATGAAGGAACTTGGGAGTTTTCAGATGATAAATCTCAAATTTCAACTAATGTTAGTGGCAACATAGGGTTTGGTACCGTTACTATCAACGACACGTATAATATAATTGAACTTAGAAAAGACAGGCTCTGCATTGAGGACGCAATATTCAGCTATGAAAATTGTTTTACTCCTTATGAGTAATTGATAATTTCTACATATTGAAAGAAATAATTCAAATTTGTGAAGACAAAATTAATGTCTCACCACAAAAAATCACCCCCCTTAACGGAGGGGATATAAACCAAGTATTTAAAGTTGAATTAAGTAACCAAAACTTGGTTATAAAACTTAATAAATCAAAAGATTTACCTCAACTTTTTGAAAAAGAAAAAAAAGGATTAGAACTGCTATCTCAATCTAATTTCATTATACCAAAGCCACATTTATATGGAACTTATAAGAGTTACGATTTTCTTATTATAGATTATATTGAAACTGGAAGAAATTTAAATTGGGTTGATTTTGGAGAAAAATTAGCTCAACTTCACCAAATAGAAGGAAAACATTTTGGCTTGGATCATGATAATTACATAGGCTCTTTGATTCAAGTTAATGAACAGTGTAATGAATGGTCTGACTTTTACACAAACCATAGACTATTAGCGCTTACGGCTAAAGCAAGAGACCAAGGGGTTTTTGAAAGAAAACATTGTCTTTTTGTAGAGAAACTGTGTCAAAAGTTGAATGAATTAATTCCTGCTTGTGACCCTTCTTTAATTCATGGTGATTTATGGTCAGGCAACCTACTAGCTGATAAATCTGGACAACCTGTGCTTATTGATCCTGCTGTATATTATGGGCACCCCGAAATGGATTGGGCTATGCTTTCACTATTTGGAAACTACCCTGAAGAAGCCATGATAAACTATCAAAATATTAAGCCATTAGAAAAAGGCTTAGGTGAAAGAATAGATATACACCAATTGTACCCACTTCTTGTGCATCTTATTTTATTTGGACGTGGTTATCTGAGTGGTATTCTGAGCACACTGAAAAAATACACTTAGTTTCTCACAAAGTAAGAATGATAACAGTGTTCGTTGCTGTTGATGGTTATATGATACATTCCTTTAGACCATGTAGAGACATCTACTTTGGTGTTATTTTGAATAATTTCTTCATGAATCATTTTACCATTGACATCAAAAACATAAAGCATTCCCAAACCTTTAAGTTCAATATTAAAGTAGTCGTTAGATGGGTTAGGATATACCTTAGGAGCAAGAACAGCTAAAGAACTGGATGAAGTTACTGTACATGCAGATTTAAGTGATTGAAACCAATTATAAGCAGCAGATAATGCAGGAAAAACACATGCACCATGGTTGCCAGAACCAGCATTAACAGACTGTACACTAGGTGCTCCATTAGAAGTCATATAAGATTCAGCAGATAATGCATTGGTGTATGCTACTTGTTCATCTGCCGTGCAATAATACATGCGAACTGGTTCTTGTGGCACCCAGTTGTAATTATCATTGTCTAATAAAGCCTGCCACCAAGGATGATTTTTATTTACAGAGTCGTTCCTGAAGTTATTCATGCAAGTATCACGAATAAGTAAACTCATGTCATTGGGTAGTAAATTATTTAAAGATCCCATTCCTAAAGTGGTATTATTCCCATTAAAATATGGTGGCACTATTGTATCGTATGGCGGATACAGCACATCTGACCAAGTATTGAAAATATTGCCATATACCAATTCATATGATGCTAATAGATAAGTTATATATCCAGGATTAGAGTAAGGAGTTGGGGACATTATGGTGTCCGCCATAATCCCAGATAAATCATAAGGTCCAGAACAAGGTGCAGAAGCAATCACATCAAATTCACTTTGTAAATTATTGTCATGAATGTATTTGTGCGTAGCCATACACGCATGACCACCCTGGGAGTATCCTGTTAAAAAAACTTGGCTGTTGTCAATTAAATTTAAAGTATTAGCTATATACTCACGAGCCGCTCTTATCATGTCTATACTTGCAGTTGCTTCAGACTCACCATGAACATATGGATGCAAACCAGGACTTTCACCCATACCTAAATAATCTGGCATGCAAACAAAATAACCACCAGCAGCAAATATTTTACCAATAAACGTTTCTTGAGTATCGTAAGACGGCACATCGATTTTTCGCAACGTAGTTCCATGATTATATACTGCAATGGGGAAATCAGCGCAATTGGTATTCGTAGGAACTAAAAATGCCCCAGAAGCAATGGTAGGATTTCCTTGAACATCAACAGTATTGTAAACCATTTTATAAAGATCTACATCATAAGACACATTAAGGCCTGATGTGACTGAAAGTATTAGGGAAGAAGTTTGATTTAAATATGTACAAGAAACAAGCTGTTGACCATAAGAATTACCTATTATGAAACAACTAATAAACAATGTGATTAAATTTTTCATGCTTTCAATTTAAACAATTTTAATCCGAACACAAGTGTTGTTCCAACTTAACTTGACTTAATCTAGTTCAAGAGCTCTCATTTTTTGAATAAATATTGGACCACATGCTAATTTTTTAGCTAAATCTGATCGTGGGTTTACCACTCTCCAAAATGGAGTTATATTAGTTTTGCCATCTTTATGTTGTTCATAAGCAAATTCAGCCACTATTCTAAGAAATATACCAGTGGTTACTGGACATGTTACATCTGCATTGTGCGATAAAGCTAAATCTTTTCTCATCGTTTTCATATCTACTAAATATGAAGATGGAATTTGATTTACATAATTATTAATGATTTGAGGAGTAGCTATAAGCATCTTTTCACCAGCTTTCATATCGGCAAAATCTTTATCAAGAATCTTAATGGTTTTATCTCTTGGCTGATTATATTTTTCTATCCAAGTTTTTTTCATCTAAACTAAAATAAAAAAAGCTCCTTATATAAAGAAGCTTTTTTGTGGGCCCAGAAGGGCTCGAACCTTCGACCCCCTGATTATGAGTCAGGTGCTCTAACCAACTGAGCTATGGGCCCATTCACTGCGTGCAATGAAATTGGATGCAATTTTACATATTTGTAACGAATAATCAAACAGCTTGAGCAATTTGGCGTCAATTAAAAACATAATTTTTGATTTAGGTGGTGTAATACTTGATCTAAACTACCAAGCTACTATTGATGCTTTTGTTGAAATTGGCATAAAAGATTTTTCTAGTTTGTATTCTCAAAAAGAACAAAAACAAATATTTGATGATTTTGAAACAGGAAAAATAAACTCTAATCAATTCATTTCATCTATTCAAAATTTAACTCAAAATTACATTTCTAAAGATGAAATTATTACTGCTTGGAATGCAATGTTACTGGAAATTAATACTAAAAAATTAGATTATTTATTATCAATAAAAGAAAGGTTCAGGATTTTCTTATTAAGTAATACCAATGAAATTCACATATCAAAATTTGAAGGAGTATTGGCGAAAAAAAATGAACTAAAAAAATTTTATGATTGCTTTGAGAAAGTGCACTACTCGTCTAGATTGTCATTGAGAAAACCTAACGTAGATTGTTTTAAAACAGTACTTGAAATTAATCAGCTTAATGCCTCAGAAACTATATTTATAGATGATTCTATACAACATGTTGAAGGTGCTTTAAAATGTGGAATTAAAGCATATTTATTCCCCCAAAACTATACTATTCAGGACTGGCTTCCTGACATAATTCAACCAAAACACCATTAGTCGATTTTGGGTGTAAAAAACAAATTAATTTATCGTCTGCGCCTGGCTTAATTTCCCCAATTTGTTGAAACCCCTCTTTTGTTAGTCTATCTAATTCATCGTGAATATTATCTACATGAAATGCAATATGGTGAATTCCTTCTCTTTGCTTTGAAATGAATTTAGCTATGGGACTATCTGGCTTAGTAGCTTCCAAAAGCTCAACCTTTGTTTCTCCCATTTCATAGAAATAAGTATTTACGCCTTCTGATGCCACTTTTTCTATTTTATATGGTTCTTTATTAAATAAAGCATTAAATAACTTAATGGACGACTCAGCATTGGCTACTGCAATGCCAATATGCTCAATTTTTTTCATGAAAATTTGTGTTATTTTTTACTGACTACTTCGCCTGTCTTAGCATCATAATTGACGTAGTATAATCCCTTTTCTAGATTTTCTACATTAATTGTTTGACCATATCCCTTCTTGACTAAATTGCCATAGGTGTCAAAAATCTCATACAAAGTATTCTCAGAAAAATCAAGAGATTTCTTGATCTTGGGATTAATTAGAGATACTGGAGATTTAGAATCATCTTCGTACATAGTACTTTTAGTTGGTCTTGGTCTACCCGTGTAATCTACCTGTTTTGCTCTAAATTTATTTTGTCCTGAATGTAAATGGGAAGAAACGCTGAATTTATAAGCACTTTCCGAATCTAACCCCGTTCCATCAACTTCACCGATTTTAACCCACTTATTCCATCTATACTGCTCCACAATGTAGGTTAATTTGCCCTGTTCATTCTTAGTCTTCCAATTTAAAATTTGATCTTTATCAACGTTAATAGACAAATTCTCAAAAGTACTTTTTGGACGCAGCACTTCAGGATTTAAAACTTTAGGCAAGCAGTCTTTTTTATGTTGAATTCTAACAGTAACTGGATCTCCCTTTTTTACAGGTGTATTAGAAAAATCTATTTCAAATGCGCTTGAATTGACTTGGTCTGTTGTAACGTCATCATTGATATACACAGCAATAACACAAAAGCCAACGCCAGAACCAGCAAAAGGATTTTGTACATATAAATTTTTCCCCTGATAATGGCCTTCTAAAACTACACTAGACTCATTACTTTGAGCACTAAAACAAACACTAAAGATTAAGGCTAAAAGGAGGGTTAAACAATACTTATTATTAAAATTTTTGTACATATAAATTTCAATATTTATCACAATAATAATGGCTATTTTATACTTTTCAAAGTAAAGTTGTATTTGTTTTTTTAAATCAAGTTTTTATGTTCACATTTTTTTGAAAACTCTCAAATTAAATGTATTCTTGTGTGTACACCAATTTCGTAATGTGTAGTTTCACTCAAACATAAAATTAATGAAATTCAAATTCTATTTTATAAACTCGTTTTTAATTGGCCTACTTTGTATTCAAACTTCATGCTTTAGCGATCAATCTGATTCCATAAACAGTGACCCAATTTTGAATGATATATCAAATCCTATGCCAGGTGGAGAATTGAAATTGGTAGAGAAGGAGTTTTACAAAAGTATTTTCCCATACTCTATTGAGGAAAGTGTTGGATATAAAATCACCTCACAAATACACAATGGATTACTCAGAATGAATCCTAAAAACTTAGCTATAGAACCAAACATTGCCAAATCTTGGGAGATAAATGATGAGCAAACAAAATATACTTTTCACTTGCGAAACGATGTTTATTTCCACGATAATTCTTGTTTTGATTCATCAAAAGGTGCAAAATTAACAGCTCATGATGTTGTTTTTTCTATGGAATTAATTTGTGGTGAATATTATAATAGTGGTTACAATTTATTAATGAAAAATTTAATTGGAGCCCATGATTTTTATAACAACAAATGTGATTCTATAAGTGGCATTAAAGCCATTGATGATTCAACATTAGTTCTTGAGCTTTCTGAACCAGCTCCAACCATTATTTATTTACTTGCTTCGACTAAAGCATCTATCATCAGCAAAGTTGCATATGACATGTATGGTAGTGACATAACAACAGGTTGTGGTCCTTTTATGCTGCACCAAATAAATGAAGACAGTACAGTAATAACACTGCACAAAAACCCGAATCATTTCTTAACTGATGATCAAGGCAATAGTTTACCTTATTTAAATAGTGTTTCTTTTAAAATCATTAGAGACGAAAATAGTAGAACTGAGATGTTTCTAAATAAAGAATCAATGGTGTTATCAGAAATATCTGAAAACAAGGTTAAAAATTTATTTGAATCTCATCACAAAGAGTTTGACGATAAAGTTTTTATCGTTGATAGAAAGCCTGTTATGGCAACAGATTGCTATGAATTCAACTTAAGTAAAAAACCTTTCGACAATGTCAATGTGAGGAAGGCATTTGCTCATGCCATCAATAAAGAAAAACTCATTCGCAATGTACTTGACGGACAAGGCACCATTGGAGATAAAGGAATTGTTCCTAAAGTAAACTTCTTAAAAAACTATAACTACGATACTATAAAAGGGTATGGACACGATGCCGAATTAGCTAAATCTTACTTAGCTAAAGCAGGTTATCCCGATGGTGAAAACTTTCCAGAAGTAGTACTTGAACTCACATTCGGTCATCCACTACAAGAAAAAGTAGCTATAGAAGTTCAAAATCAATTAAAAAACACCCTTAATATTTCTATTACCATTGAAGAAGAAAAAATGAGTACATTAATTGATCGTGCTGCTAGTGGTAGATCACAAATGAATCACTTTACTTGGTTAGCTGAGTACCCCTCACCGATGGACTTTTTAAATGTTTTTTATGGTGGGTTGGAAAATAAAGATAATGCCAATTATTCTTGGCCTAATACTACTCGATACAGAAACGATAATTACGACAAAATTTTAGAGCAAGCGCTGATTACATCAGATAAAGATGAACGATTTAAACTATACGAAAAAGCAGAAAGTATATTAATGAATGATGTGCCTGTAATCATACTTTGGTACCCAGAAGTTTATAATATTAGATATGGGCATATCCATAATTTATTTTTCAACGAATTGCTACATTTTGACTTTTCAACTACCTATTTAACTAGATAATGTTTGGCCTATTTAAAAAAAAATCGGAAAAGGAAATTCTTTTAGAAAAATACAAGAAGTTAACTGAAGAAGCTTATAAACTTTCTCATTATGACAGAAAGAAAAGTGATCAAAAAACAAAAGAAGCAGATGAAATCCTTCAAAAGATAAATGCTCTCGAAGAGTAGCTGTAATGAAAGATCGCGAACTGTCAAAATCAATTATTCATGTTTTAACCCATGATGCTGAACACGCCTACAATTACAAACAAATTGCAGCAGTTTTAGGGATAAAAGATCCATATGTCAGAAAAAGAATTGTTACGCTTTTAGATCAATTAAAAAAAGATGGACAATTAGATGAACTCCAAAGGGGAAGGTATCAAATAAAAAATGGTGCTCAAGAGTTGAAAGGATATATTCAATTTATAAGTAAAGGAGGTGCATTTTTTATTCACCCAAATATTCAAAAAGACATTTACATTCATCCATCTAATTTAAACCATGCGCTAAACGGGGATAAAGTATTGATTAAAATTGTCCCGTTTAAAGGTAAGAGTGAAGGGAAAGTTATTAAAGTTCTTGAGAGAACAAAAAAAGAGTTTACTGGAGTAATTGATGGAAATAAAAATGTGTTTTTTTTAATCCCAGACGACAAATCAGCTAAAACACACTTTTTTATTGATAGAAAAAATCTAAATGGTGCTAAAAAGGGACAAAAGGTTAAAACGAAATTTCTCTCTTGGCCAAAACATGTTAAAAGTCCACAGGTTGCTGTTACTGAAATAATTGGAAATCCCGGGGAATTAAATGTTGAAATGAATTCTATTCTTGCTGAATTTGGTTTTCCAACAAAATTTCCAAAAAGAGTATTAAACGAAGTAGACCTAATACAAGAGCCTAATTACAACATAGAATCTAAAAAAAGAAAAGACTTTAGATCAACTACGACTTTTACTATTGACCCCCATGACGCTAAAGATTTTGATGATGCAATTAGTGTATCTTTTTTACCTTCTGGTCATACAGAAATTGGCGTTCACATTGCTGATGTAGGTCATTATGTTAAACCAGATTCTTATTTAGACAAAGAGGCTTTTTTGAGAGCTAATAGTGTCTATTTAGTGGATAGAGTAATTCCCATGTTACCTGAGCGTTTAAGCAATGAATTATGTTCTCTTAGACCAAAAGAAGATAAACTTACTTTTTCAGCTGTCTTTGAGTTAAATGATGAATGCCAAGTTATCTCAAGGTGGTTTGGTAAAACCGTTATTCACTCTAACCATAGATTCACCTATGAAGAGGCACAAGACATAATTGAAGGCAAAGATGGACCTTTTAAGGATGAATTACTTAAAGTCAATCAATTAGCCCAAAAGTGTAGATCAACCAGATTATCAAACGGAGCGTTAAATGTAAAAAGTAGCGAAGTTCGATTTAGGCTTGATGAAGAAGGGGAGCCTATAGAAACTGTACTTAAAGTATCCAAAGAAGCACATCAACTAATTGAAGAATTTATGTTATTAGCTAATCGAGAAGTAGCTATGAAATTAGCTAAGCCCGAAAAAAGCATAAAAAAAGGTGTTAATATATTTAGAATACATGATGACCCTAGTGAGGAAAAATTAAATGACCTCAAATTGTACTTAAGTGCCATGGGCTATCAGATCATTAGAAAAAAGAATAAACCAATTACTTATTCTTTAAATAAAGTCATGGAACTTGCAGAAAAAAGAGGAGAATTAGATTTAATCTCTCCCATGATAATACGCGCTATGTCTAAAGCTGTTTATAGTATTGATAATGTGGGGCATTATGGTTTGTCTTTTGATTATTATACTCATTTCACCTCTCCAATAAGAAGATATGCAGACCTTATTATCCATCGTTCTTTAATTGATTTTTTAGCAAAAAATAAAATCAATACAGACCATAAACATTTTACACATATTTGTAATCACATATCTAAAATGGAAAAGCAAGCTGTAGAAGCTGAACGAGCTTCAATAAAATACATGCAGGTAAAGTTTCTAACTAAGTTTATTGGTAAAGAGTTTGATGGAATGATTTCTGGCTTAACTGAATGGGGAATGTACGTTGAGTTAAATGAAAATAAATGTGAAGGCATGATTGCCTTAAAAAGCTTAGCTGATGATCAGTACTTTTTTGATTCAGACACCATGACGGTTACAGGATATCACGACCAAAAGTCATTTAAAGTTGGACAATCTATAAGAGTAATTGTTAAAAAAACAGACCTCTACAAACGGCAAATAGATTTTGGACTAGTTAGTTCTTAATAAATGGTAGTATTTGATCAGTGTTGTTCAAATAACCAACTTTTACATGATAAAAACCATGATTAAATAAGCTCACATTAATGCTAGTTTCCAATTGATTTATATTTTCTGAAAAAAGCACCTCCCTTCCCATACAATCATATACAGTGACATTCTTAATGAAATCTGAAGCTTTCAGATAAACTACATCATTAGCAGGATTAGGATGTATTGTAGCGTTTTGATTTTGCAGGGAATTAATGGAAGTATTATTGGTGTATGATATATTAATGTTATCAATGTACAAGTCATTACCTCCTCCGGAAACAAACTCAAACTTAAATCTAAAATTGGGCACACACATGTTTCCAATTAAACTGGTGACTGAAACCTCTTCCCACTCCGAAAATTTTGGAACAAAATTTTGTTGTATAGGGGCTGTTTCCAATTGACTTGATGGAATAACTTTTCTAACAGACCAAGTGTTTCCACAATCATTAGACCCAAGTACTTTTAAATAATCTGTATTGGATTTATTTTTCTTAGCAAAAGCATATCTAAAGTTAAAGTAAGCCTTAGTGGTATCACTCAAATCAAAAGTTTTACTCTCTATTTCGTGTTTTGCTCCAGGTATTGTACCAGCATTATCTACTTTAATGCAATAACTTCCGTTATAGGATGTTTGATTAGTTAAATCCCAGTTGCCAATGGAAGACACCCATTCTGGTGTAGTTATAGTTGTGTTTTCAAATCCTTCAAAAAACGGGAGTTGTTCACCATTATAGTTCATGACTACAATTAGGTCATTTTTTTGTTCTGATAGAAAGTTAATACTATCACCACTTGCTGCTAAATCCACATCAAAAACTCCAGAAACTGGATAAGTAACATAAGGCTCTTCAAGCGTAGAAGAATCTGGAACCCCACCTTCAAATGCCCAATTCCAAGCAACGGGTGCATGATAAGAGTAATCCTCAAATAAAATGCTGTCTCCAGTACAGGTAATATACCTTTCAGCAAAAAAATCAGTTTTACAAAAAGGTGGTGCCACATCAATACCAGTAGCAGCGTGATTTATAGGAGTAATTAGATTAGACCTACCACCTACATTTGATGTTAGAGCTGTTCTCATTCTTGCCTTTTGACCATCGGTGAACATTTTTCTACAACTGCTGTATTCCATGTGATTTTCAATATTAGAGTGAGAACCACATGTTGTTTCATTGTAATTACACCATGAGGAACCAATGGTGTTTGGGGTATCACTTACGCCATCATCCAAGTTGCAATTTGAAGCAAGGCCAGGTTCATTAGAGCTTCCCCAAGTGTGTGGTAAATTAAGCCAATGACCCACTTCATGAATAAATGTCCTTGACCTGTAAGGAGAACCGGTTCCAATACTACCACAATAATCATGTCTTAGCCAAATTCCATTAGACATTGAAGTACCAAAAAAACCTGATGGATAATAAGTATACCCAGCTATACCAGAGCCAACTGCTCCACATACAAATACATTTAAATAATCGTGGCCTGACCAATTCCCTTGATATACATCATTGTACATCATTACAGCATTGACTTGATCATCTCCATCAATACTTCCAAGATTATAAGAGTAAGGAGATTCTGTGTAGGTTAAACCACTAAAGCAAGACCCATCTGGTGCTTTTGTTGCTAAAACAAATTCAATTTCTGAATCAGCAGCTATATTGGCAAAAGCAGAATCAATTGTGGCAGTATCAGGGTCTAATAAACGTAAATCTTTATTAAGTATGGCCAAAGCATCTAAGGCTTGATCTCTGTCTATTTTTTCCTCCCCATTATTGTGTACAATATGAAAAACTACAGGTATTTTATAGACTACACCTTTACTTCCATTATACAGTTTAGTAAGCGAGTCTAAATAACGCTGTTCTTTCTCGTGTTGGTTTTTATATACTGGACTTTTTAATAATTTTTCTTGAAGAAGATGTTGTCCACACCAATTTGGTGATGTGTTTTGTGAAATGCTTGAAAAACTAAGCATACACAATAAAAGAGTAACATGGATTTTCATGGGAGCGTTAAAATATAAAAAAAGATGTTGCTATTTCAATTTGTTCTTTAGAAATAGTCTTACTATGCCAATTGAATAAATTCTTCATCAATTAATGCTTTACCCTCATATTTCCTAAAAAGTTGAATTGTTGCTACAACGTCTTTTTCGCAATAAGTAACAATGCGTTCTAAATTATCATCTTCGTAAAAAACTTTTGCAACCATACTGCCATCCATATCGTCCTTAGGAGTTGGTATGTTAAAAACATAAGTTAATAAATTCAATGAAGTGTAGTTTTTAAAGTCGCCAAACTTCCATAGTTCCATGGTGTCTAAGTGCTTAATTTCCCATGGTTTTTTACCAGCAATATTTAATAAAAAAGGTAATTTCATTTCATTGATTAAAATTCTTCTGCATAAAAATGGAATATCAAATTCTTTACCGTTATGAGCACATAGCATATATTCAGGACTAGAATAATAACTATCTAAAAGGTTAATGAATTCCTGTAAAAGTTCTTTTTCATCTTTTGAAAAAATACTTTTAATTCTAACTTGTTCCTCTCCATCTTTTTGAGTGATAAAACCCATAGAAATACATACCACTTTACTAAACTCTGCATATATGCCTGCTTTTTCATAAGTTTCTTCTGGTGTTAATCCATCTCTTTCTTGCAGAAATTTACTCTTCTTATCCCATAATTCTTTTCCCCTTTCGTCCATATCACTAAAATGATAAGACAGGGGTACTGTTTCAATGTCAAAAAATAATATTTTACTGTAATCTATATTTTTTAGCATGTTTTATTTGATCATTATTCCCTTTCTTTTCATCAAAGGTAATTTAGTCGCATTTTCACTTATTATTGATTCTGGTAGGAAGATATATTTTTTATCATGAATAAGATCATTAACATAGAACGTAAGTAAAAACTCATTGGTTAAACCAAATACATCTTTATTTAATAATTCTACTTTTTTATAACTCATACTATCTATGGTTCCCAGATAATGACTGAAAAATGTTGTTTTTTTTGGTTTAGAATCTATAACTCCGTAACCCTTAGAAGATATTAGCGTGTTTTCTAAAGAGAAATTGTTGTTATTTATTAAATATGCAAACCAATCTTCTTTTTCCTTGACAATAGCTATTGCTACATTAGTCACTTTAGGTATATGGATGTCTTTTTTCATTTTATGAAATCAGCTCAAATTCAAAAATTTCACCTAAATAATGCTTTAATTTCTGCTTTATATCATCCATTTTTATTACCAATTTTGTTTCTTCTTGAACAGAAGTTACCGATTTATCTTCTATACCGCATGGTATAATATTATTGAAATAAGTTAAGTCTGTATTAACATTAAAACCAATCCCATGCATGGTAACCCATCTGCTAGATTTAACACCTAATGCACATATTTTTCTAGGGTTATCTTCTCCTACCCATACTCCTGTCAATCCTTCTATTCTTTTGCCAACAATATTGTATTCCAAAATAGTTTTTATTACGGCTTCTTCTAAATATCTCAAATAACGATGTATATCTGAAAAAAAATGATCTAAATCCAAAATAGGATATACCACTAATTGCCCTGGACCATGATAGGTAATATCACCACCTCTATTTATTTTATAAAATGAAATATCTTTTTGTTTGAGCTGATCTTCATTCAACAATAAATTACTCATGGAACCACTTTTACCAAGAGTGTAAACATGTGGATGCTGGCAAAAAATTAAATGATTTGATGTCTTTTTAGCAGTGGATGGTGTTTTTCGATTGACAATTTTTTGTTGGACAGTTTCATCAAATAACTTAGTTTGATAATCCCAACAGGTTTTGTAATCAATTAATCCTAGATCATGAAAAATTACTTTTTTGTTGCTCATATTTTAGCGAGCTCCGCTTTCAAATAATCTATTACTTTTACTTCTACTGCATCTACCTTATAAAGTTCAGCTAAGTATACTGAAATCCAATCCCCAAGCAATATGTGATAAAAAGATTGTGCAATAAAACTCTCCCCTTTTGCCTTAAATTCTAAAATTGATTTGGTATGTTTTTGAACTATTTCTTTAGTAATATCCATTCTTACTGCTGATCTTGGGTGTTCGTAATCAGATCTGAAAAACACAACAGCGTATTCTTCTTTTCCGCCAGCCCAACCAACAAGTTCATTATGGTTCATCTCAGGGATAACATGCTCCCATCCCAAACATTTTGCGTTTTCATTTATTTGCTGTCTAAATCTAGTTATAACACCTTCCAAAGAAGACTCAGCATAAGCAATAGTAGTTCTTGTGTGTAAGGTTAAAGATGCTTGGTGAGCTAAATCTTTTATTTGATCTTCTTCTGCATTTAACATCTCCACAGTATTTTCAACCTCTTTTATAAATGAATCATCAATTAATCCATAATGGTGAAATAAAAACAATTGCTGTACAACAGAATAAGTTAGCATAGCTCGGGGAGAAAATGCATCGGGGAGAACTATGAGATTATAACCCATTTCATTGGCAATATCTGCTAATTTCCCTCCAGATGTAATGCAAGCAATTTCTGCATTTTTTGCTTGAGCAGTTGTTAAAGCTTCTAATGTTTCTTCCGTATTCCCTGAAAAACTTGAAACTATAATTAACGAGTTTTCTGAAACAAATTGAGGCAATGTGTAATCATTATTAATAACAACAGGAACACGTAATTGCTTAGACCTTAATTGCGTAGCAATTTTACCTCCAATTCCAGAGCCACCTAATCCAGTGATTACAATATTTTTTATTTCTTTTTTTGATTGATTAAGAACAGCACTATGTCCTATTTTTAATGCGTCACTAAGTTGATTTGTAAATTGACTTACTAAAGTTTTCATTGATTAAATTTTAAATTGTTGCTATACATTTTAATTCAATAGCTATAGGAGTTGGTAATGCATTAATAGCTACTGTTGTTCTACATGGTTGGTTTGTGGTAAAATAACTTGCGTAAATTTTATTAAATGTTTGAAAATCTCTTTTCATGTCTACCAGAAACACTGTTATGTCTACAAGATTTTCCCAAGAGGACCCACTCTCCTCTAATATGACTTTAACATTTTGAAAAACACTATGACATTGTGCTTCAAAATCAAATGATATAAAATTACCATTATGGTCTAACTCTAAACCTGGAACTGCGCTATCGTTCGGTCCAGACTTCGCTTTTCTAGGACCAACACCTGATAGAAATAATAAATTACCTACTTTTCTAGCGTGCGGGTAAGACCCAACAGGTTTAGGCGCATTTTCTGCATTTATTTTAGTTGAACTCATTTTATTAATTTAAACTTATACATACGTTTGTTGGCTCAGTAAAAAAGTTTAGCGCGTAATAACCACCTTCTCTTCCTACACCAGAACTTTTTACCCCACCAAATGGGGTCCTTAAATCTCTCACTAACCAACAATTAATCCAAACTATACCTGCTTGAATGTTTTGAGCCAATCTATTTGCTTTATTCAAATCCTTTGTCCAAATGGTACTACTTAGGCCATATATTGTGCTATTGGCAAACAAAAGTGCTTCGTCTTCTGAATCAAAAGGGGTTAATGTAACTACTGGACCAAAAATTTCTTCTTGGTTGGTTCTACAATCGTATGGAAGACCTTCTATTACAGTTGGTTGAAGAAAATATCCATTTTCGCACCTTCCTTTAACTATAACTCTATCTCCGCCATGTAATATAGTTCCTCCTTCCTCTTTGGCAAGCTCAATATAACTCATTACTTTATTCATATGGTCTTCTGATACTAACGCGCCAATATTAGTGTTTTCTAAAAGAGGATCATCAATTGTTAACTTTTTTACTTTTTCTAAGAAAGCTTCTTTGAATGCATCATAAATTTTACGCTCAATAAAAATTCTTGATCCACACAAACATATTTGCCCTTGATTTGAAAATGAACTGAGCACAGAAGTTGAAACTGCTTTATTAAAGTCACAATCTGCGAATACAATATTGGGGTTTTTACCACCCAACTCTAAACTCATTTTTTTAAACATCGGTGCAGCAACTTTTGCAATTTCTTTTCCGGTAGTTGTTCCTCCTGTAAATGAAATGGCTTTAATTTTTGGATGTTTTGTAATGGCAGCACCTACTTTTGCTCCATATCCATGTATAATATTAAGTACGCCATCAGGAAGGCCAGCTTCTTTACAAATTTTAGCAAATAAATAAGCTGTCATTGGGGTAATTTCTGAAGGCTTAGCAATTACCGTATTTCCAGCAGCCAATGCTGGAGCAATTTTCCATGTGAACAAATAAAGAGGTAAGTTCCAAGGTGAAATACAACCAACTACACCAATAGGCTTTCTTAAAGTATAATTAATGGCCACATTGGTCATTTGATGACTTTCTGCAGATTCATGAATTATAGCTGAAGCAAAAAAAGATATATTACTAGATGCTCTAGGAATATCAACTTTATTGGCCAAAGACCATGGCTTACCGTTGTCAACACATTCTGCTTTGGCTAGTTCTGATCTGTTTTCGTCAATCAATAAAGCGATCTTATTAAGAATACTTGAGCGTTTTTGTATTGAAGTATTACTCCATGATTCAAAAGCTTTCTCTGCAGACTGAACTGCTTTCTCGACATCTTCAGCGTTAGAATCTGGAATCAAACTATATACCTTACCAACTGATGGATCAATGTTGTTTATCCACTCATTATTTTGAGGTTGTATGAATTCTCCATTTATATAGTTTAATATCTTTTCCATAAACTACCTACATTTATTAATCGTTTCTATAAATAACTTTAGTTCCAATGGGGAATTTTCTAGTTTACTTAAATTTTCCTTTAAGAGCTGCTCACAAGAATCCATTACAATGCTTCCCTCGTTTTCATCAAAAGTTTTATGAGCTACAGTATAGCAATCACATAGTTCTTTTGCATTAGGATGACCCGCACCACAAGAAAGAAATAAAAAAATTAAAGTTAACGAGGCAATTTTTTGCATGAGGACCAAAATTAGTCATAAAATTCGGGTTTAAATTTAATTATTGTTATCAAATTTGATGTTAAGTCCTGAGACAGAATTGTTTTTATTATAAGGTTAGATTGATCATATAAAATTTCTTTGTGTTTCACCCTAGTATTTTGCTTGTATTCATCTATAAATGTAACATTGCCCCACTCATCATAATTGTATAAAAATTTCTTTCTAGGTATTGTGTCATCTCCGTCAAAAAATTGCTTTGACTTAATAAATCCTCTATCATTATATTCAAATACTTCTTTAGTTGTTTCGTTATTAATAAGAAGTTTACTTTCTACTTTTTCTAAATATCCAAGATTATTATAAATCAATGTTTGTTCCTGGTATGGTCTTCCGTTACTATTTAAAATTAATCTAGTTTCAGATGTGTCATTCTTTGTGGTAGAATATCCTTCTTCAAAAACAACATATTGTTCACCTAGTTTGAAATTGATTTTAGCCTTGTTTGCATTTTTTTCTCTTGCATATACTTTTTTTATCATCTCATCCTTGTCATTATAGGAATAGGTGTAAGAATAAAACCCGTAAGAATCGCTGTATCTTTTAACAGTTAAGTTTGATGACTCATTATACTCATAAAAAATAAAACTTGTATCTCTGTTTTTGCTTGTCTTATAAAAGCCTTTTAAGCTTCCATTTTCATTAAATAAATAAGCTTGTTTTCTACCTGTATTGCTAATAGCGCCTAATTCCTTTTTGTTAGAAATTGTACCAGAAATTGATTTCAACTTTACTGATTTAATGAATTTTTCATTAAAAAAAGGGTCATCAGATAAAATAGTTCCTTTTTCGTTCTCCATCATTTGGCCAAAAGAACAAAATGGAATTATAAATGTTAATACACTAATTATTTTCATTACTTAATTTTACAGCTTCTTCTATGGATTGAACAGGTTTTAAACATGCCCATTCATCGCATACATATATATTTTTTATAGCCCTGTCATATTTAAGATTAAATAAAGTAATAAGAGACTCTTTTTCAAGACAAAAGGTGCTAATTTTTCCTTTTGTAGCATGAATAAAATCACATATTTCCAAAAAATCAACATTATTTAAAACTACTTTCTTTTTTGATGCTTTGAATTTACTATTTACAAACATCCAATTGGCATAATTTGGAAGCCACTTTTGAGCTTTGTTAGCAACCACCGAATACATTTCAAGTGCCAATTCTTGGTATTTATTATTTTGAGTAATTCCATAAAGCACTTGCAAATTGTAGGCCATTACTGAATTTGATGACGGAATTACTTGATCTTCTACCTCAAATTTCTTTTTGTATAGCTCTTTTGTATTTGAAAATACAAATAGCCTTTTATCATTATCATAAAATAAGTTAATGGCAATATCAATCCACCTAATGGCTAATTCATGCCAATATCCAGCATTAGTAACTGAACCCACTTTTAACATGGCTGATATTATCCAAGCATAATCCTCTAAACAGCCAGTCACTTTTGAATTTGCATACACTAATCTATAACAAGTACTTTCATAAAGGAATAAATCAACCATATCTGACAGCAACTTTTCACCTTTATTCTTCCATTTGGTATTTTTATAGGCTACTGCAGAATCTATCAAAGCAATAACCATCATGGCATTCCAGCTACATATTTTTTTATTATCAATGGCAGGTTTATCTCGGGTGTTTCTTATAAGTCTTAATTCTTTTTCAATAGCTAATTTTGATGATGAAATATCTGCAAAGTTTCCATGTAAATGCCAACTTCCTTCCCATATTTTATTTTCATAACCTAAGTAATATTCTTCAAACTGTTTTTGTTGCTTTAAGGATAAATTTGAATTTATTTCTTTTGGTGAAAAAACGTAATACATTCCTTCGCCATCAACGTTATCTGCATCTATAGATGAGGAAAAAAAAGTATCAAAAAAATGACTGAATAGATAGTCTATCGATTTTGACACCACTTTTTCATAGCGTCTTTCACCATTAAAAAGGTCAAAATTTGAAAGAACTGACAACATCTGAGCATTATCATACAGCATTTTTTCAAAATGTGGAATATGCCAATATTGATCCACACAATAGCGAAAAAAACCACCATCCAATTGGTCGTACAAACCTCTATGTAACATTCTACTTAAGGTAAGATCAACAAATTTCTTCCATGAATTTTCTTTTAGTGAAATAAAAAAATTCAACACAGTAGGCATTGGAAATTTTTGTGGGTGTTTTAACCCCCCATTTACTTGATCTAAAAATGGAAGCCAATCTGAAAAGCTGTCTTTTGAAACAAATTTTTCATACCCTGTTTCGTCTTCTTCACGATAATTAATCTGCTCTACAACATCCAACGCAATAGCTTCAATCTTTTTAGGATTGTCATTGTACATCACATAAAACCTAGACAGAAGTTGAATCCACTGCTCCTTTTTGAAATATGTTCCTGCATAAATTGGCTTTCCCCCCGGCAATAGAACACAATTTAATGGCCAACCTCCATGACCTTTAGTCTCCAATAAAAAATCCATGTAAACATGATCTACTGCTGGTTGTTCCTCACGATCTACTTTAATGGAAATGAAGTGCTTATTCATAATTTCAGCAACATGGTTGTCTGAAAATGTTTCTTTTTCCATAACATGGCACCAATGGCATGCAGCGTAACCTATGCTGAGCACAATTAATTTATCTTCGCTTATTGATTGTTGTAATGCTTTTTTTGACCATTTATTCCAGTTAATTGGATTGTCAGCGTGCTGTTTTAAATATAGACTTTCTGAAGCTGCTAGCTGATTCATGATTAATATTTACTAGCCACCTTTTTTATTTCTGCTGAAATTTGATTTTTTAATATTTCTGGTGATAATACTACACAATCACTACCGAAACCTAAAATGGTCATTTTTAATTCATATGTCATTAAAAGAAAGAAAGAAAAGACATGATCGCCATTTCCTTTAATTTCTTGTAATGTTTGAGAATGGTGTAAAGGTTGTGAGGTTAAGTACTTAGATAGAATAGAATTTGTTTGAATTACTATTTCCTGTGGTTGTTCATCAAATACGGTAATACCAATGGAGTGCTCAAAGAAATTTTCGGAATTAAAGCTTCTATCAATATTAAATTTGTCTTGTAATAATTGTAAAGAAGAAATTCTATCTAACCCAAAAGTAATGACCTTGTTTTTTAATTCACTTTTTGCAATTAAATACCACCTATTTCTGTACTCTTTTAATAAATAAGGGTGTACTCTTCTAACTGTTTTTTCATCTTTAACGTAGTTGTAATAATTAAATTGGATAACCAACTTATTTTTAATGGCCTCTAGAATAGATTCCAAATATTCATTACCAGTGACAGTAGGTAAAGATTCAAATTGAATACAATTTTCTGTGGATTTAAATTTTTCTTGAGATGATACAGCCCTGTCTAAAATTTTATCGATAGCAAACTGGTATTGATTGAATAAAGTGGTGTTTTTAAACTGATGTAGAATTGTAGATGCGGCCTTTATGGCTGATACATCCTTTTCAGTTAAAGGAACATCGTCCATAGTAAAATCAGACTCGGTATAATAATATCCTTTTTCTCTTTTACTGTAAGCAATTGGTGCATCATGCTCTAATCTCATTGCAAAAATGTCCTTCTCAATAGTAGAGTGACATATGTGTATTCCCTCACTGGTTCCAAAAATTTCTTCCTCACAAGCTTGTCTTAATTCTTCTTTTGTTGGATATGGGTTGTATTCATTTCTTATAGACCTATCGATAATTCGGTATCTCAGCAATGCGTTCTTTATGGCTGGCATAAATTAAAATTGAAAATAAATAAATGGTTGCAAACTTGTTGAAGCTATTTGGTATATTAAAAATACCACCAACAAAGATGTTAAAATCTGAACACTAATATGCTGCTTGGCAAAATAATTTCTATACCAAATTTTGATGTTTTCAGGAATAAAATGAATTATAAAACCAAGTGTTATAACTAATATTACTTTGTAATAGGCTGTAAAAACATCTGTTATTAACCCCCAATTAAAATCATATACTAACTGGTATAACATATCATTTGCAGTAAACCATTCTGAGAGAATATTGTGTCCTTCATCTAAATCTTCCCATGAATTTGCTGATCCACTTCTAAACCAAATTCGAGTAAATGAAACAAAATTAAATGTGAGTATAATACCCCAAATTCTATTCCACCATCTTTTTTTATTTTCCCAAGGGCTAAATTTTCGCCAAATTTTATAAACTACAATGCCTAATCCGTTTAAACCACCCCATAATACAAAGTTCCAACTTGCCCCATGCCAGAGACCTCCTAATAACATTGTAATCATGATATTTACATTAGTCAAGTACCATCCCTTTAGATTGGGGATTATCTCTCCTAATAACTGAACCAAAAATATTACTGACAAAATGGAAAATAATAGTGGCCACGAACCGCTTATCAGAAAAATAAATAATACAATAAACCCCAAAGCAACAGCACTAAATAACGAACCTCCTCTATTTCCGCCCATAGGTATATATAAGTAATCTTTCAACCATGTAGATAATGAAATATGCCATCTTTTCCAGAAATTTCCGCAATTATCTGCCTTGTATGGAGAGTTGAAATTCTTAGGTAAATGAAAGCCCATAATTAAAGCTATTCCAATAGCCATATCCGTGTAGCCAGAAAAATCAGCATATACTTGTAAAGAGTATCCGTACAAGGCCATTAAATTTTCAAGGCCAGAAAACATACTTGGATTATCAAATACTCTATCCACAAAATTCACAGCTATGTAATCAGCTAATAAAAATTTCTTTAAAAGCCCATTTAGAATCCAAAAAACAGCTGTTCCAAACTCCTTTTTAGTAAGCTCGTATGGTTTGTAAATTTGTGGTATAAATTCAGAGGCTCTAACAATTGGTCCAGCTACCAATTGGGGGAAAAAGGAAACATAGAATCCAAAATCTATAATATGAGAAACTGGTTTTAATTTTTTTCGATAGATGTCAATAGCATAAGACATGGTTTGAAAAGTATAAAATGAAATACCTATAGGCAATAATATTTGATCTACCCTAAATGATGAACCAGTAAGAGAATTTGTTGCCAATGCAAAATGATTAATCGGGTGCCAAGATGAGCCTAAAATGGCATTAAAAGAGTCTGCAAAGAAATAGGCATATTTAAAATAAATAAGAACAATTAAATTAAGGCTTACACTTACAGCTAACCATAGTTTTGCTTTTAAATGATCTAGGTTCTGGTAAATCCGCTGACCTATTAAAAAATCTGAAACTGTAGAAAAGAGTAAAATAGCAAAAAAGAAACCACTTGTTTTATAATAAAAATAAATACTAACTAAAAACAAAAAGATACTTCTTAATCGTAGCCTTTTATAAACAAATCCATAACCAAAAAGCACTAGCAGAAAGAAAATCCAAAATGGATATTCAGTAAATATCATAGGGTGTTCCCCTTGAGTATAAAATGGTGAAAACAACCACTTTAAAAACTGATATATCGAAAAATCACCCATTTTTTTGGATGTAAGATTTATAAGATTTTATAAAGGCTTCAAAAAAGAGGTCTCCAGATAACTTATATCCCTTTGTGGTAAAGTGGATCTTATCTGTTTTTGCTAATCCCGCATCTTCCCATAATTTAATGCTATTTAAGCCTCCCATTATGTGAAATAAATCCCAGACAATCCCATCATGATTTTTTGCTAATTCATACATAACTTCTCTTGCCTTAAAAACGCGTTCATTTACCATTTTTCTTTTATAATAACTGTCATTGTTTGTTGTAAAAATGAAATTTACATTGGGAAATTGCGCTTTTATATTTTGAATTAATGTATCATAATTTTGGTAATATTCTTCTGGGTTAAAAGTAGGTTCATAAGCATCATTAATCCCAATGGAAAAAACAACCAAGTTTGGCTTTACTAATTTTAATTGATCCATTAAGTAATCACACCTTAAATAGCTTGGTACACTTGCACCATTTACGCCAATAGAATGGTATTTAACACCAGAATTATCCATAGAAAATTGAGTGCCATATAGGTTAAATTTACCTCTAGAATTTGTCATTCGCTCTACTTTAATACATACTGAATCTGTTTCTTTAAAAAGAAAAAATGATGTCATATTATTTGAAGTTTCTATAGAAATAACTGAATCATTCATCAATTGTATACAATGGTTATCTAAAGAATCTTCGTGTAGAAAATCTATTCTATTAAAATGACAATTTTTACAGTGTTCTTTATTTACATAAAAAGTAATTGTAGAAACTGAGTCTATTAATTCTGCTCTTGCGCCAAGCAAACCAAATGGAGCTTCATGATAAGATACAGAGTTTCTATATCCTTTCCATTTCCCATCATGTTTTGTTTTTAAGTAGGGAGATCCATTGGACTTAATTAATTTAAAAGGGAAATACATTCCTCTACCTGAGCCATTATGAGGAGATATATGTTGAAAATATTGCCTCATTCTATTGGACCAGACATCAGCTTGGATGTGTGAACCGCCAAAATGAATAACATTAATATCATTGCCTCCAAATTGCCATTGCTGGTGTATTTTGCCCATGAAATTTTGCCATTTTTCATCATTAAAAACTTCCAGTCTATTCTTTGAAGTATCAATAAAAGAATATTGTTGATGCGCATGAGGATAATGTTGAGCATTTAAACCCCAATTAAAAACAAATAAATACAATAAGCCATATGTTCTTTTTATTATCATTTATTGTTTTTGTAAAATGTATAAGCATCCATTAAATCTTCAATGAACATGTCTGCTACTTTTCGAGCTCCTTTGTTCGTGAAGTGGATATAATCTCTTGCTGCTAAAGGAGGACTTAAGCTCACCCAATCTTGAATTGATCCTGATCCGCCCATGTTTAAATAAGTGTCCCAAAAACATGAATTTGTTTCAAATGCTGCAGCCTTCATGGCATTTCTAACCTCTTCTATAAAGGGATAACTGACAAAATTAAGCTTGTCTTTTTTAGCCATATCTGCTGGGCCTATGACAATGACTTGAGCATTGGGGTTTATGCGTTTTAATTTTAAAATTTGGCTTTTTAAATATTTTCCATATTTCTCACAGCGTTCTTCACTCTTCATATATGGAATAGTATTTCCACCGAATTCCATCAAAAATAAATCTGGTGATAAAAGTTGATGCATTTCTTTTAAACTTGTTTTATCTATCCTAGCAAATTCAGTTCCTGAAGCGCCTCTCATTGGGATATTATCTACCACAACACCGTTATTCCCTTCTAAAGATATTCCATAAATTAGTGGAGAACTAGTGGAGCTAATCTTTAATTCAAAAGATGATGGAGCTCGATTAAACTGCAATGATTTTCGCTTGATATTTGATGAAGGCAAAATAGTATCTAATCGAATTATAGAGTCTTCTAATAAAAAAGTAAAAATGCTTGTATCTACAGAAGTATAATAAATATCAAATTTTCTGTAATCTCTACAATGTTTGTAAGATTTAGTAGGCTTACCCACTTTTATGGAGGCTTCATACACCAATGAGGAGTCCTTTACAGTAGGCATTATTTCACAAAAAGAAAATAATGCGCCATATTTTTTGTGTTTAACTGCTGTATCAATATAAGGCCCAAATCCTGTCCTACGGACCCAATTATCTGAATATTCATTTTTAATACTAATTTTTCGAGTAGCTGGAATAACAGCGTATGCTCCAGCACCAAATCCTCCAAATTCTTTTTGTAATCTTTCTCTTAACCTTCCCGAAATTCTATCTGCTTCAATTTGTGAATCCCCATAATGCATTATCCTAACCTTCTTTTTTTTTGCCTTATCAAGTTTTTTAAAAAATGAAGAAAGTATCGTAATATCATTATTGGGGAATTGAATCTTTTTTTCTGCATTTAAAACAGAGTCTAAATATTTCTGCCTCAATAATTCTTGCTCTCTTTTAATACTGTCTTCAATCATTTTATGCACTGCTAAAATGGAATCTTTATTAATTTCTTTTTTAATAATTTCTTTTTCTATGATAGTGTCTGTAACATAGAAACGGCTTTTATCAAAAAAGTTGAATTGCAACTCACCTATTTGAATTCCTTGTTTTGGGTAAATGAAAAATAGTATTGTAAGTACCGTGAATAAAAGGGTAAAATATAATAAAGCGTAGTAGGGCGTTATGGACTTGTTGTTCTTAATGTTATTTTATGATTTTTAGATTTATATTTATTTAAGTAGCTTAATTGCTTGACTGAAGTTTTATGCTCTTTGGCCAATTCCCAGAAACATTTAGCATCCTCTACTTTTATTTCTTGAATTTGTTGGTTTTCCTTACTTATTGTTTCAACAATTTGGAGCTTTTGACCTATATAAATTACAGTGGACTTAAGGTTATTCCAATTCATAATATCAGCTACAGAAACATGATATTTTTCAGCAATTATACCAAGAACATCACCACTTACCACAGTATGATAAACTGTTTTTTTATGTAGTTGGTTATCATAGAAAAAATTATGCTGCAATGAGTCTTGAAAAATTGAAATTTCATGTTCATTTTCCAAAAGAAATGCTCCAACTTCATTGGGTAACAAAATTGGATAATCTTTAGGGATGACATGTTGTAATAAAGATGGATTATCTATTAAAATTTCATAAAAATTAATTGCCTTAAAATCGAAAATAGCATCAAAGTAAAGATCATTGGGTATGGTGAAATAGGATTTATCAAGTGGTTTTTCAACTAATACTTTATGTGCTGTTCTTTCAAGAATGGAATCTAACCTCAGTAAGTATATAACCTTATTTACATTTGAATCAATAGCTTCAATCTGAAAAAGATCCTCATGCTTTAGTTTTAAATTATGAACATAGTTGGGTGATGTAATAAATGCCAAAGCGGCAGATTCTTTATTCTTGTAAAACGCCAAGAGTCTTTTCAATTCTTTTGATGCAGCAATAGTTGATTTTTCAAAATCATACCTTTCATCTATTAAGTGGTTCATTACCAAACCATTATTTAATCCTGAAATATAACTTAACCCCCACGCCCCTACACCCCCATATTGGGTCTTATAATGATGATTGTAAGCTGAAATGACTAATGGTATTTTACTAAAACACCATGGAATATTATTTAATGAAAAGATCGAGTCAATAAATTGGATTTTTCCAATGTTATTGCATAAAATAGATTTAATTTTTTTTCTTTCTTTTTTGGATAAAAATGCCTTTCTAGATGTCGTATTTACAAACTTAAAGTTGCATTCTTCATTCTCAATGTAATCAAAACTTTCAATTTGATAATTAGGTGCATATTGCGCGTTTATCAACGCACATATGCTGATGAAAAAAAAGAATCCAAATGATTGCCATTTATACACTCTATAAATTTGATTCATATTATTCAATATGATCAATAAAAAGAGAAAAAATTTTTAACACTACCTAATGGAAAATCTCACTAAAAATAATTTTACCGCTTTACTGGTTATTTTATTTACTATGCAAATGCTTACATTAAATGCTCAAGAGTTAAAAGAATGGCAAGGAAAAATAAGTTTACATGACAGCACATTTAAAGCAGACTCCAGCTATTGGAAAAAAGGATCAGTCATTAACCTTGGATTTAATAGAGTTGGATTATACAATTGGGCTGGTGGTGGTCAAAATTCCATGTCTGTACAAGGTTTAATGAACAACTTTTTATTCTTTAAGCATAAGAAAATTTCTTGGGTCAATCAGCTAACGCTTTCATATGGAATCATTAGAAATGGTTTTGGTGACAGTATTCCCTGGATAAAAAATGATGATCGTATTGAATTAACCTCAAAATTTGGTCGAAAAACTTCTTATAAATGGGATTACTCTATTTTATTCAACTTTAGAACACAGTTTGACGAAGGGTATAATACGCCCAATGACTTTAATACAAATAATTACTTCTCTAAGTTTTTTTCTCCTGCTTTTCCCTTATTAGCATTAGGTTTTGACTATAAAAAAGAACAAGAAATTTCATGCTTCTTATCACCTGCCACACTTAAATCTACAATAGTATTGGATCCTTTTCTTTATGAACAAGGAGTTTTTGGAGTTGAAACAGGGGAAAAAATTAGACTTGAAGCTGGTGGATATCTCAACTTAAACTATAGGAAAAACAATCTTTTAGGGTTAACAGATCTAAACTTTAAAACAAATTTGACTTTGTTTAGCAATTATATCGAACAACCAGAAAATATAGATATTACATGGGAAACGTTAATATCATATAAGTTTAAGAAACTCTTTAGTATAACTTTTTCTTCATATTTAGTATATGATCATGATACAAAATTATTAAGATACAATAGAGATGGGACACCGGTTTACCTTCTAAATGATCAAGGTCAAGCCTATGTAGATGAAAACGGTAGTCAAATTCAAAAAAGAGGTGCAATCACACAGTTTAAGGAAGTACTCGCTTTGGGATTAATGTTTTCCTTGTAGCATTATTGAATATACTCAACGGTTAATCCAGTATCAGTCTTCACTACTTTGGTAATGTTTTGTTTACCCAAGGATTTAATTCCTTTATCCCATTGCTTATTGGAAAGCCCACATAAATCTTTCAATTCCACTAAATCCATTAATTTACGCTTGGATATAATATCATATATGATTTGCTCATTTTCAGTTAACTCTAGCTTTTTAGAAGCACTTTTAGATTCTGGTTTCATCTGAGGGAAAAAGAGCACTTCTTGTATGGATGGCTGGTTGCATAAAAACATCACTAATCGATCAATTCCTATGCCCATTCCAGAAGTTGGGGGCATACCATACTCTAAAGCTCTTACAAAGTCATGATCTATAAACATAGCCTCATCATCTCCTTTTTCTGCTAATTTAACTTGTTCCTCAAATCGTTCTTTTTGATCAATAGGATCGTTAAGTTCTGAATAGGCATTGGCTAATTCTTTGCCATTGACCATTAATTCAAATCGTTCAGTTAGCTCAGGGTTATCTCTGTGCTTTTTACATAAAGGAGACATTTCAACAGGGTAATCAGTAATAAATGTGGGCTGGATATAACTACTTTCACATTTTTCACCAAAAATTTCATCAATTAACTTTCCTTTACCCATGGTTTCGTTAACCTCAACGCCTAATTCTTTACAAACTGCTCTAATTTGACTTTCATTCATAGATGAAAGATCATGTCCAGTGTGTTCTTTAATTGCGTCAAGCATTGAAATTCGTTTAAAAGGACGTTTGAAGTTTACTTTGTTATCCCCAATACTAACTTCTGTTGTTCCCAAAACTTCCAAACAAATGGTCTCCAACATTTCTTCCGTAAAATTCATCATCCATTTGTAATCCTTGTACGCTACATAAATTTCCATTTGGGTAAACTCAGGATTGTGAGTTCTATCCATTCCTTCGTTCCTAAAATCTTTTGCAAATTCAAAAACTCCTTCAAATCCTCCGACAATTAAACGCTTTAAATACAACTCATTGGCTATTCTTAAATACAATGGAATATCTAAGCTATTGTGGTGCGTAATAAATGGTCTTGCTGCTGCTCCTCCAGGAATTGGTTGAAGAATAGGTGTTTCCACTTCCAAATAGCCTTTTGCATTTAAGAAATTTCGCATGCTAGACATAATTTTGGAACGCTTGACAAAAGTGTCTTTTACCTGTTCATTTACCACTAAATCTACATATCTTCTCCTATATCTTAGCTCTGGGTCATTAAATGCATCATGTATATTCCCATCCTTATCCACTTTGGGCATCGGTAAGGGCTTAAGTGCTTTACTTAATAAATGAAACTTTTGGACCTCAACTGTAATTTCACCAACCATAGTCTTAAACACAACCCCTTCAATGCCTAAAAAATCACCTAAGTCTAGCCATTTCTTAAAAACTGTATTGTATTGATCTTTATTTTCATCCGGGCAAATTGTATCGCGATTAAAATAAACTTGAATTTTACCCTTTGAATCTTGAATAACACCAAAACTTGCTTTGCCTTGTATCTTTCTCCTAAGTAATCTGCCGGCAATTATTACTTTTTCACCCTCATTGAAATTTTCTTTTATCTCTGATGAAAAATGAGATCGGTTAAACTCTTGAGCTGGGTATGGGTTTATGCCGTAATCAATGAGTTTTTGAAGACTCTCTCTTCTTATGAGTTCCTGTTCTGAAAGCATATAATTAAATAGATTATCTAACTAAAATACTTCCTGATGCGATAGTTGATTTAAGCGGGTTAAGGCATAATACTGGAATCTTTGCTTTGTTGGCTATAATTTCTTGCTGATAAGAACTGCCTAAAATTCCCATTAAAGAATTTTTTTGAAGATTCATAATAGCAATTAAATCCGCCTCAACTTTTGCTGATAGCTTAAAAACTCCTTCAAGTAAATTATCTCCTTCATCCACTATTTGAGTAGTGAATTTTACATTTTTACCTTTTAGGTATTTGGCAGCCCAAATTCTATTTGCTTTTAGTTTGTTAGATAAAAATTCATCTGACTCGTTAGGTGTAATTAGATGGACTTCAGAATCAAAATAGTGGGCAATATTAGCTACCATTTCAAGTTTTTGTTTGGTTTCATTGTTTAAATCAAGTGGCACAACAATACTGTCATAACCTGTATCATTCATCAATTGATCTTGCACAACAATAAAAGGGACTGAAGAGTTTGTAATAACCTTTAAAGCGTAACTGCCTGTAATTTTTTGCCAACCGCTTGCACCATGTGTTCCCATAAAAATCATAGAAACACCTAATTCTGATGCAGCATCACCAATGTCATCAAAGATATTACCAACTCTAACTATAGATCTAACTTCAATGTTTTCATTTATAGATTTAGCCCATTTTTCCTCCTCAGCCAACTTAGTAGTTGCATTAGAAATGTCATTTTTTTCCTTTACAACATTTAATAAAATAACTTCTGCCTGAATTATAACTCCTAATTTAACAGCATGTTGAATTGCTGAATGAGCTTCGTTAGTGAAATCAGTAGGTACAAGTAGTTTTGTCTTCATCATTACAAAAATTTATGGGTTACAAATTTAGAATTAAAAATTGTAACTAATCTTGAAATTGAGCTTTATTACGCAGATTTTTCCTGTAAAACCTGTTCAGGTTCATTAAGTTTTTCTTCAGTATTAGATAAATCTTTCAAAACTGCACCCATTTTACAATTTCCGGAGAATATTGCTCCTGGTTCAATGGATAATTTATTGGTAGAAATTTCCCCTTGAAGTTTGGCTGTGCTTTTAAGTGATAATAACTCATCAACTTCAATTATGCCGTTAAGTTTACCTTCAATATCAGCATTTTTACAATAAATATTGCCATCAATTTTTCCAGTTGGACCTAATACTAATCTTCCCTTAACATTAATAGTTCCCTTGACATAACCATCAATTCGTATGTTAGAATCTGATTTGATGTCACCTTCAATGTGAGTTCCTTCCACAATGCGGTTTAACCTCTCTGGAGATTGGCTTCCATTTGAATAACCTGCCATAGTATGTTTATCTGATTTAAATACCATAATTTGATGCAAATATATAAAAAACGATTTTTATAGCTTTTTACAGGTAAAATTCTTTAAAGAATTGAGTATAATTTTCAATATTTTTTTCCAAATAGAGCTCCTTAAGATTATTAGGAGAAAGCACAAAGTAGGTTTTTTCTCTGTAATTTTTAATTCTACCGTTATTTACCTGAAAAGCCAGGTAGTAATCCATTGCTTTATTTGCATTTGGAAATGACTTTACCAAAATCATTTGATCAGATGTGTTTAAAAATTTATTAGATGTTTTAAGATTATTAGCTGAAAAGGATGCTGAGTTAAAATCAGCTACAGCAATTTTAGCCTTGTTTATATCAAAATCATCTTTGGGAGAAAATAAGATAAAGTAATGTACAGTATCTGGGCTATATGAAAATTTCCACTTTTGCTTTTCTAACGCATTTTTAGCATTAAATACTTTTAAAGTTTTTAAAATTTCATACGCTTGATCACCTTGAATAGTTCCCATGCATTTTTCTACTGTTTTTTTAAGCATATCTATAAGTAATGTGTGGGTAGTATCATCTAACTCTGGAAGCTTAGCAAAACTGTATGCCATGAGTAAATTATAAGAGCAAAATAATGGATTTAGTGAATCTTTTACTGCCTCAACTGCTCCTTCATAAGCTAATTGAAAATTCCCGTTACTGTAATGATGATACAAATTCTTATATCTTAAATTTTCTTCCTGGTATTTCTTATCAGCTGTATCTAAAGAATTGGTTAAAAGTTTTGCGTATTTGCTTCTTGGATATTTAGTCAATAACAATTCTTTCATTTCAGCTTGTTCTCTAGCATTATTCAATTCTTCATGAATTAAGTACAACTCATAAATAGATGCAATGGCCATTTCCAATGGTTGATAATTGGCCACTATCTGTTTAAAATAGTAAGTGGCTTTTTTAAGATTCCCCGTTTCGTAGTGATGAATTAGTCCCAAATTGAACATAGCTTCTAAAGAGGCTTCCTTCATTTGCAGTAACCTTGAACTATCTTCACAAGGAAGTCCCGCCATTAGTTCTTCATATAAATCATTATTTTCTTGAACCATTTCTTCATCTATTTCCTCATCTATTAAAGAAGATTTCTTTGACGATCTTCTCCAATTGTCTTCTAATTTTCTTGCCCCCCATTTTGAATCAAAATTTGCTTTCCCTCTGTTTAACATTGTTTCGTCCCAAAAAAACATGGTTTGTGTAAATATTCCTAAATTTTTTGGAGCCCCTAATCTATTGTTTACACTTGCCGTTAGTGTATTAGATTCTTGTAATTCTTTCTGTTGCTCAAGAAAGTCAACAACATCAAATATTTTTTTACTTTTTTCATCTGCACTTAAGGCACAAATATTTATTAGACTATCGTTGTCATTTATAATTTTAGTGTTTCCGTAAATGTTTTCTAATACAGTATATCTCTTTATAGTAGATTGCTTAGCAATGCTGTCGTTTTTCCATACTTGTTGGATAGTATCGTAATATTGATAGGCCAGCACATAATCCTCTTTAGAATAATTCCAGTCTCCCAGTTTTTGCAATGATTTAGTTTTTTGCTTTTTATTTTTTTTACTTACGCTTACAGACGTTTTTAAATAATCTATCGCTAATGATTCATTGTTTTCAGTAAAAGCAATTTCAGCTAAAGCAAAATATATTTGATCAAAGTAATCAATGTTTTTATCATCGTCTAACATTTTTAATAACTGGGCCTTTATTGCTTTTGCATCTCCACCGCTAAAAGATAATGCTCTGTTAATTTTGGCTTGAAATGCCATATCATATTCAGGGTTTCGATTAACAACCCATTGATAATAGGTAGATGCCTTATAGTTACCTTCTTTGTGGTATAACTGAGCAAGGATAAATATTAATCGAGTTTTAAAAGATTTTTTATGTTTTCTATTTAAGGCTAGTTCTAATGACTCTACCGCTTTTTCTTCTTCTCCAGATTTTAAATATAGATCTGCTAAAGTTGGATAAACATGGTCAATTATTTTTTGTGGGATTTTTAATTCTTGATCTTCAAGATATTTAATCCGTTCATCAAAGTTTGTTTTAACTCTCCATTTTTCTTTAAACTTTAATTTCTTTTTTGATTGAGGTATATATGATTTGAATTTTGTATTAATTGATGTTAAAAATGGTTGATCGTCTAGTACTTTTTGTTGCTCCTCGCTTTTGGTAATTATTTCTAATAAAATTTCTTCTGCATCATCATAAGCTTCCATCTCAATATAAGTCTTTGCCTGCCAAAAAATACTTTCGTAATAACTGTTTTCTATTTCATAATGAGTTTCTACATATTGAAATATTTTTAATGCTTGACCAAATTCTTTTTTATAGAATTTTGTTTGACCAATTGTCATCCAATTATCATCTATCCATTTGCACCATTCCTTATTTCTTGACCTCCCCTTCTTCGCATGAGGCATTCTGTGTTTATAAATGACCAACTCACATTTAGCCGCAGCAGTATCCATTGGAGAGTACCAATTTTTGGATTCACTTATGCTTGGTAAAGGGTAAATCGGTAATAATTCATTATAGTCTTCAGTCCTTGAATTTAAAAATGTACTGTAAGTGGTATTTATAATTTCATTAGCATTAAAATAACCATTGTACTTGGCATGTAAATTGTGAAAAGTTCTATGAACTACGCTGTTTTTTTCAGTAGTACATGAAAAAAATGTAAAGGCTGCTAAAAAATATAATGCGTTTTTCATGTTTTAAACCTGCAATATTAACAACAAAGTAGGCAACTTATTGTGTGTTATTAGAATTATTACCTTTTAAGTTTTTCCATTTTACTAATTAATTTTTTTGATATTTGCTTCAAAACCTATTAATGGCCAATAAAAACAATAAGAAAAAAAGTCGTTTAAAAACTTGGTTTGGTAAAATCCAAGAAAAGAAGAGAATTATTGTTTTAGATGTAGACAATTATGAAGAAAAAAGATCATATACTACCTCAAAGTTCAATCTATTTGTACTATCGACCTTCTGTGTTATTGTTCTAGGGTTTTTGGCATTTACTTTAATTTCTTACAGCTCTCTCAAAACACTTATTCCTGGTTATCCGAACCCTACACAACAACAACAGTTAAAAGATAAGAATATTATAATTGATCAAAAATTAAGTGAGTTAATTGAAAAAACTGAAAAAGAAAAAGTATATATCAACAACGTATTAGAAATTTTAAATGGCAATATACCTTTAGATGAAAAAGACACCAATTGGACAAAAATAAAAACTAATGTCTCTCCAACTCAAAATGAAATTTCTCCATCTGAAAAATCAATTCGAGAAAAAGTACAAAATAGAGAAAAGTTTGATGTTGACATTATTCCTGGAGGTGCGTTAAAAAGTGAGGTTCTTCCGCAACTGCTACTTTTCCCTCCCATCAAAGGGGAAATAACCAATAAAATGAATATTTCCAATGGGCATTTTGGCGTAGATGTAATAGCCCCAAAAAATGAAGCTGTATCATCCATATTAAATGGCACAATTGTTTACCAAAATTGGTCGCCAAACGATGGCCATGTAGTACATATTCAACACAAAAAAAATCTTCTATCCATATATAAACACAACTCTGAAATTTTAAAAAAAATTGGAGATTTTGTTGAGTCCGGAGAACCTATCGCCATTGTTGGTAATAGTGGTGAACACTCAACTGGGCCACATTTACATTTCGAATTATGGCATAATGGTTATCCTTTAGATCCCGAAAAATTCATCAATTTCAATTAAAGTTTTTTTCTTCGATACATTATACCTAAATTTGCAAACTATTTTATAAAAAGATGGATTTGGAAGAATTTTGTATTCCGTTTTCAAGTTTAAAACATGGATCAAATCCGTTTCATTTTAAAATAGACAAAACGTTCTTTGAGTTTTTTAACAATTCTGCTAGTTTCAATGGAGATTTAGAAGTTGTTGCAGATGTAAGAAAAGAAACACATTTGCTTGATTTAAGAGTCTCAATTGAGGGTTCATGCAATGTTGACTGCGATCGCTGTTTAGATCAATTAAACATTGTAATTAATCAAAATTTTAATTCTATAATTAAATTTGATCATGTTGAACACGAAATTATAAAAGATGATGTAGTTTACATTCCATACGAAAGTTATGAATACAACATTGCTTTCTTGCTTTATGAAAATTTTACTTTGAGTTTTCCAAAAAGAAATATTCACAAAGAAAATGAATGTAATCCTAATCAAATTGAAATTATACAACAATACTCTCATAATAATAAAGAGAACAATGAAGAAATTGATCCCAGGTGGAATGCATTAAAAAAACTTAAAGAACAATAATTATTAGAAAAAATTAATATATAGTTATGGCACATCCTAAACGCAAACAGTCAAAAACTAGAAGAGATAAGAGAAGAACTCATTATAAAGCTTCTACTCAACAACTTGCTACTTGCCCAACTACTGGAGAAACTCATTTATATCACAGAGCGCACTGGTCTGAAGGTAAATTATATTACAAAGGGAAAGTGGTGATGGAAAAAGAAACTGCCCTTTAATCTTTAGGTCCCTACACCAGTGAAAATTGGCCTCGATATAATGGGGGGTGATCACGCTCCACATTCTAATTTACAGGGCGCTTTATTAGCATCAAAATCACTCCGTGATGGTGAGAAAATTGTATTAATTGGAGATGAAAAAATAGCGCTGCAATTTTTTCAAGACAATAATATTGATTACTCAAATTTTGAATTCATTCATGCTGATCAACACATTGAAATGAATGAACATGCTACCAAGGCTTTAAGACAAAAACCAAATAACAGTATAAGCGTTGGTTTTGAAGCATTGAAAAATGGCGAAATTGATGTTTTCTCAAGCGCAGGCAATTCAGGAGCAATGCTTGTAGGAAGCATGTTCTCTGTTGGGCCAATTAAAGGAGTAATAAGACCTTGTATAACTTCTGTTTTACCTAAAGAAAATGGGTCAGTAGGTCTAATCCTAGATGTTGGTGTAAATGCCGATTGTAAACCTGACGTTCTTTTTCAATTTGCTATATTAGGTAGTCTATTTGCTGAAAACATTTATGGCATATCTAAGCCAAAAGTGGGACTGTTAAATATTGGTGAAGAAAAAGGTAAAGGAAATTTATTAACTCAAGCTACCTACCAATTACTAGAAGACAATGATGATATTAATTTTGTTGGCAATGTAGAAGGTAGAGATCTATTTAATGATAAAGCGGATGTTATTGTTTGTGATGGCTTTACTGGAAATGTAGTACTCAAACAAGCTGAATCTTTTTTCGCTTTAATAGCTAAACGTAATTTATTAGATGATTATTTTAAACGTTTTAACTACGAAAATTATGGTGGAACACCAGTTTTAGGGGTTAGTGGAAACGTATTAATTGGTCATGGAATCAGTAATGATAAAGCCATCAAAAATATGATTCTTTTAGGGAAAGATTTAATTCACTCTAATCTTACGAATAAAATTAAAACCGCATTTAAATGAGTAAAATAAACGCTGCAATTACTGCTGTTCATGGTAAAGTTCCAGAGAAAGTACTATCTAACTTTGATTTGGAAAAAATGGTAGATACCAACGATGAATGGATTACAACTCGTACTGGTATAAAAGAAAGAAGAATTGTAAGTGATGGAGAAACTCTCTCTGATTTGGGAGCGGAAGTTGTTAAAGTTATTTGTGAAAAGAGAGGTATATCCCCTTTGGAGATTGACCTAATTATTGTTGGAACTGTTACTTCTGACCATAGATTTCCTAGTTCATCTAATTTAATATGCCATAAAAGTGGGGCAACTAATGCGTGGGGTTATGACGTAAGTGCTGCTTGTTCTGGATTTTTATATTCTCTGGTTACTGGACAACAATTTGTAGAGTCTGGCAAATACAAAAAAGTTATTGTTATAGGTGGTGATATCATGTCATCCATAATAAATTATGAAGACAGGAACACTTGTATCATTTTTGGTGATGGCTGTGGAGGTGTTCTACTTGAGCCTAATGAAGAAGGCAATGGAATTATCGACTCTGTATTAAAAGCCGATGGTTCTGGAAAAGAATATTTAAATCAAAAGTTAGGTGGGTCTGCACATCCCATAACTAAAGAAAATGTTGGTCATCCTGATATGTACGTATACCAAGAGGGCCGTTCAGTTTTTAAATTTGCCGTAACTAGTATGGCTGATGTTTCTGCAGAAATTATGGAAAGAAACAATTTGACAGGTGAAGACGTAGATTGGTTGGTTCCACATCAAGCTAATCTTAGAATAATTGATGCAACTGCCAATAGAATGGGACTTACCAAGGATAAAGTTATGATCAATATTGAGAAATTTGGCAATACCACTGCAGCAACTATTCCTTTATGTTTATGGGAATGGGAAAATCAACTTAAGAAAGGAGATCAAATAGTTTTAGCCGCATTTGGCGGTGGATTCACTTGGGGAAGTATTTTCCTGAGATGGGCTTATTGATTTATAATCTAAACACAACTTAAACTTTAAGAAATAGAATAATTACTATTTTAGCTAAACTTTTTATCTAACATCACTACATTATGAATATTAACGAAATACAGGACTTAATTAAATTCGTGGCAAAAGCGGGAGTTAATGAAGTTGAAATTGAGAAAAAAGAATTCAAGATTGTAATCAAGTCTGATTACATGGCCAAAAAGAAGACTAATTTCAAAGAAGAACCCACTATTGTTCAACAACAAATTCCAGTTGGAAATATTGCAGCTCAACCTGTTGCAGCAGCACCTGCTCCTGTTCAAGAAGCAGCACCTGCGGCACCAGCAGCTCCGCCAGCCGCTGAAAAAGAAGAAGACAATAGTAATTTGATTACTGTAAAAGCTCAAATGATTGGAACGTTCTATCGCTCTCCTGGGCCAGATAAAGATCCTTTTGTAGAAGTTGGTTCTACCATTAAAGCTGGAGATAAACTATGCATTATTGAAGCCATGAAACTTTTTAATGAAATTGAATCTGAGGTTAGTGGTAAAATTGTTAAAGTTTTGGCAGAAGATCAGTCTCCAATAGAATTTGATCAACCTCTTTTCTTGGTTGACCCATCCTAAAACAACTTAAAATGTTTAAGAAAGTACTAGTTGCAAATAGAGGTGAAATTGCGCTTAGAGTAATTAGAACCTGTAAAGAAATGGGTATAAGAACTGTGGCTGTTTATTCTACTGCGGATAAAGACAGTTTGCATGTTAAATTTGCAGATGAAGCTGTTTGTATAGGCCCACCTCAAAGTGCACAATCCTATTTGAAAATACCAAATATTATTGCTGCCGCAGAAATCACCAATGCTGATGCCATCCACCCAGGCTATGGTTTCCTTTCAGAAAATGCTAATTTCTCTAGAATATGTAGTGAACATAAAATTAAGTTTATTGGTGCACTTCCAGAACAAATTGATGCAATGGGAGATAAAGCTTCAGCTAAAGAAACCATGAGAAAGGCTAAGGTGCCAACAATACCTGGTTCAGATGGCTTGCTAAAAGACTTTGCTCAAGCTAAATCAATAGCCAATAAAATTAAATATCCCATCATGTTAAAAGCTACAGCTGGTGGTGGTGGAAAAGGGATGAGACTTTGTTGGAATGATGAAGAACTAAAAGAAGGCTGGGAATCTGCTAGGACAGAAGCTAAAGCTGCTTTCGGAAATGACGGGATGTACATGGAAAAATTCATTGAAGAACCTAGACATATTGAAATTCAAATTGCGGCTGATCAGTATGGAAAAGCTTGCCATCTTTCTGAGAGAGATTGCTCTATTCAAAGAAGACATCAAAAACTAGTTGAAGAAACACCCTCTCCATTCATGACTAACTCCTTAAGAAAAAAAATGGGAGAAGCGGCTAAAAAAGCAGCTAAAGCAGTAAAATATGAAGGAGTTGGAACAGTAGAATTTTTAGTGGACAAGCATCGTAATTTCTACTTCATGGAAATGAACACTAGAATTCAAGTTGAACATACTATAACAGAAGAGGTAATTAATTTTGATCTTATTAAAGAACAAATTAAAATTGCTGCTGGAGAAAAAATATCAGGTAAAGATTATTTTCCTCAAATGCATTCTATTCAGTGTAGAATTAATGCTGAAGACCCACATAAAGGATTCATTCCTTCTCCTGGAAAAATCACCAATTACCATGCGCCAGGAGGTCATGGGGTTAGGGTAGATACTCATGCCTATGCAAGTTATATTATTCCGCCTCATTATGATTCCATGGTTTCTAAGCTAATTACGGTTGCTCAAACAAGAGATGAAGCTATATTAAAAATGAAAAGAGCCCTTGAAGAATATATTATTGAAGGGGTAAAAACAACTATTCCTTTTCATCAGCAACTATTAGAAGACAAGAAATTTCTTGAAGGTGATTTCACCACTAAATTCATGGATGATTTTGAAATTAGGTAGCTTAACTTAAAGTTATTTTTTCAAGAATTTCAACTGCATTTTCAATATTGTTTACCCCATCATAGGTAAAAATTAATTGATTGTTTTTTTCCTTTAATTGGATTTTAGATTTTTGATGTTGAACGTAGTTTAGCACTGAGGAGAACTGCTTTGAATTAAAGTAGCTTTCATTATTAGAAATGAATTTTCCAACCAACTTATTGTTTTTAATAATGATTTTTTCAAAGCCTATTTTTTTAGCTAAATTTCTTAGCGGAATGGTTTTAATTAATTCTTTAGTTTGAGTTGGTATATCACCAAACCTATCCTTTAGTTCTTCATTGTATTTTGAAATTTCATCCGCAGTTTCAAGCTGATCTAACTTTTTATAAAGAGAAAGTCTTTCTTCAATTTCATTGACATAATCATCTGGTATAACTAGAGAAAAATCAGTTTCTAGAGTACAGTCCTGAACAAATTCTTTTTCTAATAACTCTTCTTTAAAAATATCTTTAAACTCATTTTCTTTTAATTCAAGAATTGCTTCATCTAGGATTTTTTGATAAGTTTCAAATCCTACATCATTTATAAAACCACTTTGATTTGCTCCAAGTAAATCTCCAGCTCCTCTAATGTCCAAATCTCTCATGGCAATATTAAATCCACTTCCCAACTCAGAAAACTGCTCAATGGCGTGTAATCTTTTTCTAGCTTCTGTAGATATATGTTGTGGTGGTGGAGTAAATAAATAGGCAAATGCTTTTTTATTTGATCTACCTACTCTACCCCTTAATTGATGCAAATCACTTAGACCAAAATGATTAGCATTATTTATGATAATTGTATTTGCATTTGGAATATCAATACCAGATTCCACAATCGTAGTTGCAACAAGTACATCATACCTAGCATCCATAAAGTCTAAAATCACGGCCTCTAATTTTTTACCTTCCATTTGACCATGACCAACCGCAACTCTTGCGTGAGGACATAAACGTTCAATCATAGACGCAACTTCATTAATGTTTTGCACCCTATTATGAATAAAAAACACTTGTCCTGAACGATCCAATTCATAACTGATGGCATCTCTTATGGTATCCTCAGTAAATGTCTGAATAATTGTTTCAACAGGAAATCTATTAGGAGGAGGTGTATTAATGATGGAGAGATCTCTAGCGCTCATTAAGCTAAACTGTAATGTTCTAGGAATGGGAGTAGCTGTAAGTGTTAAGGTATCAACATTTATTTTGAGATTTTTTAATTGATCTTTAACTCCTACGCCAAATTTTTGTTCCTCATCAATAATCAATAAACCTAAATCTTGAAATTGCACATCTTTACTAATCAGTCTATGAGTTCCAATAACAATATCAACCTTCCCCTCCTTTAGTTTTTGAATGGTCTCTTTTGCTTTTTTTGTGCTTTTAAATCTATTAAGATAGTCAATGTTACAGGGAAAATTTTTTAACCGCTCACTAAAGGTTTTGTAATGTTGAAACACTAGTACAGTAGTGGGAACCAATACCGCAACCTGCTTATTATCAGCCACTGCTTTAAAAGCTGCCCTTATTGCTATTTCGGTTTTTCCAAAACCAACATCTCCACAAATTAATCTATCCATTGGGCTTTGACTCTCCATGTCTTTTTTAACATCTACTGTGGCTTTAAGTTGATCGGGGGTATCTTCATACATGAAAGATGCTTCAAGTTCATTTTGCAAATAAGAATCTGACTGAAAGCTAAAACCCTTTTGCATCTTTCTTTTAGCATATAATTTTATTAGATCATATGCCACTTCTTTTATTTTCTTTTTGGCCTTTTGTTTGGCCATCGCCCAAGCTCCAGACCCTAATTTATTGAGTACTGGTGCTGTTCCTTCTTTGTTAGCATATTTGCTAATTCTATGTAAACTATGGATACTTACATAGAGAATATCACCTCCTTTATAAATCAATCGAATTGCTTCCTGTGTTTTCCCTTGAACATCTATTTTTTCTAGACCTGAAAACTCTCCAATCCCATGATCAATATGAACTACAAAATCTCCTTTATTAAGATTATAAACTTCTTTAAGTGTAAATGACTGTTTTGCTTTCTTTATAGTTTTTTTGATATTGAACCTATGGTATCGTTCAAAAATTTGATGATCTGTGAAAACAAGTTTTTTATTTTTATTGTCAATAAACCCCTCATGAATTCCAAGTTTTACAAAAGTGCTTAAGTCTTCTTGGTCTAATTCATTAAAAATACTTTTAAGACGATTTAATTGTGAATCTTGCTCAGCACAAATGAAAATTTTGAAACCATTTTCCTTCCATTTCAGTAGTTGTTGAACCAAAAAATCAAAATTCTTATTGAATGTTGGCTGTGGTATAGTGTTAAAATCTACTTGATTTGGAAATCTAACTAGGTTTCCTGATTCAATAGTAACAAATTGATTAATTTTTTCTTTAAAATCTGATGGAGCTAAATACATCTCAATTGGAAGCAAGGCATTTGTCTTGTCTGAGATTTTTTGGTATACCTCATTTGCTGTATTAAACCCCTTGTTCATTTTTTCCTCAGCAACATCTAATTCTTCTCCCCAGATATATAAATGTTTTGGTAAATGATCTAAAAAAGAAATTCTATTGGTGGCAATTAGTTGATCATTAATATTAGGAATGATTTTTACTCTTTGGTGGGTCTTAATAGAAAGTTGGTTTTCTGGGTTGAATTCTCTTAGAGATTCAATAATATCTCCAAAAAATTCAATCCTAAAAGGATATTCATTCCCAAAAGAATAAATATCTAATATTCCACCTCTTATAGCAAACTGACCAGGTTCATAAACATAATCTACTTTATCAAATTGCAATTCTATTAATAAGTCATTAAGAAAATCTAAGTCTACTTCCTCCTCTTTATTTAAAACTATACTTTGCTTCTTTAAACTTGACCTATCTATCACTTTTTCTACAATAGCTTCAGGATAAGTAACTATTATGACTTTTTTCCTTTGCTTCTCTAGTGCATTTATTACTTCTGTTCTTTGTAATACACTAGTTGGGTCAGCTTCCATAATTTGATATGGTCTTCTATACGATGCAGGATAAAATAAAATTGTAGTTCCTCTTTGCTCTTGAATAATGTTCTCTAAATCGTTAAAAAGATATAATGCTTGTTCTTTATCAGGTTGGATAAACAAATGAAAACCTTGAATTTTTTCAATTACAGCAAAGGCGGTTAAAGCGTACAATGATCCTGAAACATTTCTTAAGGAAACTGCTTCTTTTGACTTTAGAAAAGATGTGATTTGAGCAACAGATTCCTCTTCAAAAAACTGACTTCTAAAAGTATCAAGTTGCACTTTCCATCAATTGTTCTAGTTGATCAACCATATTTTTTGAACCAATAAAAAATGGAACTCTTTGATGAAGATCATTAGGTATAATATCCATAATTCTACCATTTTCTGAAATGGCCCTACCTCCTGCTTGCTCTATTATAAATGCTAATGGTGAACATTCGTAGGTCAACCTGAGCTTACCGTTTGGTGAGCTTTCTGTAGAAGGATACATATAAATACCTCCTTTAATTAAATTTCTGTGAAAATCTGCTACTAAAGATCCAATATACCTAGAAGAATAAGGCTTTTTAGTTCCATTATCTTCTGAGGACTGACAATAAGATATATAATCCTTAACAGGCTGTTTGAAAGATGACAAATTACCTTCATTTACAGAATAAATGGCTCCATTTGTAGGGATTTTCATGTTAGGGTGAGAAAGGAAAAAAACGCCAATCCCTGGATCAAAAGTAAATCCATTCACACCATTACCAGTAGTATAAACCAACATGGTTGATGAACCGTAAATTAAATATCCTGCGGCTACTTGTTCATCTCCTTTTTGTAAAAAATCTACTAATTGTACTGGCTCACCTTTAGCTGTTTTCCTTCTAAAAACACTAAAAATAGTACCTACAGAAACATTTACGTCTATATTAGAAGAACCATCTAAAGGATCTATTAAAACGACATATTTTGCTTCATTATTAACCTTATCATCAAATGCAATGTAAGAGTCATTTTCTTCTGAAGCAACACCGCATATCACTCCTCTAGCAGAAAGCGCATTAATAAAAGTATCATTAGCAAAAACGTCTAATTTTTGTTGGTCTTCTCCTTGAATATTTTCAGCACCAGAAGATCCTAAAATTTCTTTGGCTAAACCCGCTTTATTAATGTGGTGACTAACTATTTTAGATGCCAATTTTATGGCACTTAATATTTTTGACAACTCTCCAGAAGATCCTGGAAAGGTGTTTTGTGTTTCAACAATAAATTCGCCTACAGTAACACTTTTCATGGTTGCCTCAAATATCAAGCAATAAGTTAAGATAATTTCACATCTAACTAAAAAATAACGCTCAATTTTTGAATTTAGAATAATGTTTCAAAAAAATTCTTTGACAAAAATTTTATTTTGTTTAAGATTTTATAATATTGTTTAAACAGAATAATTAATTAAAATTGAATTAATTGCTTAGAAATTTGCCTTAGTGTATTTTTTACACTATACTTGTTAACCATTTTTTAAATCTTAAAACAAAATTAATGAATACACCAAAAAAAAGATCACTAAATGAATTAAGACAGACAAAAGATTCCCATTACATTGTTCCAAGAACAAATAACAATACCAATCTAAAAAAACTATTTGAAGATTACTTTCAAAACAATAATGAAAACTTAAATGCTGATAACATTGATAGTTTCATTAATCATTTGTATTCAAACGGTTACAAATTCAGAATTACAGGGAGTTGAAAAATATAGGAAGTAAGTTAAATTTTATTGTACTTGCTTTAGTAGTTGGAGTAATACTATTGGTAAATGTAGACTATGACGTTACTCCAAAACAGAATTTACCCATTGATACTGGAGACACTGCATGGATGATTGTTGCCTGTGCTTTTGTCCTACTCATGACGCCCGGGCTCGCATTTTTTTATGGTGGCATGGTTAATATCAAAAATATTATTTCAACCATGCTACAAAGCTTTGTGGCATTGGGTGTTATTAGTGTAATATGGATTCTTTTAGGATTTAGTCTCTCTTTTGGAGATAGTTTTTATGGAGTAATTGGAAATCCTTTCACCTACTTTAATTTCAAAGGAGTAACACTTGCACCCAATGAAGATTTTGGTGCAACCATACCCTTTTTATTGTTTGCCTTTTTTCAATTAAAATTTGCCATCATTACACCAGCCATTATTTCTGGAAGTTTCGCAGAGCGAATTCGTTTTAGAAGCTATATACTCTATATGCTTTTATTCACACTTTTTATATATTCTCCTTTGGCTCATATGACATGGCACCCAGACGGATTATTCAGAAAGTGGGGGGTATTGGATTTTGCTGGTGGAACGGTTGTGCACATGTCAGCTGGTCTTGCTGCATTGTCTGGTGCTATATATTTAGGAAAAAGAAAAAAAATTGAAGAAAAACCAGCCAACATCCCATTTGTTATTCTTGGAACTGGTTTGTTATGGTTTGGTTGGTTTGGATTCAATGCAGGGTCTGCATTAGGAGCTAACTTTGATGCAGTCATCGCCTTTGCCAACACTAACTTAGCTTCTGCAACTAGTATGATAACTTGGATATTTTATGATCGTTTTTTTGGGAGAAAAATGTCTGCTATTGGAGCTTGCATAGGAGCTATTGTCGGCTTAGTTGCCATAACCCCAGCAGCCGGATTTGTGACTATTGGCCAAAGTGTATTTATTGGCTTTATTGCTGCAATTATCAGTAATGTAGCTATCCGCATAACTAAGAAAACAAACATAGATGATACTTTAGATGTTTTTCCAAGTCATGGTGTGGGTGGTATAGTTGGGATGATACTTACCTCTGTTTTCGCAAAAGATGTTGGACTGATATATGGAACTTACGATGTTTTTAGTGCTCACCTTCTTGCGGTTGTGATAGTTGTTGTTTTTACCCTTACAATTAGTTACTTGTTGTATAAATTAGTTGACTTAATCATGAACATAAGAGTGAGAGAAGACCAAGAAGAAAGAGGTTTAGACGACTCTCAACATGGAGAATTATTTGCATAGATTTTATTTAAATCCTTTATTGTATTAGTTTTAAATCTTTAAAAGATTTATGAAAGTTTACAAATTTGGTGGAGCATCAGTTAAAAATGCAGATGCTATCGAAAACCTATTTTCTATAGTTCAAAAAGAAAAAAGTGAACTGATCATTGTGGTTTCTGCTATGGATAAAACCACTAACAATCTAGAGTTAGTATGGGAATATCAACTAAATGGAAATAAAGACAAAGCCCTTGAAAAAATTGCAGAAATAAATACATTTCACATTAGTATTGTAAATGATTTAAGAATTGAAAATAATGGTCATTTAATTCAACAAATCAATTCATTTACAGAAAAATTAAAAGACTATATAAATTCATCTATTAGTGGTAATAAAGCATTTTGCTATGACCAAATAGTTAGCTATGGAGAACTATTGTCAACAACTATAATATCTCATTATTTAAACTATAAAAAATTAGACAATTTATGGGTTGATGCCAGAGAATTAATCAAAACAACAAATCATCACCAAGAAGCAAGAGTAAACTGGGAAAAGTCCAAAAAACAAATCAATAAACTTATCAATGGCAATAGTAAAACTTATGTTACACAAGGTTTTATCGGAGCTACAGATGATGGGATAACAACTACATTAGGCAGAGAAGGAAGTGACTATTCAGCAGCAATTTTAGCGTGGTCAAAAGAGGCAGAAGAAGTCATTATTTGGAAAGATGTTTCTGGATTATTAAATGCTGATCCTAAACTTTTTAAAGAAACTGAACAACTATTTAAAATTTCGTTTAAAGAAGCTATAGAACTTTCCTATTTAGGTGCTTCTGTTATTCACCCAAAAACCATTAAACCACTACAAAATAAGGGAATCCCACTTAGTATACGATCTTTCTTAAATGATTCACAAAAAGGAAGTGTAATAAGTAATAATGGAGAAAACGATAGAGATATTCCATCGTTTATTTTTAAACCAAACCAATTACTGTTATCCATTACAACAAAAGATTTTTCTTTCATTTTTGAAGATCATATTAGCGACCTATTTCAACTTTTTGCAAGCTATGGCTTAAAAGTACATCTGATGCAAAATTCTGCATTAAGTTTCTCTGTTTGTGGCATTATAAAAGCAGCAATGCTTAATCAATTAATTGAAAAATTAAGTGAAAATTACATTGTAAGATATAATGAGCGTGTCGACTTATTATCAATAAGACACTATAAAAACTTTGACCTACCAGAAATTGTTAAAAACCAAGAAGTATTGATACAACAAAGAAGTAGATCTACTATTAGATATGTTTTTAAAAAATATTAAGTTATTTTGAATGTCGCAAGTACTTTAATTGATTAACTCATGAAAATATCCCACATACCTTTTTTTGCTTTTTTCCTTCTTTTTATTAGCTATGGATGTAACAATAAAAATGAAGAAGTTGATAATCAACAAAGCAGTGAAGTCGAAGTGCTTACACCCGATCCTACTCATGGATTAAGACCTGTAGATTTATCTGATCACGAACTGGATATACACATTTTTGTTCCTGAACAGTATTACGATGATGAAAATGGATACCCTAGATTTGTTCAGCCAATTATTTCACATAATCTAGGGGAAGCAAAATGGGAAATCACTTTACCTGGAAGAAGTAAATGGCATCTTGTTATTGAAGAAACTATGCATGATAGTGTGACTGTAAATGACGAAATTGAAAGATTAAATAACTTTGCCTTTTTTTCCTATAATTTTGTGGAACAAAATGATTCTACTTTGGTTTATGCTAAGAATTTAAAAGCAGAAAAAACAACCTTAGACTCTTTGGAATCTCTTAAAAATGCTTTTTACCATTTTTATTGTCTAAGAAAAATTAATGGGTATAATCTATCGTTTCAAAGTTTTGAAATGAGTGATTTTAGAAAGTTAACCGTAGATCAAATGTTAACTAGTGCTAAATATTCTTACTGATTTCAAAAAAATCTAACAAGGTTTATAAAGCGTTTTCAATTCAAATTGATAGGTGCTTATGTCATTGTGATTTTTTTTAACAAATATTAATTTTTGGAGATTTTTATGTACTTTGTGTAAAAATTACAATAATTAATCCCTTTTGTTATGAGATTTTTTCTTGCTTCGTGCTTAAGCTTATTCTCCTTCGTTATTTTTTCACAAACTGCTACAATTAGTGGTAAAATAATTGATGATGCCACTGATTTAGGTGTTCCATTTGCAACTATCCAAGTCAAGGATACTGATAAAGGAACCACAGCTGATATTGAAGGTAATTTTAGTATTTCTGCTGAAAAAAATCAAGTTTTGATCGTAAGAATGGTTGGATATATTGACCAAGAATTTTTAGTCAATAACAGTACCACCCTTAATGTAAGAATGAAAAATGAACTCTTAAAAGAGTTGGTAGTGGTGGGATATGGAACACAAGAATCTGAAGATATTACTGGCTCCATTGTTAAAGTAGAATCTGATCAAATTATGCAAACAGCTGTAGCTGGTGCCGCTGATGCTCTTCAAGGAAGAGCTGCCGGTGTAGAAGTTGTTAATAATAATGGCGCACCAGGAAGTAATACTGAAGTTAGAATCAGAGGGCTTGGATCAATTAATGGTTCTCCTGTTTTATACATAGTTGATGGGTTACCATTAGACGGTCCTGCTGTAAATGCTGTAGCGCCACAGGATATAGAATCAATTGATATTCTTAAAGATGCATCTGCCGCATCCATCTATGGTGCAAGGGCTGCTGGAGGTGTAATTTTGATTACAACAAAAAGAGGAAAAAAGGGTAAGCCAAAAGTTACATTCGATACTTATTATGGTTTTCAGTCTTTAATCAAAAAGATGGACATGATGAATGCAGAGCAGTATGCAAGAGCCAATAATTATGTCGATTCTGTTAGACAAACAACTCCTGACTCTGATTTTACTGACCCCTCTTCGTTAGGTGCTGGAACGGATTGGCAAGACTTACTTTTTCCCGGGGGAGCCATTTACAATGCCCATGTTTCTGTTTCTGGAGGTGCTGAGAAATCTACCTACGCAATATCTTTAGATTACTTTGATGAAAAGGGGGTAATACCTACTTCATTCTTTAAAAGATATTCTTTAAGAAATAACCTAGACTTTGAATTGTCTAAACATATCAAAGTAGGAACAAGTTTAGCCATTACCAGAGATGGCGGTAAAGGAGTGTCTTTTAATGGAGATAGACCTGAAAATAACATGTTATTAGCTGCCATGTCTCTTGACCCAACTATCAGCGCAATTAGGCCTTACTCTACCATACCAGATACGTTGACATTAGTTCCTGAAGATCATGAATTTTATAATCCAAATGATTCTGTTGCATGGAATAATACGCCTAGAGGCAATACACCTAACCCGTTAGCTCAATTATATAGAAATAGAACCAAATATGGAATGACATGGTATGATAAAATCTTGACCAATAACTATATTGAAATTAAGCCTGTAGAATGGTTAAGCATTAAGAGCATTATTGGGTGTGACTACACGAGCGGAAATGGGTGGTGGTATAATCCAATTTTTTACATTGATGCCACAGATCAAAATCAAATTGACGAATTTGGATACAGCACCAATAGATATTTTTCATGGAATTGGGAAAACACCATTGAGTTTAAAAAATCCTTTGGGAAAAACCATGTCAAGCTGTTAGGGGGAACTTCTGCCTATGACTGGAACCAAAACAGCTTTGGTTTTAGCAAAAAATACTTAGGTGGATCTGTTAACAATGAAACTCCACCAAATATGTTATTAGGCTCAACGGGAGATATTTCTTATGCTAATAATGAGGGCTGGAATTCATTTTCTTATAGAAGATACGCTTCTGTTTTCGGAAGGTTAAATTATGAATACAATGATAAGTACTTTTTAACTGCAACGCTCAGAAGAGATGGTTCCTCAAGGTTTGGATCAGCTTATAAATTTGGAGTGTTTCCTGGTTTTTCAGGTGGTTGGAAAATACATAAAGAAGACTTTTTTAAAAATGTTAAAAATGTAAGTTTCCTTAAGTTAAGAGGAGGCTATGGTGAATTAGGGAATAGTGAACCTGCAGGAGATTTTGCTTATAATGGAACAACATCCATCAATAGTGCTAATGTTATTTTTGGTCCTGATGGTACGGTTGACCAAATTTCTGGTTCTACTGTCGATTTTTTCCCAAATCCTAACTTAAGATGGGAAACAATTGGAATGACCAATATCGCTCTTGATGCGGGATTCCTCAATAATAAACTTTGGGTTACTACAGAGTATTATATTAAAACAACTTCAGACATGATTATGGATAACAATACACTGCTTAATGCATGGGGTGTTGGTGGAGCTGCTAGGGTTAATATTGGTTCAATGGAAAATAGAGGTTTTGACTTAACCATAAACTATAAGGATATGGCAGGTGATTTAAAGTATAGTTTATCCACTAATATCACAAAAGTGACCAACAAAATCATTCAACTATCTTCCAACACTGACCAACGAATTGAAGGTGGTGCATTTCATGCATTAGAATATTATACATTAACTGAACTTGGATCTCAAGTTGGAGATTTTTGGGGCTATCAAGTTGATGGGATATTTGGAACTCAGTCTGAGGTAGACGCACTAACTTATGTAGAAGATGGTGTAACTTATCAAACATACGGACCAACAGTTGGGCCTGGTGATTATAAATTTATAGATCAGAATGGTGATGGAAAAATAGATGAAGATGACAAAGTTAAAATTGGCTCCCCTTACCCTGATTTCACTTTAGGATTCACTGGTGATTTAAGCTACAAAGGTTTTGATTTAAATCTATTTATTTATTGGAACCATGGAAATGAAATATTCAATACCGTAAAAGCATTCACTGAAACCCCTTACGAACAAACAAACATGGTTAGTTACATGCTAGAAGATGCTTGGAGACCAGATAATACTAGTGCAACGATTGCTCAACTAGGAGGTGATCGACAAAATAACTACGCTAGAGCTTCTGACGCCTATATTGAAAACGGATCTTTTCTTAGGTTTAAGAACATTTCTTTAGGCTACACTTTACCTAATAATGTTTCTAAAAAAATTGGTATTCAAAAACTTAGGTTTTATGCTGCACTACAAAATTACTTTACCATTACAAAGTACAGTGGTAGAGATCCTGAGTTGGGAAGCACTTGGGGCGTATTTGTTCAAAAAGCTGACTTAGGTAATTACACTATTCCTAAAACAATGAACTTTGGTATTAACGCAACTTTTTAATTTAACGAGATGAAAAAATTTATTTACATATTTTCTTTTTTAAGCTTTGTAAGCTGTTCAAAAGAGTGGCTTGAATTAGATCAACCTGGCAATATTGATAAGCCTTATTTTATAGATGGTTCCAAAGCATATGAAGCTGTAATTGCCGCCTATGATGTACAGATTTGGAGAAATAATATAGTTGGACTTTGGGCTGTTGGGACTGTTTTATCGGATGATGCGGTAAAAGGGGGCGAAAGTGATGGTGATCAGCAAGGTATGTTCGATATGATGAATTTTAATGCAACTCCTCAAACTGATATTCCTCACTGGATTTGGGATGATATGTATCGTTTAATTGCTAGATCTAACTTTGCTATTGATATTATGGTGGAAGAAAATGTAGATGGCACCAAAGTGCTTGACATGGATGAAGGCAATAGATCGAGATACATTGCCGAATGTCGATTTTTAAGGGCGTATGCTTACTTCCGTTTAGTAAGAAATTTTGGAGGCGTTATGATTTATACTTCTGCTGAGGATGATGGCACCAACCATGGTGAAGATATTTCTGCAGGAAAGCCAAGAGCAACACCAGATGAAGTCTACAGTCAGATCATAGCTGACCTAACTTATGCAGAAGCAAACCTGCCTACAACAGTAGCTTTAGCGGAACAAGGAAGAGCAACCAGTGGAGCAGCAAAAGGGCTACTTGCTAAAACTTATTTATACCAAGAAAATTGGAATGCTGCAAAAAATAAGTGTGAAGAAATAATGAGCTCTGGGAATTATTCTCTTGTCTCTGATTACTCAAATATTTTTAGTTCTAGCCAACAATGGGGAAGTGAAGTTATTTGGTCTTTGCATATGGTTGAAGATTTAGATGGGCATTGGGGAGAGCATGAAGGTTCTTGGTTGAGCATATGGTTTGGAGATAGAGATATGGGTTGGGGCTATGGGTTCAAGTGCCCTACAGAAGATTTTGTACAAGCCTTTGAACCTAATGATGATAGACTTGAGGCTAGTGTTGTTTTTGATGGAGAAATGATTCCTGGGACATTTGGAGGTGCTCCTCACAACTTCACAGGAGGCAGTTGGAATCCCCCAACTGGTTACATGTCACAGAAATACTTAATTCCTGATAATGAAAGACCCATTACAGCGGATTGTAATGGTAATTTAGATTATATCTTCATGAGATATGCAGAAGTGTTGCTTATGCATGCAGAAGCATCTATGGAAATAGGTGACGAAGCAGCTGCAAGATCATCTCTTGCGCTAATCCGTCAGCGAGCTGGTTTATCAGATTACCCTGATGCTACAACAATCAATAGTTACAAAGAAAAGAGTTTACTTGGGCATAATGATTTAAAAGCCGTTGTTTATCACGAGCGTAGAGTTGAGCTTGGATTGGAACATGATCGTTTTTATGATTTAGTGAGATGGGGTGATGCCTCTACTGTTTTCCAAAACTTTGATCATTTTGGTCAAACATTTGGAAAAACTAATTTTGTAACAGGATGTAGCGAATTATTACCTATTCCTTATTATGATATACAAAGTTCTAATGACTTGATTACACAAAACCCCTGTTATTAATACATGAATTTAAGATATCTAGTATTTTTTTTCATACTTAATTTTTTTTCTGGATTTGGACAATCTTTTTTGTCCACCAATGGTAAAGCTATTGTCAATGCCAATGGTGATACCGTCATATTAAAAGCAATGAATCTTGGTGGGTGGATGCTCATCGAACCTTACCAAATTCAAGCGGCCGGGTTCGCCTCTGCCCAGTGGGAATTTGAAGAAAAAGTAGAACAGCTTATTGGCACAGTTGAAAAGGACAACTTCTTGAACAATTGGTATGCTAACCATGTAAGAAAGATTGATGTTGATTCACTCGCTTCATGGGGTTTTAATGCGATTAGACTTCCGATGCATTATAATTTATTTACATTATCTATTCAAGAAGAACCCGTAGCTGGTCAAAACACATGGCTGTCCAAAGGGTTTGAAATGACTGACAGTCTTGTTTCTTGGTGTAAACAAAATAACATGTATGTCATTTTAGATCTACATGCTGCACCTGGAGGTCAAGGTGGAAATACGGGCATCAGCGATTATAATCCTGCCTACCCCTCCCTGTGGGAAAGTATTGACAATAAAAATAAAACCTTCTCTTTATGGCGAAAAATTGCCGAGCACTATGTAAATGAACCTGCTATTGCAGGGTATGATTTTTTAAATGAAGTCAATTGGAATTTAGGAACCAACGAGTTAAGAAACTTTTATACTCAATTAACGGATAGTGTTAGATCTGTAGACCAAAATCACATCCTTTTTATAGAAGGTAATTGGTATGCTAATGATTTTAGCGGCCTTACTCCTCCATGGGATTCAAATATGGTTTACAGTCCACATAAATATTGGTCTGAAAATTATCCTGCTGATATCCAATGGGTAATTGATATTAGAAATGCCTGGAATGTTCCTCTGTGGTTTGGTGAATCAGGTGAAAACTCTAATGTTTGGTTTAGAGATGCCATCCGTCTTATTGAAGACCATGATATTGGCTGGGCTTGGTGGCCCATGAAAAAATTAGAATCTATTTCATGTCCAATGTCTGTTACTAAAACTGTTGACTTCCAAAACTTACTAGATTATTGGAGTGGTGGAAGCGGACAACCATCAGCAAGTTATACCATTAGCACATTAAATCAGCTTACTGAAGATTTAAAATTAGAAAACTGTCATTACCAAAAAGACGTCATAGACGCCATGTTTAGACAAGTGAATTCCAATGAAACCATACCTTTTGATTCTATTGCTGAAATACCTGGTCGAATTTTTGCAACAGATTTTGATTTAGGTGTAGTTGGTGAGGCATATCAGGATAATGTGGTAGCAACATATCAAGTCACTACAGGCAATTATACCCCTTGGAATAATGGATGGATGTATAGAAATGATGGAGCTGACATAAGCACCTGTAATGATGTTTATTTATTTCACAATGGTTATCAAGTAGGGTGGTTTGAAAAAGATGAGTGGATGCAATACCAGGTTAATGTAGACACTACAGCTGTATATGATATCAATTTGAGATACTCCGCTAATAACAGCGATTCCAAAGTTTATCTATCAGTTAATGATACCGCATTTTCTCCTCTTGCTCATTTGCCTAATACCAATAATTGGAGTTTTTGGAACACTGCAACTATATCAAATGTGATTTTAAACTCAGGCAGCCAAAAAATAAAATTACACTGTGACGATGGAGAAATTAATATAAACTCTTTTGAATTTATCAAAGCAGGTAACGTTGATACCTTGTCTGCTCTTTATCTATTGGGAGAAACTTTAGATCAATATCGAATTGAATTATTATTCAATAAGCCATTAGATGAAAACAGCATTCCGGCTAGTATCATAAGTAATCCCAATCAAGTTTTTGATGTTTATGCAGATTCTACACAAAATATAGTCATCAACAGCCTTCAATTCAATTCTTCAAACCCTAGAAGAATTACATTAGTCTTAAATACTGCAATTCAAGGTTTTTCTAACATTACTGGAGAACCCACAAAAATTTCAGTTTCTTACACTGGAAATCAACTTAATTCTTTAGATGGGAACTCATTATCTACTTTTGAATACAGGCCTGTAAAAAACACCATTTCGTGTTCTAATAATTGTATCCCCGGTATCATTCAAGCAGAAGACTACTTTAATGAATCTGGAATTGGTTTAGAGAGTTGTTCTGATCAAGGTGGCGGGCAAAATATAGGCTATTTACATCCTGGTGATTATATTGACTATTATGTTAATGCCATGTATTCTGGAAGCTTTCAAGTTAGTTACAGAAATGCGTCAAATGGATTTAATGGTGGTTTAGAACTACAACTCATAGATAGTGCAGGTAATGCTACTATCCTAAATCAAATTGACTTTAGCTCTACTGGGGGATGGCAAACATGGCAAACCACAACTGCTTCTGAAGTGTTTTGGCTTGATAAAGGAATATATCATGTTAGAATACTAATTACCGGACAAGAGTTTAACCTCAATTGGTTTGAATTTAATACGGTAGTATCAGATGAACATACCCCCATTGAAAACAACATACTTGTTTATCCAAATCCTACTGATGGTAAACTAATTGTTTCATCTACAAACAACTTGCCACTAGAAATTAAGATTCATGATTTATCAGGCAGATTAGTAATGACTACCCATGAATCGATCTCAGATATATCAATGCTTAAAACAGGTATTTACCTTCTTAATATCAGTTTTGGTAACATGACCTATCAACAAAAAATTATCAAAAAATAATTAATCTTTTAGAGGTTCTTCTTAATTTAATGGCAATGAATTGGTTAAAACAAATAACCTACTGTTTGGTGTTTTCTTCATTGCTCATGCCATCGAAGAGCTATAGTCAATCCGCTTCATTTCAAGTAAATAATTACTTTACTTCTCCTGAAGCAGAACAAGCCATGCAAAAGGCTTGCGAAATTTGGGGGAATATTTTAGTGTCCAATACAACTATTCATGTCAACTTCTATTGGGTAGATGCAAGTCCATTTGGGTTTTTAGGACTCACCTTGAGCAATGGGATTAAAAATTTTCAAAATGCTCCAATATCCAATGTATGGTACCCAACTAGTTTAGCCAAAGCTATTGCTGGAAACGACTTAGGCATAACAGACGTTGATATAGACATGTATATAGATAGTACAAGAAATTGGTATTTGGGTACAGATGGGAATTGCCCTGCTGGACAATTTCATTTAGTTAAAGTTCTATTACATGAAATTGGGCATGGAATTGGGTTTTATTCGGTAGCAAATCTTGACGCGAATGGCATTGGTTCTTTTAGTACGGTAATAAACCCCGTTGTTAGCGCACTAGCTTCTTTTCCAGTCCCTGCGCTAAATGGAGAACCTTTAATATATGATCTTTTTGTAGAAAATTTACAAGGCGAACAATTGGTGGACACATTGTTATTTCTTAATCCATCTTCAGCATTAACAGCACAATTTACAGGGAACAATCTTTATTTTAACGGAGTTAATACACTTAACGCCAATAATCAATCAAGACCAAGGCTTTACGCCCCCAACACCTTTGCTTTTGGCTCCAGTATACTTCATCTTAACGAAAACAGCTTCTCACCAAATTCTGCGGATGGATTAATGACTCCATTTAGTAGTGCTGGGGAAACCAATTTAACACCAGGTCCCATAACGCTCGGGATACTTCAAGATTTAGGCTGGACTATAAATCCAATTTCTATTCAAAACTCCTATTTAGAAAGTCAGGTTCTTGCTCAGAATTATCCTAATCCATTTAAAAAAGAGACCACAATTTCATTCTTTTTAAACTCTTCTTCACCCATAACTTTAAAAATTTACGATGCCGTTGGGAGATGTGTGAGAACACTAGTAAATCATAAAATGAGTGCAGGTCTTCATCAAATTACATGGAATGGTAAAGATGATTTTGGAAATAATCTACCACAAAACATGTATATATATCAGTTATGTACACCTCATCAAAAATTAAGTAGAAAATTATTGTTATCTAACTAACACATCATATCTGCAGCTGATATAGCTGGCAGTATGGCCGGTTTTACATTGGCCTTTAAGCCCATTGATTCAACAAAACCAACAGATGCCGAAACCAATTTATTTGATTTTTGTTTCTCATCACTATTAAAATCTAAATCGACACTATCTATAGTGATATTATGCTCTTTTAAAAGATTAGCAACCTCAACAGCACGAGTTGTCTCACCCCAGAGCTTAGTCCACATATCCTCAATTTTAGGGAGTTTTTCTTTTTTATAAATAAAGTGACAACCAGAGTTTCCTATGTGAAAAACTACAGTAGTGGCATAATGAGTAAGAGATCCAATATTTTGGCTATCACAACCAACATGAATCTTAACATCATCGCGATGATGTTGATTTAAATATTGTTTTACATATCCAATCAGTTCAAATTCACCTTCCTCAATTAATCTTTTAAAAAGCATTTTATTGTAGACTCAATTTAGGCCTTAATATAAGATATGATTGCTTAAGTGCTTTGATTGTTAATGATAATAAATCATTATTTAACAAAATTTATTGCAATACAATATAGTCTTTAAGGGCGAGCACCCTCCACCCTGGAATCTCCGAGTGGTAAAATAGTTAATGTAGTGTTTGAGTTGAAACTACTGGATATGGCATTAAAGTATCTTTCTGCAATAAAATGTGCTCCCTCTTGATTGTAATGTACATCATCCGCCAATAAGTTTTCGGTAAATCCAGTATACATGTCCACAGCTATTACATTAGAATTGGCATTGGTTTGTATTGGTGCTAAAGCAGCTATAAGTTGATTAAATTCATCTATTTTTAACTGAAATTCAGGAGTCATAATTTCGTTGTTGCCTGGAGCAATTTTTTCTATAAAAATAGTCACATTTGGTTGGGCGTTTTGAATAGCATCTATAATGAGATGAATGTTATCTATAGCGGTTTGTGGATCATTAGTGCCATTTAATAAATCATTTCCCCCTATGCATAATAATACAATATTTAAATCATTAACCTGTTGCAGTACCTCATCTATATTGACTAAAACTCCCTCTGTCTCAATTCCACCAATTCCCTCATGGTCTCTGTCAAAAGAAAATCCATTAAAGTCTGGATAATTTCCATCATCATATTGCATGCCTACAAAATCAATGTTGTAGTTATTTGAAATGCATATTTTCCACAATTCGTAACGATAACTTTCATAGCCATCGTCATCACCTTTTTTACAACTTACAAATTGGATAAATAAACCAAGCAGAAAAATTATTAAAACCGGTTTAATATGCTTAGAGTTCATTTTAATATATTATTAAATTAAAGCAATTAACAATAATATAACAACTACTAGAGCTATTGCTGTTAGAGTTAGACCAATTAAGCCTAAAGTTCTTCCAGCTACTGCAAATCCTCTACCTTTATATTTATTCGGTTCTTGATCAATCTTATTCATGCCTGATTTGGCTAAAACAATTGCAGCAATCCATCCTAACCCTCCTATAACAGGTACGGGTAAAAAACCTAAAATCCCAAAAATAAAACTCAAGAGGCTCATGGTTTCTAACTTTTTTTCTACGAACACAGACTCTTCCTCAGCGTATTGATTTTCTTCCTCAACTTCTCCAGTAAAATAATCTTCCGTTGATTGTTGTATTGTTACTGAATCTTCTTTTAAATTCGAATTATCAGAGGACAATACGGTAAGTCTTTTTATTTCATTATTGCTAATGTAAATTTCTCTTTCCGCGGACAATCTTATAAAATAACCTTCATAATCCGACTTAACTACAACTCCTCTGTACACTCTACCATTTGTTGTAATTATTTCAACACTATCTTGCTTAATATTATTAATAAATTGAGTAAGTTTTTTAATCCTTTTAACAAACCCCGTTTTTTGTTTTTTATCTATTAAATTATTAATCTCATTGGAAATTTCCTCAAGATTATCCTGTATTAATATTTCCTGATTTTTATATTTAATAGAATTATCAACTGAAGCAAATAAGTTATTATGTTCAATGCTTTTAGTTTGTTTGCTTATACGATTAGAATGCTTTTTAGAAGAACTAAAATAATGCCCTTTTGTATATTTTCTTTTATGAAAGGCGATGTTACTTTTTTCTGCTGTAGCACAGGAAAATAATAATGAACCAATCAATATTATTAGAATGAATGAAACGCTATTTTTTATCATGTTCAAATTTAAAAATAAATGTAACTTACATTATTAATAATAAAAGTCAACAAAATGTTAGATAATAAATCAATAAGGGCTGAAGCAAGAAACAGGTTATCGGGAAATTGGGGGCAACCCATTGGAGTTTTTATAGTTTACTTAATAATTACCGTTGTGCTACAATACATCCCTTTTATAGGTACAATTGCACTTCTTTTAATTGCTGGACATCTTACTTTAGGCTTAGCTATTTATTTTTTAAAATTTTTTAAATATGAAGAGGCTAATTTAAATCTGCTATTTGAAGGATTTAAAAATTATGGGAATGTTTTAGTCACTTATTTACTCTATTCTATTTATATATTGTTATGGACACTTTTGTTCATAATTCCAGGAATTATTGCCCAAATGAAATATTCTCAAGTGTGGTTTATCATGGCAGAAGACCAAGGAATTTCTGGCAATGATGCACTAAAGAAAAGTAAAGAAATGATGGATGGATTTAAAATGCAATACTTCTTGCTTGCTTTAAGTTTTATGGGGTGGATTCTACTTGCTATGCTCACTTGTGGAATTGGTTTATTGTGGGTTGTTCCATATATGCAAACAAGTTATGCTAAATTTTATGAAGCATTGAAAGAACATCACGCTCAAAACCCTAGTCTAATCGAAGGAAACTAAAATAAAAAAGGACTTACAAATGCAAGTCCTTTTCTGTTAAGAGTTGTCCCACTAGGGATCGAACCTAGACTCTTCTGGACCAAAACCAGACGTGTTGCCAGTTA
>CAJWIX010000003.1 GCA_913042175.1 uncultured Flavobacteriales bacterium
CCTGCAACCGCTGGAGCCGAAATCCAGTGCTCTATTCAGTTGAGCTACGGAGCCAGTCAAACAAAAGTAGAATTATTTTATCATAATATTTTTGAATTTATTTAGTTTGTAGCTTGTGAAGAAATTTTATTTAAATTTTGTTTTAATCATACCAAGTTTATTCTGTTACTTAGTTGGAGTCTGTCAATCTGATTTTTCTGTAGGAACTTGGAGAGATCATTTACCTTATTCTAAAGTTAACGCTATTGCTAAAGTTGGCCCATTTATGTATGCGTCTACTCCTTACTCTTTAGTCGAATTTAATACAGAAGATAATGAAATCACAAGGTACAGCAAGATAAATGGCCTTAGTGAGATAGGAATTGTTGATATAGAATCAAACGCTGATCAAAACACATTAGTTATTGCTTATACATCAGGAAATATTGATTTGATTAAAGACGGTAATATCATTAATATTTCTGCCATACTAAATAGCAATATAATTGGAGATAAAAACATATATGAATTATATGCTCATGATAGATATGTATATGTGTGTACAGGATTTGGGATGGTAGTGATAGATATACAAAGAGAGGAAGTGAAAGACACCTACATCGTTGGTCAAAACAACACTCAATTAAAAATCAGAGATATTCACATTTCAACGGATTCTATTTTTGCTCTAACAGATTTTGGAATTCTAGCAGCCAATAAATCAGCTTCTTTCCTTTCTGATTATAACAACTGGAACAACATCAACGTCCCTTCTCCATTTTCTATTGAACATTTAGAATCAGTAAACGAAAACTTTATTGCATATGGAGATCAAAATACTTTGTGGAGTTATACTGGAAATTGGAAGGTTATTCTTGACAATCCTAATCAACAAGTTAGAAAAGTTAGACATGTAAATGATCAAGTAGTGGTATCTACATCATCGTACGCTACTGTTTATGAATCTAATTTAAATACTCTCGAGGATACAGTACGTTTATTTTATGCATTGAATGGTGTGACCGGAATAGTGCCAAATGATTTTTACGTAGCAGATGATTACTTCTGGCTGGCTGATGAAAGCAAAGGCTTTTCAAGAGTTAGAAATAACTTTAATGCTGAAATTATTTCAAATAGCGGACCTTTCACTAATGAGGCTTTCCATTTATCCTGTAATCATGGAAAACTATATATAGCTGCAGGGAGGGTTGATGGATCTAACTGGAACAAGACCTTCAATTGGCATGGTGTTTTTACACAATATGAAGATGATTGGTCCATGTATAATCAAATTACTAATTCGAATATGGCGACAAATATTGATACAATTTCAGATATTTTGTGGGTTACGCCACATCCCGTTAACAAGGATGAATTTTATGCCTCTTCATATGGTGGTGGACTCTTGCATTTTAAAGATGATGTAATTGAAAATAGATATACATTTTACAACTCTTCTTTACAAACTAGAATAGGGCAAGGCAGTAATAATGTTCTTGTTACAGGAACAGCTTTTGATAATCAACAAAATCTTTGGGTGGCAAATCCATACACCAACTCTCCACTTTCTGTGAGGACTCCAGAAGGAGATTGGAAATCTTTTTATTGTGGAAGTCAAGCTTCTGATCAGTTGTGTACAGATATAGTTGTAGATAATCAATATGGATATGTATGGATGGTAGTACGTGGTGTAGGAATTTTAGTCTATGACTATAATCAAACCCCACTAGATGAATCAGATGATCAGTATAAATATGTAACTACTTCAAGTGGTAGTGGCTCATTACCGAGCTCCTATGTTAATACGTTATCCATAGATTTAGATGGCGTAATTTGGATTGGCACTGATATTGGACCTGTACAGTTTTATAGTTCTTACCCCATTTTTAACGAAAACAGCTATAATGCTCAAAGGATATTAATTGAAGATAATGGAACTATACAGTATCTTTTAGAAAATCAATTGATTAATGACATAGTTATTGATGGTGCTAACAGAAAATGGATAGCTACTAATGGTGGAGGATTGTTTTTAATGTCTGAAGATGGTACCAATACAGTCTATTCTTTTTCCACTGATAATAGCCCATTATTCAATAATGAAATTAAAGCACTAACACTTGATCATTTATCGGGGGAATTGTTCATAGCTACAGAACAGGGTTTATTAGGTTTTAAGTCAACTGCTATTACGGCAAGTCAAACGTTTTCTACACTAAGCGTTTATCCCAACCCTGTCAGAGAAAATTACTATGGCAATATTGCTGTCACAGGAATGATGTTTAATTCAGAAGTGAAAATTACAGATGCTAATGGCTTATTAGTGAATACAATTCAGTCAAATGGTGGGCAAGCAGTATGGAATGGTAAAAATTTCAATAGTGAAGATGTTCAATCAGGGGTTTATTATTTTTTTGCTACTTCTGAAGATGGATACAGTAAAGCAAAAGGAAAAGTGCTTGTTATTCGTTAGTTTTTCCCAAACTCTTGTGAATATTTACTCTTTTAATTGAACTTGCCTGTATTGAAATACCTATAGTTTTGTTTACATGTGGTTGGACATCACGATATCAATACCATTATTGTGGGGAATATATATAGGCTATAAAAAAGGGTTAGTTTCTCAAGTTTTAGGCGTTATAAGCCTTTTTTTAGGAATATGGATAGGGACTAATCATGGAGATTGGATTTATTTTTTAATCGAAGAAAAAGTGGATATTAAATATTTACCTATTGTTTCATTTGCCATACTTTTTGTAGCTACTGTAATTGTTGGACTATTGCTAGCTAAAGGGATAGAAAAAATGCTTGCGTTTATTCAGCTTAAACAACTCAATAAGTTGGGAGGAGTTGTTTTTGGCTTAATTAAAGTATTGTTGTTTTTATTAGCTGGAGTATATTTCTTTGAAAAGTGGGATCAAACAAACTTAATTTTAAGCCAGGAAACAAAAGAGAGCTCTGTACTTTATCCGGTTATGTCTAAGGCATCAAATATTTTACTTCCCGAGCTAAATAATAGTAAAATTTTAGAAATTCCAGCATCCTTAAATCAGGAAAACAATTTAAACGTAAAAGATTAATTACATTTGAGATGTGTTATTTGAAAATGTAGATGCGCATCTAAAATTAAGGAGTCAACTATTACAGTTGTTTCAATCAAATCGTGTACCTCATGCCTTACTATTGAGTGGAAAGGAAGGCTCTGGACATTTTCAGTTAGGATTATTTTTTGCCACATTATTGCTTTGTAAAAATGTAGAAAACGGTCCTTGTGGACATTGTTCTTCCTGTAAGAAAATGCTATCATTTAATCACCCCGATTTTCATTTTTCCTTCCCAATTCATTTGTCAAAATCAGAAAAATCAGAAATTTCTGCTGATCATAGGTCAAGTTTTGTGGAGATGATTAAAGAATATCATTGTATTGGGAAGCAGACTTGGTATGCTAAAATGGGTAATGAAAACAAGCAAGGTGTAATTGGGGTGAAGGAAAGTCAAGAAATAATAAAAAAATTACAACTTAAGTCTTACGAGGGAAATAGAAAAGTTTTGTTGATGTGGTTACCAGAACTTATGAATCTTCAAGCATCCAATAAGCTTTTAAAGTTAATAGAAGAGCCACCTGAAAATACGATTTTGATTTTTATTTCAGATCAACCTCATTCATTAATACAAACCATTTATTCTAGACTGCAGCACATTCAAGTTCCTTCTTTAAGTGTTGATCATATAAGTCAATATTTAAGTAATTACTTCATTATAGATGAAGTGGAAGCTAATTCAATTGCAAAAAGTTCGAGTACCAATTTACATCGTGCTGTCAGCTTGTTTTTATCCAAGGAGAATACCAAAGAGTACCTGTCATTATTTATTAAATGGATGAGGTTATGCTATACAAGAAATATATCAGACACTATCGATTGGGTTAGTGATTTTTCTAAAATGGGAAGAGAAACAAATAAGGATTTTCTAACATATTCTCTTGAACTATTTAGACAGTGTATTGTAAATCATTACCAGATAAATTTAGCAGGTTTATCGCCTGAGGAAGAAAGCTTTTTATTAAAATTTAAACCATTTATAAACCATAAAAACATCATTGCTTTAAATGAAGTAATTAATGATGCCTATTACCATTTAGAACGAAATGCCAATGTTAAGATACTTATGTTAGATGTCTCATTAAAGTTATATAAGCTTGTTAGGGTAAAGTGATAAAAATGTGATGTAAAATTATGAATTGTTCAACTTGTAAGAATAATGTTAAAGGAACTCCAAAAGGGTGTAGGGGGAATGGTAATTGCTTAACTAACGGCTGTAGCCAACGCACAGTATATAATTGGTTGTCTAACTTAGATAATGAAAGTAAAAAATCTAATAAATGGGTTGAGTTAAGTTTTAAAAACGGAAGAAAAAAATTCGTTTCTAATAATCAACAAATAGCTATACAAACAGGTGATGTTGTTGTAATAGAGCTAGCTTATGGCATAGATATGGGCATGGTGACTCTAACGGGTCATTTAGTAGAATTTCAAATGGATAGAAAAAATGCAGAAAAGCAATTAAAAGATGCTCCTGCTATCTTGCGAAAAGCCACAGAAAAAGACATTAAAAATTGGAAAATAGTAAGAGAAAAGGAGGGTGATTATATTTTAAAAGCAAGAGAATTGGCCAAAGAGACTGCTTTAGATATGAAAATAAGTGATGCAGAATTACAGGCAGACGGAAATAAAGTCACCTTTTATTACACAGCAGAAGACCGAGTGGACTTTAGAGAACTATTAAAAAAAATGTCACTTCATTTTAGCTTAAAAATAGAAATGAAGCAAATTGGATCTAGACAAGAGTCCTCAAGATTAGGCGGTATTGGATCATGTGGAAGAGAGTTATGTTGCTCCACATGGATGAAAGATTTTAGATCTGTTACCACAAAAGCTGCACGATATCAACAGTTGTCATTAAATCCTCAAAAATTGGCTGGTCAATGTGGTAAATTAAAATGTTGTTTAAACTTTGAATTAGATCAGTATGTAGAAATGATTAATACGTTTCCTTCACCAAAAAGAAAATTAATCTCATTGTCTGAAAAAGGAGTTCATATTAAAACGGATGTTTTTAGAAAAATGATGTGGTATAGTATTAAAAACCAAGAGACTAAGTTTATAACTATAGAAAGCTTTAGTGTTGATGAAGTTAGGACCCTGCATGAAAGAATGGATAAAGGTGAAAAAATTCACTCATTACTAAAAGTAAATGAAGAGACCTCATTTAATCAGAATAAATCATCGGATTTATCAGATGATATTAACAGATTTAATAATGTTTTTAAAAGGAAAAAACGCACCAAACAAAAAAGGAGATGAAGAAGTTTATTTTAGTAATATCAGTAATTTTTTGCATGGGTTGTGAAAACAAAAATATAATCTATACTTCATTTCATGACATATCAGAAAGTACTTGGTCGTTTAAAGACAGTTTAATGTTTGAGTGGGAGATTGTTGATACGGCACAATCCTATTCAATTGATATTAATTTAAGACATTCAACATCATATAAATGGTCTAACATTTATCTTTTTTCGGATTTAATTTTCCCCAATGAAAAAGCAAGAAGAGATACTTTTGAGTATTATTTTACAGATGACTATGGGCACTGGACAGGGAATAGGTCAGGCTTAATCGTAAAAAATAATTTCCCCCTATATAAACGGGTTAAATTCCCCCTTAAAGGGCATTACAAGTTGTTCGTAAATCAAGCTATGAGAGATACTTTATTAAATGATTTAATAAGTGTTGGTGTCCAAATAAATAAGCTGCCTTAAATGCCATATTACAATCACCATATTCAATCAAAATTACCAAATGTAGGTACTACTATTTTTACTACAATGTCGCAGTTAGCTGCAGCACATGATGCCATTAATTTATCTCAAGGCTTTCCAGATTTTGACATTGATCCAAAGCTAATTAGTTTAGTAAATAACCGTATTACTCAAGGCCCTCATCAGTATGCACCAATGCAAGGCGCACAAAGATTAAGAGAAGTTATAAGTGAAAAAGTATATAAACTTTACAATAGGCATTATCATGAAGATGATGAAATCACCATAACAGCTGGAGCAACTCAAGCATTATATACTGCAATAGCCGCTTTTATTAAGGAAAATGATGAAGTTATTTTATTTACCCCTGCCTATGACTGTTATCAACCTGCCATAGAGATATGCGGTGGAAAGCCTGTTTTTTTTCAATTAAAAGCACCAGATTACGGGGTGAACTGGGAGGAAGTTAAAAAGTTGATCAATCAAAAAACCAGAATGATTGTGATCAATACTCCTCATAATCCAACTGGTTCCATTTTATCAAAAAATGATCTTTTAGAATTGGAGAAAATAGTTTCTAATACTGACATTATTGTTTTAAGTGATGAAGTATATGAGCATCTGATTTATGAAGACGAAGAGCATCAATCTGTAGCGTCATATCCAGTTTTGGCTGATAGTGCCATTGCAGTATTTTCTTTTGGTAAAACATTTCATGTAACGGGATGGAAAATGGGTTACGTTCTTGCACCTGAAAATTTAATGCAAGAGTTCAGGAAAGTTCATCAATTTAATGTGTTTTCATGTAATCATCCACTTCAATTAGCACTAGCAGACTATATGTCTGATGAGGATAATTACTTAGGGTTAAGTGCTTTTTATGATGAAAAAAGAACCATGTTTTTAGAAATGGTTGCTGCATCAAGGTTTAAAGCTTCTCCTTCTAAAGGAACCTATTTTCAATTATTAAATTACAGTGAAATTTCGTCATTAAGTGATGTTGAAATGGCTAAAAAATTAGTTATTGATCATAAATTAGCAAGCATTCCTATTTCTGTATTTTATCATGCTAATTTAGATGAACATTTTTTAAGATTTTGCTTTGCTAAGAAAGAAGAAACTTTAAAAAGAGCAGGAGATATTTTGATCAAGTTGTAATTATTCACAATTTCATCTTAAGATTTGAATTTATTTAAAAACTTTTAGCTAATATTTTCATATATTTTTGAACAGTAATGAGAGCTACTCTAACACTTATTGGATTTTTATTGTCATTTTCATTTCACGCACAGCATTTAATTGATGTGTATTGTTCTGAAGATAGCTGCAGTCATACCGTAATTGACCCAGAAGTTTTAATGGTTGAACGATGGGACACCTTAGCACAATCTAAGTTTTGGAAATTGGTAATTGGTATGACAAGTGATACTTGTGTTGTTAATGTTGCTCACAATAGACAAATTCTTGGATATGTCCATAAAGATGATTGGTTTTGTCAAACAGAAAATGAAAAGAAATCATATAAAGATTCTGTAATTTACTATAACTGTTTAGATAGTAATACGAGGATTTATATCACTTCTGGAAAAAAGGATTTTTATTTAATTGAAGAAGTTATTCCAAGTATTTCAATGGCTATTGACATTTTTGAGGAAAATCATGTAGACCCTTGGTATGCTCAATCCATATTACTCATTGAAAGTCCAGCTAAAATTAGTTATTCCAATGCAGGCGCTTATGGACCATTTCAATTAATGAAAAAAGTAGCAAGAAAAATGGGCCTTACTGTAAATAACACAGTGGATGAAAGAAAGGATTTTGACAAATCGGCTTATGCTGCAAGTCAGCTCCTTAAAACCATTTGTATACCTCATGCCTATAGAATTTTATGTGATTTGGGAGAGTTTGAGCCAACTGGAGATGAGCTTTGGTTTAAATTATTTGTGTTACATATTTATCATGCAGGAGCTTACAACGTAGAAAAGTTAGTAGCTCAACTTGATGAGCCAATTGATGGCATGGAATTGATTAAATGGATGTGGACACATGAATATGGAAATTTTAAAAATGCATCTCAAAATTATTCTCAAATTGCCATTGCTGCTATGTTAACACTTCAAGATATAGTATTAGAGGATTGTGATTATATTTTCAGATGTGAAAGCAATTACTATTCGGAGAATTAATGGGTAGGTGGTTACGTGTACTTACTTTATTAATTGTATTAATCCAGATCGTATTATCTTTTTTGTCTTACCACGAAGATTTAGAGGTTATTGTTCCTTTTAAAGTTGAAATTAGCTTTGTACTCAATGTGTTTTTAGTCCTATTTTTTATTTTTCAATTCATTTTACGTTGGAAAAATTTCACCTTATTAAAAAATATAAATGGATATGTAGTTTCAAGTAAGGGATGGAGTAAAATTGTCACAAACGAAATCATGCCTTTTATTATTTATTTACCATTTATATTCTTGTTGGTCTTCTATTTTGCCAATGAAACACTCTTAACAGTTATTTTATCATTAGTCATAATGGAAGGAATATTTTACGTATTGTTTGGTAAGAATAAATTTAAAATAATCATCAATGAAAGTGCAGTAATTTCCTTCACAAATCAACATGAAGTATTAAAATGGGCAAATATTGCTAAAGTCACATTTAGCTCAAGTGGCACACTTATTCTTAAGCATAATGGTAGAAAAGTATTCATTGAGGATTTAGCTTATGAAGATGCCAATTTAATTAGATCTGAGATAAAAAGATTGTCAATCGAAAAACACATTCTTTTACAGGAAATAGCGTAATTACTGAACAGCCGAGTATAGGATTGCTTCTACTTCTCTTATTAGTTTTGATTTTTTAAAATTAGGGGCATAGACATATCCTTCCATGTTTATTATTTCTGTTTTGTCGTGGGTTAAAAATGCATAATTCACATAGGTTCCACCCATTTTATCATTGACCATTCTCCATGCACCTGTAGTTTTAAAAACATACTTATCATTGATCTGCATGGCTAAACTTTCAATTGGTGCAATATCATCGTCTCTGGTTGACATATATGAATTACTTTCTCTGCCTTTTAAAAAGTGTAGGCCAATAGAATCCCTTTTTTCTTTATGATAATTAATAGAAAATTGGGATTCACTATAATAAGGGTACGTATAAACAACAATTCCCTTTTGAATTTCATGTGTTCCGTTTTGGTCTTTTTTCATTTCTAATTGACTAAACCACCAAAAATTAGCTTCTTCATTATTAAGCTTCATTTCTTTTGGAGCAATAATATTTAAGTCTAATTCTTCCTTTAAATAGCTATTGATAATATTGTTTTTTTGATATGACATTTGTATTGATTCAAAGTAAAAAGAATTAATACGTTGCATTATATCTTGATAATTATTGGAGAAATAGTTCACAGCACGTTTTTCAGATTTAAAATTTAATTCAACGACAAGTTGTCCATTTGCCCAAAGGTCATTGATGTAAATTGGGTTTCTAAACAAGGTTTGATTAGGGTCAATTTTGATGACTACGATACAACTTTTGTTTTTGAGATTATTGACTAAATTTTCTGGAACTATAAAGTCAATATTAAATTGTTGCTCGTAGGGGAGAGGAGTTGATTTATTAACTTTTTCAAATTGTTTTTTTAACTCACTGCCAAGTGTAGTATGCCAATATTTTTTTGGTAATGAAAACAAGACGCTTCCAAAGTCTTTTTTAGCTTTTGGCTTATATAGACTAGAATCGTACTCATTTAAATTACAATGAGTTAACATGATAACTAGACTGAAAATTAAAGTAATATTTCTAATTAATAATTGCATATAACTATTCCAAAACGATGAAAGAAAGGCTCGTGAAAAATGGAAAAAACAGCATTAAGACTGCTTTCAAAAAATACACCAAAATTTTTATAAGTCACCTGACCTCTGCTTGTGATAAATTGGGGTTTCTGGTGTAATTTTCCTGTTATGATTTCTTTTTTAGTAAATCCATTTTCATTATAACTGAATTGATATTTACCTGACAAGGCATAATTATAGTGAAGCGCCAATGATAACTGTAATTTATCTTGTTTTAATGGGAATGGTTTAAAATTAAATTTAAGAGGTATTGTTAAATAGTTGTATCGCAAGTAGTTTTTAGTTACTTCTTGGTTAGAATAAGCAAAAGTTATAGTATCATCATCTATAATAGCCTTGTTTCGACCTAAATTTAACTGATAAAGAGAAAATCCAATACCAAATTGAAGGCTTACAATATCTTTTTGAGTTTGAAGAGTTTTGAAGTAATTACGTTCACTTACAGCATATGAATTAATATGGTTATATGGAATATTGGCTTTAATATTATTCTTTGAAAACACAACATTTTTTGTGCAATGTAATTGGGAAATATCTATTTCGTTTTTAATAGCTTTCGTCTTATTTTTGGCTAAATTGAAATCATCATCTTTTTCAAAATCCCACATACCTTCTTCAGTGTTTTTTTCAGCAAGAGAAAACTTATTTGTGGAAGAAATGGAATCATTGTTTTGAGTGAATAAAGGATAATTAATGCATAAAAGGAAAGAAAGAATAGTAAAAAACTTAAAAATATTTTGGCAAGAATACCACACATACTTTTTAGATGTATGGCAGTATTTATTAATTATATTGATTTTTACTATTGCTTTAATTTTTTTCCTTTAAATTACCTTAAAGCTATACTCGTTTCCCCAATTAAAAATCCCTCTGCATAGACTTCTACACTATAATTTCCAGCAGGTATGCTATTTTCAATTTCATAAAAAATACATAAATCTGTATTTTGATTTTGATAATTTATTGTTCTTTTAGAACTCATTTTCAACTCTTCTTTTTGCTGATTTATGATCGTTAGTGGAGTAGGTGCGTTAAGAAGGATTCCTTCACTATCTAATATTCTAATATAAATTTCTTTGTCTCCTGCTTGTGCTAATTTATTTTCTATAATGCTAAAACACGTTTTTATCATGTTTGTTTTTGAAGCTCTAGTTGTTTCACTTTGTGCACCTGAACTACGTATTCTTATTCCAGATGATATGACATTATTTATTTGTAATACAGCACCAATGGCTACTTGTTTTTGAAGTGCTTCATTTTGCTTTATAATTTTTTTATTCTGTTTGCTTACATTAGACAGTTTCTGGGTTTTTTCTGTTAAGTCATTAGATAAATTAATGTTTAGTGTATTTAGTGAGTCAATGGTATGAATGTATCCTTTCATGATGTTTCTTAAAGTTTCTGCTTCCTTTTTAAGCTTGTAAATTTTTCTCCAATCTCGCTTAGATTTTTTATCCAACTTATCCACTTCCTGCATAAGATTATTGATTTTTTCCCTTTGCCTATTGATACTGTCAATAGCTACACTATTATTTTGTTCCAAACTATCATAAGAAAACAGTAATAGTTTAAGGTTCTCTTTTAGATTTTCCCCATCTGCTTCAGAAACTATGTCTTGATTTATAATGATTTGGTTCATTTCTTCATTTTCTTTAATCATCTCAGAAATTTCTTGTTTAAAAGCGTGATTTTTTTGACTCAGTACACTTACTTCATATGCCAAATAACTGACAATAATTCCCAATAAGATATTAAATACTAGGGGTAATTTAGATTTCTTTTTTTCTTCCATAAATTATATTACAATTTTATAAATCTTATCCGTTCTTTTGCACGTTATTTTGGATTTTTAATTCATATAGCAATGTTTAAAGACTTAATTAGTTTAATATATCCACAACAGTGCGCAGGGTGTGGTCAGGCATTAGTTCAAACTGAAAAAGGAATTTGTGTTGGATGTTGGATGGAGTTGAAAAAATTTAAACACATTCATCTAAATCCTTTGCAAATTCACGCTAAGGTTAAACATCAATTTCTTACATATTTTTTCATTAAAAACGATGTAATTCAACATATATTACACCAAATCAAATACCATGGAAACAAGGATGCTGCCTTTGTTTTGGGTAATGAAATAGGATTGTTAGTACTTAAACAACAGGAAATATTGGATATAGATTTAATAGTCCCTGTGCCAATAAGTAAGAAGAAATTGAAGTTAAGGGGGTATAATCAATCTGAAGAAGTTGCTAAAGGAATTGCCCACATCATTAAAAAACCCATAAATACTACATTATTAATAAGAGCAAAATCCATGACTACTCAAACTAAAAGCAGTCGATTCGAAAGATGGGAAAACATGAAAAATGAATACCATCTCAATAAAAAGCTATCTAAAAAAGCAAGTTTATTGCTTGTTGATGATGTTATAACAACAGGAGCAACAATTCATAGTTGTATTGAAGCGCTAGAGAATCAATTTAGTCAAATACATATTGCTGCAGTTGCAGCTTCAAAACAGTAGACTAGGAAATTATTTTGGAAACTCTTTTGGGCTTTCAGCAGGAGTGCCTATTTCAATATTGGTAAATTGACCTTCTTTAAATAGCCCATCGAATGTAGCACCTTCTCTTGCCCAGTAATACTTTCCTCTTCCATCCATTTTATCTTCATCCCAATTCCCATCATAAGTATTACCATCTTTCCAAGTGTATTTTCCATGACCACTTTTTAGGCCTTCAGAGAATCTACCAGTGTAATTATCGCCATTTTCGAAGTAAAAAACTCCATTGCCATCAGGTTTACCGTTTTTCCACATTCCTTCGTAAAAATCACCATTTTCCCATTCGTAAGTTCCATGTCCTTTGAAACAATTTCCTTTAACACATTGAGCTGATATAGCTGTAGCTATCCCGAAACATAAAAAGAGTGATAATATGGTTTTCATTGTAATTGTATAATTTTTCATTTGGGTAAATTTAATTCTTTTTGTAGTTATTTTTCTATACGTTCAATAAATATGCCAAAAAATGATTTACGAAAATTCAAATTTTAAGTTACTAATTTATGATATATTTCTTTTTCATGTTCCGTAAAGTAGTTTTCATACCTTTTGATATCCACTAAATCTGAAATTTTTTTGCCATAAAGAATATGATCTAAGAGCTGTTTGCCAAGTAAAGGGGTCATTAGCACTGATTTGGAACCCATACCATTAAAAATAAATGCATTTTTTATAATAGGGTGTTCACCTAAAAATGGTTTCCTATCTAATGTAGTAGGTCTAAATCCATAAGTTTGATTTATGACTTTTATATTTTCAATTGGAATTATTTTTGAAAGATTTGCAAGTAGTTTGTCTTTACTTTCTTTTGTTATGTTGTGGTTCTCATCACGATGATTATATGTTGCCCCAACAGTATATTGATTATTTGATAAGGGCATGGCAAAAACACCTTTACTGACAATGTGTTTTGGTAAAGATTTTGAGCATATAGTGAGCAACTCACCTTTATTGGGAATTAAAGGCAAATAATTAAAAATATTAAGAGATGTGCCTTGACACATAACGAGGTGTTTGAATTGGTTATTTTCATAATGAAATTCGTTTTTAACATAACTTAAATCTTCCAACACAAATGCCTTTTCTTTGAATGTTTTTGTTGAATTGAATAGGTTTTTAGCTTCACGGAGGAATTTTTTAACATCAAGTTTAGCAGACTTTAATAAAGAACCATTTCCAAACTCGTTTAACAGATTTGGCAACTCTTCTTCTGTTGGAGATAAAATGGTATTATATGGTTTAACAAAAGCTTTACTAAACCAATTATTTTGTTCTTCATAAGAACTAAAAAGCCTAGTTAATTTTAACTCTTTAAAAACATCTTTACTAAATAGCGTATTGCATGATTTATAAAATTGGCAACTATAGTCATAAAACCTATCTCCTTCCCAATTTAATACACAACGCTTAAATGACATTGGGTGCATGAGTCCAGCAGCAACTTTAGAACTGGTGATAAGATCATTCTTATCAATAATAAGAAATGATTTATTGTACTGTTTTAAAAGTAAGCCCAATACAGTGCCAGAAATTCCTTGGCCAACAATGAGGAAATCATATTTCATTTACAATGTTAATCTCTTTAAAATATATTGCAATTCCAAAAAAGAAAAGTGCTGCTCCAACAGCCATACCTATGTAGCATAGATTATGAGGTTTTAAGTATTTTTTAAGTTTACTCGAATAATATATTTTCAATAAATCAACACAAAATAAAGTTAGTATTGTTATTCCAAAATAATAAAGTAGGCCAGTTCCTTGAATATGTAATTCTTTAGTAGCATATGTGCATGCTGCAATCCAAAAAAGTAGCACACCTGGATTAATGGCGTTAATTCCAAAACCCTTTGCAATCAATTGAAAAGGGTATATTATGATGTTTTCACTGGAAGTGTTTATCTCTTTTATTTCCCTTTCTTTGGGTATCTTGTTTAGTGAAATGTAATTTTTAATGATGGAAAAGGTTCCAATAATTATAAATATACTTCCAGCAATATATTTAATGTAGCTAATGGAATATAACCAGTAGTTAATCTTTTCAGCAATAAATAATGAGGCCAATAAGTAAACAGCATCACTGATGAGAATACCTATATCTAAAAACATGGCAGATTTGAAACCTTTTTTAATGCTAGTCTCAATTAGCACAAAAAAGGCAGGACCAAATAAAAGGCTCAAAAAAACCCCAAATAAAATTCCATTTACTATTAAATCCATTTAGGGTAAAGATAGGAAATGCACTATAAATTTAGGGCAAAAAAAAACCACTTCATTTGAAGTGGTTTTTTAATCATCAATTTAATTGATTAGGCTTTTTTCAAGAACGGAAGACCAGTTCTGTCATTTTCAATTACCTTTTTTCCAGATGGAAGGTCACAAGCGTTTGCTCCTTCGCTTTTAGAAAAGTAATAAATCGTTTGATTTCTTCCTCCTCTTAAAGTTACATCTTTAGAATGTAAAATGTAAGTTGTTCCTTTACTATTAGTGTGTGAATATGCCATTTTTAATAAATTTTTTGATTAATAACGAAGTGAATATATTAAAATAAACCAATTATACCCTGAAAAACTCCCAGATAATGCATTTTTTTTATTAACAATTTTAACAGGATAACTACTCGAGAAGATTAGGCTTGTTTAATTCACCCTCCATTTTTTCTAATTCCATTCTTATAGATCCAACCCATATTTTAGCTTTTGCTAAAAGCGGAATTTTATTATAATCATCTGATATCCAAACAGTTAAATCTTCTTGAGCTTTAAAAATTCTACCTTGTTGAACAATAGGGCAAAATTTTAATGCATTAAATTCTCCAGCACTTATTTTTATTTTTTCTCTTCCTAAAAATTTTACTCTTAAATCATAAATTTCTCCATCAACTATGCTGTTAAATGATAAAATAGTGTCTTTTTTTAAATTATTTAGGCTTAATGTTCGGGCATAAAAGTAGCTGGATACCATATCCTGAATGTTTTCAGGAATACTAATTACTTTGCTACCAGTGTTGACAGTCTGACTTTCATAATTAAATGAATAGTATTGCTCAAATTCAGTATTTCCCTCTTGCACTTTTCTAATAAATAGTCGTGGTCTCATTTCATTACTGTCAATTATACTCTCATAGTGATCACGAACTTTAAAAAACCAGTCAAATGCAAAATTGGTATACCCTTTACCAACCACTCTATAGCATTCTGGATATTTATCTATTGAACTAACCTCTAATTTTGCTTTACCAGCTTCAATAACTCCATATGCAATTTTGTATGTTAATTTTTCACCAAAAGTAAAAGGGCGCACTACATCAGTTTTTATATTTGATGACGTTAAAAAAGGTTTGTGCTTTACTTGGAAAGAGCTACAAAAGACTATTAAAGCAATAATGATGAATTTTAATTTCATACTTATAAAACTTCAAAAAACATGCCAATTGGCCATTATATTATTTGCTCTAATGGCTTGTTCTAATGAAAATACAAAACTGAAGGATCAGCACTCTAGTAAAGAAAATTCTTTAATTAAAGAAGAAAGCTTATCATCCACAAAAGATGGAGAAGTAGTATCGTATCATAAAAATGGAAAAGTGCAGAGTATAGGTCATTTTTCTAATGGTATTGCAAACGGACCTATCATTGTTTATGATAGCAACGGGAATGAGCTATATCATGGTAGATTTGTCAATGGGAAGCCAAAAGGAGAATGGGTTTTTACGGAGCAATCTACTGGAAATAAAAAAATAAAAAATTACTAATTCTAGTTGTATTTTAATAAGTAAAAAATACAATATATGTATATTGCGTAGTAATTATTAAATATAGATATTTTATGACTTCGATTTTAAATTCTGCTCATTCTGGACTTAGGTGGTTAGTTCTACTTTTTTTATTGATCTCAATTGTTTTTGCTTTTCTTAATTTGAAAAAGACAAAGCTTGAGAAGCCTCAAAAGTTAATGTATCTATTTGGTTTAATTTTCACACATACTCAGTTGTTAATAGGATTGGTGCTCTACTTTTTAAGTGCAAAAGTTGTTTTTAACGAAGAGACCATGAGCAATGCCTCTAGTAGATTTTATGCTATGGAACATCCATTAGGTATGTTAATTGCAATTATTTTGATTACTATGGGCTACAGTAAGGGTAAAAAGAATCAAAGTCACAAAACTGTTTTGGTTTTCTATTTAATAGGTCTGATATTAATTATTGCATCAATTCCTTGGCCTTTTAGAACTGCTCTTGGCGTAGTTGATTGGTTTTAGTTTATGGAAAAAGCAGTTATTGTTGGTTTAATAAATCAAAGCCAAGACGTAAATCAAACTAAAGAATACTTAGATGAATTGGCCTTTTTAGCTTTAACGTCTGGGGCTAATGTTATTGAAAGATTCACTCAACGATTAAAACAGCCACTTCCAAATACTTTTATTGGTAAAGGAAAACTTAATGAGATTAAAGATTTTGTTAAGGATCATCATATTGACTTAGTTATTTTTGACGATGACCTTTCGGCTACACAACTTCGAAATATTGAGAAAATGTTGGCCTGTAAGATTCTGGATAGGAGTAATTTAATATTAGATATTTTTGCCAGTAGGGCAAGGACAGCTCATGCTAAGACTCAAGTTGAACTTGCACAATATCAGTATTTACTCCCAAGACTTACTAGGATGTGGACACACTTAGAGAGACAAAAAGGAGGTATTGGGATGAGAGGTCCTGGTGAAACACAAATAGAGACAGATAGAAGAATTATTAATCAGAAGATTAGTCAACTAAAAGATAAATTAGAAAAAATTGACAAACAAAAATTCATCCAAAGGAAAAATAGGGGAAATGCGATTAGGGTTTCTTTAGTCGGGTATACCAATGTGGGTAAATCTACGATCATGAACCTACTCAGTAAGTCTGATGTTTTTGCTGAAAATAAGCTCTTTGCCACCTTAGATACAACAGTTAGAAAAGTAGTTATTGAACAAGTTCCTTTTTTATTAACTGATACCGTTGGTTTTATAAGAAAGTTACCTCATCAACTTATAGAGTCATTTAAATCAACCTTGGATGAGGTTAGAGAATCAGATGTCCTTATACACGTTGTTGATGCTTCTCACGAGTTTTATCAAGATCAAGTTGATTCAGTGAATGAAACATTAAATGAGCTCCTAAATGAGCCTAAGCCAGTCATTTTTTGTTTTAATAAAATGGATAAATTAAGTAGTCAAAATTATGATGCTATTGTCAATGAAAATAGGAAGTTAGAGCAGGAATTTGTATTTATTTCTGCTGTAAAAAAGACAAACATTGACAATTTTAAACAAAAGATATTTGAATTAGTTAAAGATCTACATTACACTAGATTTCCATTCAATAAAACTGCAATTAAATACATATAAGGACTGAATTTTATATTTTTACATAATTCCAAAAAACATGGGCAAAAAATTAATAATAGGTTCTTCTGGTCAAATTGGCACGGAGTTGATTTTAGCACTGGCTAAGATTTACGGGGAAGATCAAATTATTGCTACAGATATTAACCCTAAAGCTAAGGATGAAATAGATGGTATTCTTTTTCACCAGATGGATGTGCTTGATGTTGACCACTTAGAATCTGTTGTTAAAGAGAATCAAGTTTCAGAAATTTATTTATTGGCCGCTTTATTGTCTGCAGTTTCAGAGCAGAAAATAAGGTCTGCATGGGATTTAAACATGAATGGGCTTTTTAATGTTTTAGAATTAGCAAGAAGAGGGGTAATAGAAAGAGTTTTTTGGCCTAGCTCTATTGCTGTTTTTGGACCATCAAGTCCTAAAAAAAACACTCCCCAAAATGCAATTTTAGAACCTACTACAGTGTATGGAATTAGTAAGTGTGCAGGAGAGCGTTGGTGCGATTATTATTTTAAAAAATTTGGTGTAGATGTTAGAAGTATAAGATATCCGGGTATAATTAGTTATAAAAGCAAGCCTGGAGGAGGTACAACTGATTATGCAGTAGAAATTTTTCATGAAGCCTTGGCTAACAGTAAGTATACTTGTTTCATTGATCAAGATATTTATCTACCTATGATGTATATGGATGATGCGATAAGAGCAACAATTGAACTCATGTCAGTAGACAAAGGGATGTTACCTGCTTTCAAAAGTTATAATGTTTCTGCAGAAAGCTTTAGCCCATCTGAAATTGCAAAAGAAATCACGCAATTTATACCAGATTTTAAAATCACCTATTCACCAGATTTTAGAAATGATATTGCTTTATCTTGGCCTTCTTCTATCAATGATGATGAAGCTAGACAAGATTGGGGTTGGCAAGAGCAATATGATATTAAAAAAATGACAGAAAAAATGATATCGGGTATCAATAGTAATTTAAATGTAATATCATCTTGATGCTTTTTCAATTAAGAATTACTTCAATTTTTCTTTTGATTTGTGTTCATTTTTTTGCTCAAACAAGTCAAGATACTATTAATCAAACTGTTAATGGTAAGAGGCATGGTTACTGGATAATAAATGGGGATATGATTAAGAACAAAGATTATGTTCCAGTAGCTAAAGTGGAGGAAGGTATGTTTAACTATGGAAGAAGAGAAGGAATTTGGAAAAAATATTATCCTTCTGGGAAGATCAAAAGTGAAATTAAATACGTTAAAGGAAGTCCAAAAGGTAGATTTATTACTTATTATGAAAATGGTCAAATTGAGGAGAAAGGGAGTTGGAGCGCAAAGGTTTACAATGGTAAGTTTATTAGATACTATGAAAATGGAGAAATAGCTCAGGTCAAGTCATTCAATGAGAAAGGTAAAACAGATGGTGAAGTTATTTACTACTATCCTAATGGGAAAGAAGAATTGGTTTTTGAAACAACAAATGGACTGGGTAGAGGGAAAGCCACAAGATATTGGCCCAATGGAGATATAAAAGAAAAAATTACTTTTAATGAAAAGGGAGAGTCTACCACTTCAGGATCTATTCCAAGAGTTAATCCTCCAGTGAAGAATGCAAGAGCCATCATTGAAAAGAAAGAATCTGTCATTGCACAAGGAGAATTGAATATTGGTCCATTACCCTCTGCTAAGGGGAAGTTTTTAAATGATGGTTATCATAAAACTTATAATGACAATAAAGATATTTTAATGGATGGTGAGTTTCAAGATGGTAAATTATGGACAGGGAAGCACTACATCTATGACGAAAATGGATTGTTAGAGCGAATAGATGTCTATAAAGAAGGGAAATTTGAAGGCAATGGCGTGCTATAGCTATTTTATCTTAGCGTAATAATCAAGATATTTCTCCCTTAATGATAAGATGGATTTATAATTCAACTTGTAATTCCATAAGCCTCTAACTTTAATAAAGTAAATCCAATATTTATAATTAAAAGCAGCAATTAGGGGAAGTGTTATGAAAAATAATATTCCGTATTTCCAGCCAAAAAATTGTGAAAATATAATGGTGATAATAAACCAATATAAATAGAAAAATAATGATCCTAATGCCATTTTTAATGAGCTATGGAAGTGTTTATCTTTTACCTTACTGTTTACAAACCACACAGGAGTTTTGTAGGGCAAATAATTAGTTGTTAGTCCAATAATATGAAAAGGAGAAAGCAAGGTTAAAAGTAAACTATATATAAAGAGTGAGAGTAGTGAATTTGGTTTTTGATGAAGTAAATAAGGTCTTAGCTTGAACTTTTTCATGGTAATTTTAAGTTCACTCATAAAAGAAATAACTTCTTCATATAGAGATGTGTTTGTCTTTTTAAGGTTTTCCATTTTATCCAGTCTTTCTTTTCTTAATTGAAACTTTAAACTGACTTTTTTGCTATTTGTCTCAAGCGGAACTCGATGAAGTAAGTAATATAATTCATCATAATTTTCATCATCTCTAATATTGATTATAAGGCTATCTAAGGTCTTGTATATTCTTTCCGATAAATTATTTATCGTCTCGGATGGGTTTTTTTTATGATTTTCGTAGTATTCAGATACATCAATAGGTTTCCCTGCATTGAGATATAAACTACCGTTCATTTTAAAATGATTTTCATAATCTAATCCGAGAACAACAATTTTCACATCTATATCGTAATTGTATTTTTCCGCAGCCCCCAAAGCAATTCTAGACACCCCTTTTTTTAGTGGTCTTAATGATTTTTTATAGTTATGGTTGCCCTCTGGAAAAATGATTACATTTCCTTTGTTTTTTAAAATGTCAAAACAAGTGTCGAATGTTTTTTGATTCATTTTTATTGTGTCTACCCCATCTCTTTGTCTATAAATAGGTAGCATATAAATCATGGATAATATTTTAGCAACCATAGGTTTTTTAAATATATCCGCCCTTGCTAAAAAATGAGTAGGCTCTTTGGTTCTTCCTGCAATAACAATCGGATCAAGAAATGCGTTTTGATGATTTACAGCATATAAAATTCCAGTATTTGAAGGAATATTTTCTTTTCCATCATATTGGTGGTTTTTAAAATAACCTCTAATCCCAGAAATAACTATAGCATAACCAATTCTGTATAGAAAATACCAAGGTTTGAACCAGTAACCAATCCAGAATTGTTTCATCATCTCAATTTACCGTTTGTTTTTTTAAGTATGTTTTCTTGTATACGATTCATTAACTGATCTACTTCTTTATCTTTTAATGTCCGTTCTGGATGTAAAAATTGAAATCTAAGCCCGTAGGCTTTTTGGTCTTTTAATTGTTTTTTATCTCGATATATATCAAAAAGAGTGATGTTTTTTAGGAGCTGATTTTTAATTTCACCAACCGATGTTAAAATGTCATTTAATGAAACGTTTTCATCAATTTGAATTGAAAGGTCTCTGTATACCTTTTGAAATTTATTAACAGGAGTAAATTTAACCTTATTTTTAAGGTGCAGGTCAAAAATTTCTTTCCAGTAAATCTCTGCTATGTAACAAGTGTCTTTAATGCCTATTTTATCACATAAATCATTATTGATAATTCCACATTTAGCCATTTTATTTTTTCCAGAAGTATAGATTACTCCGCCACTAAAGACATTATTATTTTCTTCAAATATTTCTTCCTTGTACTTTATACCTAACATGCCAAATATATTTTCCATAAATCCTTTTAGTTGGAAAAATGATGTGGGTTGTTTGGCATTGAACCAATGTTCTTCATTTTGAAGCCCTTTTAGCGCAATTGTAAGTTGCTTTTCCTCATGGTGTTTATTGTCAATTTGCGTGTATGTCTTACCCCACTCAAAGACTTGAATGTTGGATTCGCCATGATCTTGATTATATTTTATGACTTCTAATAGGTTAAAAACAAGTGACTGCCTTAAGACTGCAGTGTCACTACTTAATGGATTTAATACTTTAACATATTGACTTTCCATGAAGGAAGTATCATTCAAAATATTACTGTAGCCAGCATTAGTCAATGAATTATTCATTATTTCATTAAATCCGCGAGCGGCCAAATAATTACTTATTTTTTGTTCTACAGTAGTGGTGTTTTTAATAGGTGTGAACGAAGGGGTACTATTTATTTTTTTTGGCGTAATTACATTGTTGTAACCATAAATTCTCAATATTTCTTCTGCAACATCTGACTCTCTTGTTACGTCAACCCTATAGCTGGGTATGGTAAGCATGTATAAATTATGGTCTGATTTTTCTGCTGATATTTCTAGATATTTTAAAATATCCAACATGTCATCATTAGATGCGTTAATCCCACATAAATTTCTAATTGATTCAAAATTCACTTCACATTTATGGAAATTTCCTGCATTTTTATTGGGATTAACATCAATAATTTCTGAACCAATTTCACCACCAGCTAAATCTTGCATAAGAGAAGCTGCTTTCAATAAAGCTGGAATAACCATTTCCGGGTCTACCCCTCTTTCATATCTAAAAGAAGCATCAGTATTTAATCCGTGTCTTTTAGCTGTTTTTCTGATATTAACGGGGTTGAATAGCGCACTTTCAATAAAAATATGCTTTGTTTTTTCATTCACTCCTGAATCTTTCCCCCCAAAAACACCGGCAATACACATTTCATCATTATCGTTACAAATCATTAAATCATTTTGATCTAATGTTCTTTCAGTTTCATCGAGTGTTATGAATCGAGTTTTATGCTTTGGACAACGCACTTTTATACGCTGATTTGTTATTTTATCTAAATCAAAAGCATGTAGAGGTTGGCCAAGATCATGAAGAACAAGATTGGTTATATCAACTATGTTATTGATGCTTTTAACTCCAATAGATTCCAATTTTAATTTAACCCATGATGGACTTTCTTTTACAGTCACATTTTTAATGATAATTCCAGTATACCTAGTGCATTTTTGGGGTTCTAGAATTTCAACACTAAACGATGTTTTTTCTTTTGGCTTTATTTCAATATTGTCATCAATAGGTTTAAGAGATTGTTTGGGGTTAATTTTTTGTTGAAATTTCAATGCAGCTAATAGATCTCTAGCAACTCCGTAATGTGACATGGCATCTGCCCTGTTTGGGGTTAATCCAATTTCATATATGGTATCAGAACTAACATTATATAGCGTTGATGCAGCTTCTCCAACTACAGTTTTCTCAGGTAAAACGACAATACCATCATGGTTACTACTTAGACCAATTTCGTCTTCAGCACATATCATTCCATGTGATTCAACTCCTCTGATTTTAGCTTTCTTAATTTTTAATGGTTCATTTTCAATGGGAAATATTGTTGTCCCAGGAGTAGCAACAAGTACTTTTTGATTTAGCGCAACATTTGGTGCTCCACAGATAATTTGTTGCCAGTTCTCTTCACCAATATCAACATGAGTTATTTTTAGTCTATCTGCATTTGGGTGTTGTTCTACTTTTTTTATTTCACCAACAATTATTCCATTTAGCCCCCCCTTAATGCTTTCATACATTTCACTTTTCTCCACTTCTAACCCTATATCAGTAAGTAATTCACTGGTCTCTTCAGGATTTAAATTGAAATCCACTATTTCTTTAATCCAGTTATATGAAATTTTCATTAAAAATCTTGTTTTAAAAACGGTAAAAATAAGTGCTTTTCTCGGATAATAAACATCCAAGTTAAAATTCCTTAAAGGCAGACATAAACTTATAATTAAAAATATATTGAGGCAACTAAAATTTTTATACTTTTGACCCTCCTTAAGTTGGTGCCTTAGCTCAGTTGGTAGAGCAACGGACTGAAAATCCGTGTGTCCCTGGTTCGATTCCTGGAGGCACCACTTTTAAAAGCCCTCAAATTTGAGGGCTTTTTTTTTCATACTTATAAATTACCACTAACTTTACATGGTCTTGAAAAGAAGTCTTAAAAATAACCGGACCTTAATCATTTTCTATTTTTTAATTGCCTATGTAATCTTGCAGTTCTTGTGGTGGGGATTTCATATTATAGATTTATCAGAACAAATTGGAGCAAATGATGGAGATTTAAGAAATACGATAAGTATGATTGTTGGCGAAGCTGCCGTTTTTTTTCTTATCATATTTATTGGTGCTTTCTACGTTATACGATCCTACTTTAAAGAAATGGATTTGGCCAAAAAAGAGAAAAACTTTGCATTATCAGTCACCCATGAATTAAAAACTCCAATTGCTTCATCAAAGTTATTTGCTCAAACTCTCTTGGAACGAGAGGACTTAAATGTAGAACAACAAAAAGAGAGTTTAAGTAAAATCATAGATGAACAAAACAGGTTAAATGATTTAGTTGAAAAAATACTATTGGCTAGTTCAATCAATGATGAAGCTCTAACACTTTCAAAATCTCCAGTTCCACTAAAAAAACTATTGGATAATATCATAGCACAACACGCAAAATCACATCAATTTATTAACGATATTGGAGAAGAAATTGTCATTAGTGGGGATGAATTTTATCTTATCTCGCTATTTCAAAACTTAATTGAGAATGCCAAAAAATATTCTGAAAAATTATCATCTATCACATTTACAAGTAAAAAAATAAATGAAAATGTAATTATTAGCATTGCTGATGAAGGCATAGGAATTAAAGATGAATTTAAACAAAAAATTTACGAACGATTTTTTAGAATTGGAGATGAAGAAACACGATCCACAAAAGGGACAGGATTGGGTCTTTTTTTAGTAAAAGAAATTGTGAAATTACATGGTGCTCAAATATCATGTAAAGATAATTTACCTAAGGGAACAATTTTCGACATAAGATTTAATTTAATAACATGAATAAAAAAACAGCACTGATTATTTTGGATGGTTGGGGTATTGGTAATCAGGATGAATCTGATGGAGTATACTTGGCTAAAACTCCTTTTTTTGACAGTATAATTGCTGATTATCCTAATGCAACATTAAAAACATATGGAGAACATGTAGGATTACCAAATGGTCAAATGGGTAATTCAGAAGTTGGACATTTAAATATTGGTGCAGGAAGAATTATATACCAAGATTTGCTTAAGATTGATAGAGCTATAGAAGACAGCAGTTTTCATCAACATCCTGTAATTAAAGAGGCTATTGATTATGCTTTAAATAATAAAAAACCAATTCATTTGATGGGTTTAGTTTCTGAAGGAGGAGTTCACTCTTCTTTAGCGCATTTATTGGCTCTTTGCACTATTCTTAAAAACCACCCTGCCTTAAAAGTATATATTCATGGATTTAGTGATGGCAGAGATTGCAGTCCTGTTTCAGGGGCTAAGTTTTTTGAGCAACTAATGCATTTTATAGAAGGCTCCAATATTAAGTTAGCTACTTTAATTGGACGTTATTATGCTATGGATAGAGATCAACGGTGGGAAAGAATAAAAAAGGCCTATGATTTATTGGTTGAAAATAAAGGAGAACAATTTGAAAATGTTGAGAATGCATTTAAGGATAACTATAGTAATGATGTTACGGATGAATTTTTACCTCCTATTTCATTTGGCCATGACAGTAATATTAAAGAGGATGATGTCGTAATTTGTTTCAATTTTAGAACAGATAGATGCAGACAGATAACGACAGCCTTAACTCAAGAAAATAAGGGTGATTTTAACATGAAGAAGTTAAGGTTAAAGTATCTCACTATGACCAATTATGATAAAAACTTTAGAAACATAGATGTGGTTTATGATAAAAAAAATATTTCTAATACTCTTGGTGAAGTAATTAGTAACCATCATGCCACTCAATTAAGAATTGCAGAAACAGAAAAATATCCTCATGTCACCTATTTTTTTAGTGGAGGAAGAGAAAAAGAATTTTCGGGGGAACATCGTATAATGGCAGATTCTCCTAAGGTGGCTACTTATGATTTAAAACCCGAGATGAGTGCATTTGAAATTACTGAAAAAGCCATGAATTTCATTACTGAAAAAGAACCAAATTTTATATGTTTAAATTATGCAAATCCTGACATGGTTGGCCATACAGGAATTAGTTCAGCTATCATTAAAGCTTGCGAAACAGTTGATCAATGCCTAATGAATTTAGTTTCTTTTTTAAAAGAAAAAAATTACGCATCACTTATAATTGCTGACCATGGTAATGCGGATAAAATGTTTAATAAAGATGGTTCTCAACATACAGCTCATACGGTAAATCCTGTTCCTGTTAGTTTAGTTAGCAACGAAAAGTTTAGTTTAAAAAATGGAGTCTTAGCAGATATTGCTCCAACAATTTTAGATTTATTGGATATGGAAAAGCCTGAGGAAATGACAGGTAATTCACTTATTAGATAATCTTAATTTCTTATCAAATGAACATACCCATTAATGAGGTTTGTAGCGTAGTCGTATTTATTTGATTCTGGGTCTACAATGTAATAATATAGCCCATCGTTTAATTCGTTTCCAGATTTAAAATGTGTTCCATCCCAATCGTATTGATAGTTTTCATTGGCATAAACTAACTTACCCCAGCGATTGTATACTAAAACGGAAGGATTGGGATAGTCATCTAAGTTTACAGGCACAAAGAAATCATTTATTCCATCATTATTAGGAGTAAATACATTGATGTTTTCTATAGGGCATTGATTCCATACTAAAACACTATCGTGAATTTCTTGATCACAACCATCGTAAATACTCAGTGAAAAATACTGAGTAGAGTCAGGACTTACGATAATAACATCTTGATCAGAGCCGTTAGACCAATTTAAAGCTATAGGGTCTATTCCACCTCCCCAATCACTTTGTAGCGTTGCAGATTCAAAGAGTTCACTACAAATGTTTAAACTATCAGGAAGGACAAGATATAAAGGAGTATAATCGCTAATGTAAATGGTTGCAGTAGACGTGTCAAGGTTACCGTTACAACGCTCATATATTACATTCAGAATAACTGTTTCAGTTGGTTCTGTAATGGTGTCAAGAATTGGATATACGAAAACAGTATCTGTAAATTGACCAGCTGGAATGACTAAGCTATCATTGATTAACGGGAAATCTAAAGATGGTGTTGCAGTACCTTGAATATCAAAATATACTGTAAAATCATTGCTAGCGTCTGGCCTGTCAAATGTGAAAAAAGCAGCATTACAACCTTCATAAAGCAAGGTGTCTCCTTCAGCTATACCGCTTGATACACTTACACTGCCATTGGATGAAAAACTACCTGCTTCTAAAAATACCCAAGAATCTAAGTTGCTATCAGATCCATCTGCTAAAGCTAATCTAATGTGGTATGTTTCACCGCATTGTACTATGGTAGTTGCATTGAATAAAGTCGTAAATCCATTACAAGAAACAGTTTGCGGGAATGTAAATTGGTTGTCAATATAATATTGACTGTTCAAAACATTATTTACTGAACTTATAGTAATTGGTAAAGGAGGAATGGAATTGGGTACAGTTGCAATATTTATAGAACCGTTTGGAAATCCAGCCGGAGAGGAATAGGGGCCTGTTATGCCAGGGCCAGAAATAAAAAAGCCAAACACATCGTTGTATTCAGAATTTACCCAAGTCAGATATTCATTGGAACCAAATACATAATTAAAAGAAACAGTATCTGAAGTAGGGATAAAATCAAATTCAATGGTGGCTACATCAAAAATGCCAGAAACAAAAAAAGGTTGATTAATTAATGGGGGAACACTATTAGCCACGTTGAGTAGATCAGGATCACTATTTGTGTTCATAGGGGTATTCCCACCACCAAAACTAGTAGGATCTAAGTCAGCAATATCACCTGTAGACATCACAATTCCACTATCTAATCCTAAATTGGTATTTACCCCATTAAAAAAACCAATTTGAATGGCGTCTCCAAACATGGAGGTATTATTAGCGCTAACACCACCACCCAATAATACATTATTAATAAGTTGATTCGCAGTGTTATATGGAGCACTATTGGTTACAGTGATTTGTGCAAAATAATGGAATATCAAGCTCAAGTTTAAGAACACAGCAATAACCTTAATTTTCATAGGTTAAAGATATCAAATAATAATAACTTCATTTTTTACTTTTGGAAGTAGATAATTCCTAATTTCACATTCCTTTTGAAATTTTGTCATCATGAAATCATGGGTAAAGAAAATACTTAAAGCAATACTGGTCATTTTTGTTTTATTGCTGTTATCACTTTTGTGTTTGCCTTATTTTTATAAGGATAATATTGCTGAATACATTAAAAATGAGTCTTCAAATTATATTGATGCAGATTTAGTGTTTGATGGTATTGATGTATTCGCTTTAAAATCTTTTCCAAAATTAACGGTTGAGTTAGATGCGCTAAAGTTGATTGGAAAAAATAAATTCAAAGGAGTTGAGTTAATTAACGTACAACATGTTGCCGTTGAAGTGGACTTGTTAGACATTTTGATACGAAATAAATATCAATTAAATAAGCTAAACGTAAACAGACCTATTGTCAACTTAATAACGCTTGAGGATGGAAGCGTTAATTATGATATATATATAACAGATGATGAAAATCAATCTTCCAACACAGTTGCAGAGTCATCTCCGTTTGAATTTAAAATCAATACCTATAGTATTGAAAATGCTAATCTAAACTACATAGATAAATCATATTCAATTCAGCTTATAATGGATTCTTTAAATCATTATGGATCTTTTGTTTTAAATGGAGATTCGTATGAATTCAAAACAAATACCAGTGCGGCTGACCTTACCTTCTCTTATGATGAAATAAAATACTTCAATAAGACCAAACTTGACCTTAAATTTAATGGTGTAATTGAATTTATTGGAGATGACTTGGTGTTAGAAATAATAGAAAACCAAATTAAGCTAAATAGATTCAATTTTGGTATCGAGGGTAGTTTTAAGATGTTAGCTGATGATTATGATATGGATTTCAATTTAATAACTCCTAGCCAATCTTTTAAGGATTTTTACAGCATTATACCAGGGGCATATCGTAAAGATTTTGATCAAATAGAAGCCAAAGGAAATTTTGGTTTTGATGGTCATTTGAAAGGGGTGTATAATGATGAAATTTTTCCATCCTTTCAATTTAATTTAAATACCTCTGATGCATTTGTGCAATATCCAGGATATGATCATGCCATTGAAAATGTTAATCTCTTATTAAAAACCAGTTATCCTGGAGGATCTAATTTTGATTTATTAGATATTAATTTAGAACAATTAAACCTATCATTCTTGAATTCTACTTTGGCTATGTCTTTAAGAGCTCGGGATTTAGAAAGTGATCCAAAAATTCAGACAAATTTAAATGCTGAATTAATATTTGACGATATTAAAAAGGTTATACCCATTGATTCAAGTGAAATAAGTGGTATGCTCAATGCAAATCTTAAAGTTGATGGACAATACTCATCCATTGAAAAAGAAGAATATGACCAATTTAATGCCTCTGGTTTATTTGAATTGAGTCAATTTCATTTTGCTTCAAAAGATTTGAATCAAACTTTAAGTATAAGTGGACTCATGTTTGATGTAAAACCTAATATTTTAGAACTCACTAAAATGAATGCACAATTTGGAGAAAGTGATTTTAGCTTGACAGGGACATTAGAAAATTACTGGCCATATATTTTAAGAAATCAAAATCTGGATGGTTCATTTATATTAAACAGTAATCAAATAAATCTTGACGAATTGATGGGCAATTATGATACCACTTCAATGTATGCTTCAGTTGACTCTTTGACAGTAGATTCATTAACTAATCAAAATGATTTATCCGTTTTTTCTGTTCCAGAAAACATTCATTTCTTTTTTAATTCAAACGTCTCAAAATTAATTTATGATAGTCTACCTGTAAATAACTTCAATGGAACTATAGTTGCAAATCATGGAAAAGTTCATTTCAACAACTTTGCCATGAATATATTTAATGGAGAAGTAAATATGGATGCAACATATTATAGTACAGCTATAAAAAGAGCAAAATTCTTAACTAATATGGATGTAAAAAATATATCTTTTGATGATGCCTATACCTATTTTAACACCATTAAAAAGTATACACCAATAGTCAATTATTTCGAGGGTAATTTTTCTACTCTATTAGAAGCAGATTTAGTTTTGAATGAGCATTATTACCCAGTTTATAGTGATATTTCTAGTAGTGGTAAATTAACATCAGATGAGGTTGAAATTTTAGCTAATCCAATATTTGATCAATTAAAATCTTATGCTGCAGATTTATTTAAAGAAAATAAAAAAGTTGAAAATTTGAATTTGTCTTATGAATTTAAGGATGGCAAGTTTATACTTGATAGTACAGCATTAAAATTAAATAATTACGATTTAACCATAAATGGATACACCTCATTAGATCAAAAAGTTAATTATGATATAACATCAAAAATTCCAGTTTCTCTTTTGAATAATTCAAATAAAACAATTAACGCCCTACTTTCTAAAACTAAGGGAGTTACCAGTATTTCAGATCATGTTCCTTTGGTTATTAATATTTCGGGAGATATCAAAAGCCCTGTAATTTCCACAAGTTTAAATGAGCTAAACAAGCAAGTAAGTGATAATATAAAAGAAAAGATAGAGGATCAAATTACTGATGTAAAAGACAATGCAATTCAACTTGCTGAACAAAAGGCTGCAGAAATAATTAGAATAGCTAAAGAAAATGCTCAAAAATTAAGAGATGAGGCAAATGAAAAAGCAAATAAAATAGAGTTAGAGGCCAAAAAAAATCGTGAAATCGCAGATAAAAAGACCAAAGAAGAGGTAGATAAATTTAAAAAAGAGGGATATAAAGCAGCAGAAAAAGTAATAGAGGAAGCGAAAACACCAGTAGCTAAAATCGCAGCTAAAAAAGTAGCTGATAAAATGAAAAAAGAAACTGATGAAAAAGCGAAAGCGCTTGAAAATAAACTAAATAAAACATCAGAAACCGCAGAAAAATCAGCCTTTAAACAAGCAGAAAAAATTCGAGTAGAGGCAGATGAAAAAGCGAAAAAGATGGAGCAAGAAGCAGATGAAAAAGCAAAGGAAATAATAGATTCAACAAAAAAATAATATCATGACCCAGAATTATATTGAGGAAAACAAAAAAAGATTTTTAGAGGAGTTAATGGAATTATTAACCATCCCCTCAGTAAGTGCAGATTTATCATTCAAGAATGATGTTTTACAAGCAGCACAATTTTTATCAAAAAACCTAGAACAAATTGGTGTTGAAAATGTGGAGATATACCCTACTAGCGGACACCCCATTGTTTATGGTGAAAAAATCATTTCAACAGATGCTCCCACAGTTTTAGTATATGGGCATTATGATGTTCAACCAGCTGATCCATATGAATTATGGGATAGCGATCCTTTTAAACCAGAAATTAGAAAAACAGATATTCATCCTGATGGGGCTATTTTTGCAAGAGGCGCTTGTGATGATAAGGGACAAATGTTTATGCATTTAAAGGCATTTGAAGCTATGAATAGCACAAACAATCTACCATGTAATGTCAAATTCATGCTTGAAGGCGAAGAGGAAGTTGGTTCAGAAAATTTAGAAAAATTTGTACGTGAACACAAAGACATGCTTAGTGCAGATGTTGTTTTAGTTTCAGATACAGGAATTATAAACAATCATACTCCTTCTATTTGTGTTGGATTAAGAGGCTTAAGTTATCTAGAGGTTGAGGTAACAGGACCTAACAGAGATTTACATTCTGGATTATATGGAGGTGGTGTAGCTAATCCCATAAATATACTTTCTTCTATGATTGCTTCACTACATGACGATCAAGGAAAAATTAACATACCTGGCTTTTATGATGAGGTATTACAGGTGAGTGATGATGAAAGAAAAGAGATGGCTAAAGCTCCATTTAACCTTGAAAATTATCAACAGGATTTAGCTGTAGATACAGTACATGGGGAATTTGGATATTCTACAAATGAAAGAACATCAATTAGACCATCTTTAGATGTTAATGGAATTTGGGGAGGCTACATTGGAGAGGGGGCTAAAACAGTTCTTCCTTCAAAAGCTTATGCTAAAATTTCAATGAGATTGGTTCCAAATCAAACTTCAGCTGACATTACATCATTATTTGAAAATCATTTTAAAAAAATTGCTCCTTCTTCTGTAAAAGTTAAGGTTACCCCACATCATGGAGGAGAGGGAGTAGTTATTCCAACTGATTTTAAGGGCTATTTAGCAGCAAAAAAAGCCATGAATAAATCTTTTGGAGTTGATCCAATACCTGTTAGAAGTGGAGGTAGTATTCCTATTGTCCCTATGTTTGAAGAAGTATTGGGGTTAAAAACAATTTTACTTGGCTTTGGTTTAGATTCTGATGTTATTCATTCTCCAAACGAGCACTTTGGCTTATTTAATTTTTATAAGGGAATTGAAACAATACCTTACTTCTATGAGTTTTACAGCGAGTTAATGAAAAATTAAATCCTTGCTTAAAAAATTATTATTAATACTATCTGTTGCATTAAGTTCTTGTATAGGCTATAAGGATATAGAATTTCTTGAAGTTCACTCTACTTCATTTGCTAATGAAGGCGATTGTAAGCCTTTGTGTGCAAAAATTAAAATATATAACCCTAACAGCTATAATATTCATATGAGAAATATTAGCGTTCGTGCAGATTTAAATGATAATACTATTGGAGATGTTTATACTCAAAAGAAAATTAAATTAATTAAAAAGGATACGATAGATGTTGATTTAAATTTTCAGTCTGATTCAAAACAAATAGTTTCATCATTATTCGGATCATTAGGTGCATTATTTGGAAAGCCAACTCAATTGTTGTTTGAAGGGTCTGTAAAAGCAAGAGTTTTTGTCTTTAGCAAGAAGATAAAATTTAGTCATAAATCCGACTTAAAAGATTTAATAAAATAGAACGTAATTTGATTACGTAGTGATTGTATTATTTAGTGGTTATAATTTTTTATCATGAAATCATTAAATCACTTCCCATCCACTTTCAATGTCAATTATATTGTTTTTGAAAAAAACGACACTGCATTCCTTTTACAGGGTTATGTTTACTCTAATCAAAAAAAATACTACACTACTATTCCAGTAGATATTCTTCGATTAAGCCGATTGATTGAACATAGTTTAGGAGGTCAAATAATGCAAAGAATTTGGGATAGATTTTATTCTTCTTCAGACCCAATTGTAGAAGTTAACCCTAAGAAGCACCTTAAGATGGATATAAGATTAAAATCATCAGAATTAGGAATATTAACCAATAAATTAAAAACTGCATAATATGAAAACTCTAGCACTATCATCAACAGAAAATATTGTACTCCCTAAAATGGGAATAATGACACAACTTATTGAATTATCAAGACATGATTATATCTATGTAAAAAACCACCTACATGAAAATACTTCTTTAGTAATTGAATTAGATAAAAGTAGATATTGGGATGAAAACGCTTTAGCTGTTTTTTATAAAGGTTTTAAGCTGGGTTATTTGAATCAATCTATAAGTAAAGTGGTGAAAAAATTAATGACAAAATATGGCGGGGTGTCAGCTATTTTAAAACACAAGACATCAGCAAAAATACCGTTTGATGGATTAGATATTTTAATTAAAATAGGATGAGTTTTACCTACTAAGCCAGTAGGATGGATTTTCTGTATTCATGCCATCACTTGAAATTTTCCAAATTTCAAAATGGGCTTCTGAAATTCCATTTTCATTAAGTAATAGTTTTCCTATACTTTCCTTAATTTCAAGTTGATCGCCTTTTCTAACAAAAACTTCTTGAAGATTTGCATAAACTGTTCGGTATTCACCATGGCTTACCATAACGACTTTTCCTGCTCCAGGAATAACCATGACACTAGTCACTTTTCCACCAAAAACTGCTCTTACTAGGGCTTGTTTAGTTGTAGAAATATCAATACCATTATTATCAATTGTAGCAGTACTTACGACATGGTGTCTGTGTTTCCCGTATTTACCTGTTATCTCACCTCTTTCTACAGGCCAACTTAGTTTACCTTTATTGTTTCTGAAATTTGCAGACAGTGCCAACCCTTCAGGAGTTAATTTAAATTTGGCTTTTGTTTTAGCTTCAATGGCTTTTAGTTCCGCAGCAATGGCTTTTTTAACAGCTTTAGCTATCTCTCTTCTTTTTTGGCTATTGTTTTCTAATTCAAGAACTAAATTAGATTCATTGTTTTTTAATTTTAATAAATATTCTTCTTGCGTACTTTTATCTTTAATATAATTGTTTTTTTCTTCATTTTTTACGTCAATTACTTCTTCTTTTATGTTTAATTCTGCCTTTAACGTTTGCTTTTTTTCTATAAGTAATTCTTGAGTTTTTTTAATTCGTTCTACCTGCTTATTTCTATAATTTGCGTAATGTTGGATATATTTCATACGATGAAAAGCTTCTGAAAAGGTAGATGAAGAAATGATATATAAAAACTTGTAGTTAGGATCCCTGTTTTTAAAGGCATACAGTAACATATTTTTATACTCTTCAATTAAAATTTTATTTGTGTTTGAAAGTGAATACACTTGTCTATTTATATCATTTATATTTTGATCGAGTTTTTTAATTTGCGCATTGTAATTTCGAATTAATTCTTCTCTATATGATATCTGATTTTTAATGATGCTCAATTGACTAATGGTCAATGCTTCGTTTTTTTGAGTTTCTTTAATTAGCGATTTGGTGTTTTCAATTTTCTTTAATAATACCCTCTCTTGTTTTTTCAAGACCTCACTTCTTTTTTGACCTACAAGTTCTACAGGAAAAGTGAAAAGAATTAATATGATTAAATACTTAATTTTCATCCAGTTTTATTTCTTCATAATTTTCATTAATCTTTAATCTAGGAAATTTTAATGGAGTGTTGAATCTAATACTTTTATATTCCAAATCTAGCCTATAATTATCAGGCTTAAATAATATACTAAGTTTAGTTGGAAAATACTCATTGTCTTTTTCTACCCATTCTTTATAATTTATATTTATTTCTACATTGTTTTCTGGAAAAATTATAGCTATTGAATCACATTTGTAATTGCGTGGATTTACCCATGAGCTATAAATATATTCTGGGGATTTTTTTGCCTTATTAGAGGTTACTCGATTCGTTTTTCTTTTTCTATGAGAAAACAAGTGGTATTGTCCTTTTTTGTAATGCGCACTATTTTTTTCAGTTAAATGATTGATATATGAACTGCCTAATAAAAAATCTTCTATCAGAAAGTAAGATAGGGTAATATTATATTTTTTTTCAAAGTCTTCAAAAGTTCCAAAGAAGTAAGATTTTTTAGGAAATTCAAATTGACCTTTGATGCTATCTTTTTCAAAAAATGCCCTTGCTGCTTTGACGCCAAAGCTTGAAACATTGACCCATATTAGACTATCTCTTTTGATTCTAAAATTTAATGTCACTTCACTTTCTTCTTCCTTATAAGTGAACTTAGCTTCAGCTTTAAATTTTGCCCACTTCATTTTTGGTTCGTGATGATGAATGGAATCCATTAACTTTTTAGTATTCAATATTTTTATTGGAGCACCACCATTTACCGGTTTAATGGTCCTACACGAAAAACTTAAACCAATAATTAAAAAGGGCAATAAAAATTTAAGATTATTCCACATATTTTTTTTCCTTGACTTTTCTTTTTAGTATTTCTGAATCTTTACCACCTTTAATTGCTTTTTCCCAAAATTGAACAGCTTCATTTTTTTTTCCAAGCATAAATAAGGCATCTCCATAGTGCTCTAACACTTCATTGTCTTTTTCTTCACTTTTCATCAAAGCTTTAAATAGTGTTTGTTCAGCTTGATCATATAGTTTTTTTCTAAACAGTACCCATCCATATGTGTCTATAAAAGTATAAGAGTCAGGTAAAAACTTTAAGGCTTTGAGGATTAAATTTTCCGCTTTATCTAAAGATTGGTTTTGAAGAGCCAGGTAATAACTATAATTATTTAACAGAATAGGATTATTTTCATTGAGCGATAAAGACTGGTCATAATTCTCAAAGGCAATATTGTAATTTTTTAATCCATAATAGGCATCACCAATTTGATGGTAAAAATCACTTTCTAAAGTTTGATCATCAAAAACAAGAAGCTTACCTTGTTTTAACATTAAGAGTGCATCATCCCAATTATTTTGCATATTATAAATTATCCCTTTGGCTAAATAAGGGAAAGGCTGATTAGGATGATATAAAATGGCATTTTCAGCATCTTTTAAGGCTTGTTTGTAAAGTCCTCTTGTCATGGTAGAGCCAATTAGTTGCCCCCATAACTTATATGATGTAGGGTCAATGGATAAAGCTTCACGTAAAAGGGAGCATGCAGTATCTTCTTTCATTTGGATAAAGCTTAAATCGCTTAACAAAACTAATATGTCATGATTTTTAGGGAATGAAGTCAAAAATTGAATACATAATTTCTCTACTTGTTGAATAGAAAATGGGATGGTTTTATCGTATGTGATTTGAAATAAAATTTCTTGCTTAAGTTGTTGATCAACTTCAATAGAAGACATTACTTTACTTAAAGCACTAAAGCCATGTTGAAACAACCCTTTTTTCATATAATACTGAAACATAGACAATTGGACCAACCCGTTAGTAGAGTCTATATCCATCATTTTTTCAAGCAAAATTTCAGTTTTTTTTCCTTTTCCTCGGCTATCGTAATATTCTGCTAAAATTCCAATTACTCTAAGGTTTTTGGGGTTTTTTTTAATATAATTTTCAAGTTCTCTAGTAGCTTTTTTCTTCTTTTTTAAAAAAGCAAAAATTTGATGTTTTTGTAAAGATAGATCTTCAGAAACTCCCAATTCATTTTCAATTTTCTGAAGGACTTTGATGGATTTTTTAAACTTGTCAGCATTTAAATATGCTTCAGTGAGTGAAAATAAATAGTCAATTTTATTTGGCTTTTTTATTGATAATTTTTCAAATGTTGCTGCGCTTTTTTCATGTTCATTATTTTCTTGATAAAGCACAGCTAGATTAGCTAAGTACCATTCATTGTTAGGAGACAATGACACTGCCTTTTTAGCATACTCTATAGCTTTTTGTAATTTGTCTTCAGTTTTATAAATTCCTGAAAGTTCAAAATAGGATACACCACTATTTGGGTTTAGTTTTAAGCATGCGTTAAATAGTGAATCAGCCAAGTACAGATCGCTGCTAATTTTAGCACCAGTAGCTCTAATTAGAAGGTTTGAGTATTGTTTTTCATTAAAAAAATCAACTTTTTTTTGAGCAAATGAATGATAAGGAGTTACAACACAAAATAATATTATAAAACAAGATTTAATATATATGTTAAGAACAGATGGATTCATTAACTTTTCCCTGTACTTCCAAAGCCACCTTCTCCTCTTGCGCTAGAACTTAATTCCTTTAATTGAATAAAATTTGGCACTTCATGTTTAGCTAAAATCATTTGAGCTATTCGCTCTCCATTTTTTATTTCAAATACTTCATTTGAAAGATTAATTAGCAAAACACCAATCTCACCTCTATAATCAGAATCAATAGTTCCAGGGCTATTTAATACAGTAATACCATGTTTGTAAGCTAATCCACTTCTAGGTCTTATTTGTATTTCATATCCCAAAGGAATTTCAACCTTAAGCCCCGTAGGAATTAATTTTCTTTCAAGAGGGTTAAGGATTATTTTTTCATTTAGATAAGCTCTAATGTCAACACCAGCTGATCCAGCAGTGGCTAATGCTGGTGTAGCATTAGTTGACTCGTTAATGATATTAATGTCAATCATTTCTTTAGATTTATTTTGTTGAATATTGGTTTTTCTAACATGAATACTATACTTAAATATAGAATTATTAGTAAAGTATGATAAGCATAATTCAATAAGTTATGACCATCTTCAATTTTAAAATCTATGCTCACAAAATATATGACTGCGCCACAAATCATATAGATAAAAATCTTCCATAATTTATATGGTATGGGGTAAAAGCGTTGGCCCAGTAAATAACCAATGACCATCATAGAACCATAACAAAGTAAAGTGGCATATGCAGAGGCGACATAACCAAACTTAGGAATAAAAATAAAATTTACAGAGATGGTAATGATTACCCCAATGAATGAAATAATGGCTCCATAAATTGTTTTTTCAGCTAATTTATACCACATTGAGATGCTAGTATACAAGCCTAAACAGATGTTAGCAGCAAGTAAAATAGGAACAACTTTTAATCCTTCCCAATATGCTTGATTAGGAATAAAATACTTGAATAAATGAAGGTAAAGTGTAATAATTAGGAATATTAACACTAAAATTATAACAAAGTAATTCATGATTTTAGCTAAAGTTTCTTTTGAGTTTCTATTAGACTGATCTTTGAAAAAAAATGGTTCAGATGCATATCTAAATGCCTGAATAAACATGCTAATTATCATGGTGATTTTATAATTAGCTCCGTAAATTCCATTAGCAGATTGAGCTTTTATTAGTGCATCACTTTGTCCTATTTCAGGAGATTCAATTAAATATTGCTGGTACAATATTTCTTTTAACATAGCCCTATCAAGAGTTTCGTTTATTACATAAGCTAAACCAACTAAGAGCATGGGGAAAGCGTATTTAAGCATATCTTTTATAATGCTAAAGTCAAAATTCCCTCTAAAATTCATTTCTGGAATTAGTACGCCAAATTTGATCAAACTGGCAATTAGATTTGAAATAAACACATAACCAACACCAATTTCTGGATTGTAAAAATTATCTATAATCCAGTTGCTTTGACCACTTTCAAAAGCTTGTTTACAATACACTAAGAAGAATATGTTCAGTCCAATGTTTACACCAACATTAAGAAAATTAACCAAGGCAAATTTTTTGGCTTTGTCTTTTAATCTAAGGTTGGCTAATGGAATAGCAGATATTGCATCAATACCGACAATTAAACTAAACCAAATAATGTATTCAGCATGTTCAGGATACTTAAGTAAATTAGCTATATCTTGAGAAAAAAATGTAGCTAATAATATGAATATGGATGAAGTTGTAGTTAATGAAAAAAGAGTATTAGCATAAATGGTATTTTTCTTTTTTGGGTAATTAGTAGAAAATCGGAATAAAGCGGTTTCCATCCCATAGGTTAAAAAAACAACGAGAAAAGCTACATAGGCATACATTTCTGTAATTATCCCATATTGTTCATTGGAATAGATGTGAACATAAAAAGGAGTAAGTAAATAATTAAGAAACCTCCCAATTATACTACTAGATCCATAAATAGCAGTTTGGCCGATTAATTTTTTGAGGGCGCTCAAAAATTGGGTTTTCTTTTTTCCATAAAGGCATTTGTTCCTTCAATAAACTCATCACTTCCAAAACAATTACCAAACTCCTCAATTTCTTTTTGATATCCAATACTTTCAGAGCTATGTCCAGCATTTACAGCTTTTATGGCAGAAGAAATAGCTTGCGGTGAATTGTTTGAAATAGAGGATATGATTTCCATGCATTTGGGCATCAATTCATTTAGTGATACAACGTAATTTACCAACCTATATTGTAATGCCTCTTGTGCCTTCATCATTCTAGCCGTGGTAATTAATTCCATTGCCTTTCCTTTGCCAATTAATTGGGGTAATCTTTGTGTCCCTCCATAACCTGGTATAACACCAAGACTAACTTCTGGTAATCCCATTCTTGCATTTTCAGAAGCAATTCTAAAATGACAAGCCATAGCTAGTTCTAAACCTCCACCTAAAGCAAATCCATTTATTGCAGCTATAATTGGTTTATTGAAGTTTTCTATGTAATTAAATAATTTTTCTTGCCCTGACCTTGCTAATTCCTTTCCTTTTTCTACATCAAAATGAGCAAATTCCTTGATATCAGCTCCGGCAACAAAAGCTTTTTCTCCAGCTCCAGTAATTATGACAGCTCTTAACTGCCTATTGTTTCTTATGTCTTTTAAAGCAAGGTGAATTTCTTCTATTGTTGCTTTATTTAATGCATTAAGTTGTTGAGGTCTATTTATTGTAATAATAGCCGCATTATTTTGAATGTCAACTTTTATATTTTCCATGAAGTTTTAGTTATGAAATTCAAAATTACGTATAAATAACCACTTAGGAATCTCGCTTTTGCATCAACTTTTTTCTCAAATACGATAATGCTAAAATACCACCCCAATAAATAACCAATAATAAACCAACTTTTTTAAGTATGGTCAAGAATAAACTGCCAACAAATCCCTCTATAAAAATGATTTTATAAATTTTTATAATGACTATCACCAAAGAAAAAAGAATATGAATTATGAGATATTTTTTATTTAATAAAGGCATTTAGTATCAATTAGTTTTACATTTAAAAGTATGAATTTTGAATTAGAAAAAGCATGGCAAGAATTGATTCAGTCATTTAAACTTGATTATGATGAAACCCCACAAGTTGATGCAGTCCTTTTTGTTATTGGATTGCAGGAACTAAACATGCCTTTTGAAAGATTGACAAAAGATCAAAAGTTGGATGTAATTCACATAGGATTATGTGCAGTTTTCACCCCACTCGGCTACTACGAACCCATTGGAAGAGATCAAGATGGTTGGATTCATTTTAAGTCTACCAAAAAATTTCCAAAATTAACTTCCAAAGAACAAGAGGAAGTAATTAAAGAGGCGGTAATAGACTATTATAAATAGACTGTCTTTTCAGTTGTTGTTCTTTCTTCAATTTGAACAACACCTACAAATGTATTATTCACCTCTATGTCTAATACAGCAAAACCAGCTTGTCCATCTTTGTAATATTCAGAAAAATCAAAGTTGACAATTCCTTCTGCAGTAGTTTCGTTTTGCACGTCAATGATTGAGGTGTTTACACCTGTTGGGTCTTCATAAAAAAGTCGAACTGTTGCTCCGCTAACAGGTGAATTGTTGGAGTCATTTAAAACTGTTATCGTGGCAATTGTACTTTTTGGTTTATAACAAGACTGAATGCCAATAAATACAAATAGGATAAGTAAATACTTGGTCCAATTTCTGCTATTATATAAATTATTTTCTCTATTCATAGAGTATTTATTTAATTTGCAAGATAATTAATTTAAAATTGATTTTAATGAAGTACGTTTTAAAAAATAAAATTAGTATATCGTTGATATTATTAGTGGGGTTAATTTCCGTTTTTAGTTTTAATACTACCAGTAAAAATTCAACGCACGTAATCATGGAAACATCATCAGGTAAAATGGTGATTAAACTATATGATGAAACTCCAATTCATAGAGATAATTTTTTAAAATTAGTCAAATCAGAATTTTACAATGGTGTTACTTTTCATAGAGTCATAAAAGATTTCATGGCTCAAGCAGGTGATCCTAATTCAAGAAATCCAGAATTTAGTGGTGCACTTGGTCAAAATAGTGAAGGAGAAACACTACCTGCAGAAATAGTAGATGGTTTATTTCACAAAAAAGGGGCGCTTGCTGCAGCCAGAATGGGGGATCAAGTTAATCCTGAAAAACGATCCAGTGGCAGTCAATTTTATATTGTACAAGGTAAAAAATACACCAGAAATCAGTTAACTCAAATGGAAATGAGAATAAATCAGCAGAATGAGAATAACTTAGTGGGGGGATTCTTAAGAGATCCATCCAATATAAATTACATGAATAGGGTAAGGGTGTGTCAACAAAAAGGTTGGATGGATAGTTTAAATATTGTAATTGATGAAGTAAAGCAATTGGTTTTAGCTGATGCTACTCCATACTCCTTTAGTGAACAACAAATATCAACTTATGAAAAAGAAGGGGGTACGCCCTTTTTAGATAATGGCTATACCGTTTTTGGTGAAGTGGTAAGTGGATTAGAAGTCATAGATGCCATTTGCGCTGTACCAACTGAATCTGGAGACAAACCTAAAGATCCGGTAACAATTTTATCCGTAAAAATCAAGTAACAGTATGTTTGATCAAATTGACATTATACAACAAGAAGTCAATCAATTTTCTTCAAAAGAGTTAAGTGAAATTGAAAATTTCAGGATAGCTTATTTGGGTAAAAAAGGAAAGATTACTTTACTTTTTCAATCATTCAGAGAAGTTCCGGTTGAACACAAAAAAGAATTTGGTCAAAAGCTAAACATACTCAAAAATTCAGCTTCTGAAAAAGTAAATATTTTGAAGGCTGAAGCGGTTAAAAGCGCTAATAAAAAAAGTGTAATTGACTATTCTCTCACTGCTCAACCTACAAATCTCGGGACAAGGCACCCAATATCTATAATTAAAGAACAGATTATAAATATATTTTCTCAAATAGGTTTTTCTGTTTCTGAAGGTCCTGAAATTGAGGATGATTGGCATAATTTTACTGCTTTAAATTTCCCAGAGGAACATCCTGCAAGAGATATGCAAGATACTTTTTTCATTAACAAGGAAATGGCTTTGAGAACTCATACATCTTCAGTACAAGTGAGGGTTATGGAAAATGAAAAGCCTCCTATAAGAACAATTTCACCAGGAAGGGTATATAGAAATGAGGCTATATCAGCTCGAGCTCATTGTTTTTTTCACCAAGTTGAGGGATTATATATTGATAAGGATGTTTCATTTGCAGATATGAAGCAAACATTGTTATTTTTCACTAAAGCTATGTTCGGAGAACATGCGAAAATAAGACTAAGACCATCTTACTTTCCTTTTACTGAGCCATCAGCTGAATTGGATGTGTCATGTACTATATGTAAGGGTAAAGGTTGTAATGTTTGCAAATATTCTGGATGGCTTGAAATTATGGGTTGTGGAATGGTAGACCCTAATGTGTTAGAAAATTGCAATATTGATCCTAAAACCTATTCTGGTTATGCTTTTGGTATGGGAATTGAGCGAATTGCTCAATTAAAGTACGAAGTAAACGATTTGAGACTATACTCTGAAAATGACTTGAGATTTTTAAGGCAATTTAAATCGGCCTATTAATTCATGAGGTTTATTCTATTCACTGGAAAAGGAGGAGTAGGGAAAACCACCATTGCATCCTCCACTGCTATATCTATTGCAAAAAATGGGTTAAAAACACTATTAATTTCAACAGATCCTGCCCATAGTTTGTCAGATGCTCTTTCTATAAAATTATCACCAGAGCCTGAGGAAGTATCTGATAACTTATGGTGTATGGAGTTTGACGTGTATTATTCTATGAAAAAATATTGGTCTAACATGAAGGACCTAATGTATAGCGTGTTCAAATTTCAGGGAGTTAAAAATGTAGTTGCAGATGAACTTTCCGTATTGCCTGGTATGGAAGAAGGGGCTGCGTTTTTATGGTTAGAAAAATTCTATGAGGAACAATTTTTTGATGTAGTGGTTATTGATAGTGCCCCTACTGGTGAAACTTTAACATTATTAAGTCTACCTCAATCTATTAACTCATGGTTAACTAAAGCTTTTCCAGGACAAAAAATAGCTTTAAATACGCTTGGTAAAGTTGTGCGCAAAACAACAGGTATTCCACTGGATAAAGGGTATGGGGAACTACAACATATTTTTTCAAAATTAGAAACAATTCAACAATTGTTTTTAGATAAAAGTATCACTAGCATGAGGGTTGTTTGTAATCCAGAAAAGATGGTTATACAAGAAGCCAAAAGAGCGATTTCTTACTTACAACTATACGGATATAATGTAGATGCTCTTATTGTAAATAGAATAATTCCATCAAATACCAAAGGTTTTTTAAGTAAATACGAAGAGCAACAGAAAGTTTATTTAAAACAAATTTTTGAAGACTTCAATCCTTTGCCCATTTTTAAAGCCAATCATTTTGGGGAGGAAGTGTTTGGGATGAAAAAATTAGAAAAATTAGCTGACACCTTATATGGTGAAAATAACCCAGAGGAAGTTTTATTAAAAGAAGATTTGTTGGAAGTTGAATCGATTGATAAAGGATATCAAATAAAAATGAAAATTCCACATCTTGACGGGTCAGCTATAAGTTTGGAGAAATTTGGAGATGAGTTGGTTATTAATATAAATAACCAAAGAAGAAATTATTTTCTACCCAAGTTTGCACATTTTCTTGAAATGGATTCATACGAATATATCTCACCTTGGTTATATATAAAATTGCTGAAAAACTAAGTGTTGAAAGTCCAATTATATTGATCCAATTCATTTAAACAATTCTGCATAAGCGCTATGCAATTAGAGACGTCTTTTTTGTGAACCATCTCGATGACTTGGTGTATATGTCGAGTTGGTATAGAAAATGCACCCGCAATTGAACCACCTGGTGTCATTCGTTGAATATTAGCTGTGTCAGTTCCACCAGCAGTCAATATTTCATTTTGCCATTTAATTTTATGTTTTTCAGCTGTCTTTTTCATGTAGGTTACCATTCTATGGTCACAAATGGTACTGGCATCCATAATTTTTATAGCGACTCCATCTCCTAAGGAAGTGATTTTTTCATGTTCAGCAGCTCCAGGAACATCATAGGCAATAGTGGTATCTAATCCAAATCCAAAATTTGGTTTAATTTTTTGTGTGGCTACTTGAGCACCCCGGATACCCACTTCTTCCTGAACTGTAAAAACAGCGTAGGTGTCATAAGCTGGAGTTTTTAATTTTTTTAGGGTTTCTATGAGTATAAAAACAGCAATTCTATTGTCTAAACTTTTACAATTTATGCAATCCCCCATTTCAATTAATTCTCTTTCTCTTGTAATTGGATTACCAACTTCGATTAACTTGTCAACTTCTTCTTTTGGTAGACCCAAGTCTATGTAATAATCTGTAATTTTTGGAACCTTATTTTTTTCTTCAGGAGTCATTACATGTATTGGTTTGGAACCCATAACACCAAGAACATCTTTTTTACCATGTACAATTACTCTTTGAGAGGTTAAGGTTTTTGGATCAAAACCACCAAGGGTATGAAATTTTAGAAATCCATTGGTGTCCACATGCGTAACTATAAAGCCAATTTCATCCATATGGGCTCCAATCATGACACTCTTCTGGTTACTTTTTCCTTTTTTTAGTGCGATAATATTACCCATATTATCAATTTCAATATCATCAGTAAAAGCTTTAATTTCTTTTAGAACTAATGATCTCACTCTATCTTCAAAACCTGGTGCGCCAGGTGTTTCACAGATAGTTTTTAGTAAATCTATATTAATCATGGTCACTCAATATAGCTCAATTTAAGCATATTTGTTTTACCTCCTTCACCTAATGGAATACTTGCCGTATTTATTATTAAATCTCCGCTTTCTACTAACTTTTCACTTTTGAGTAAATGGTGAATATCAGCAATAGTATGATCTGTGCTAATGGTTTTGTCATAGTAAAATGTAGCAACACCCCAAACCAATGATAATGTACTTAGTAATTTCTTGTTACTGGAGAATACATAAATAGCTGATTCAGGCCTTTGACTAGAAATTTTGTAGGAGGTATAGCCAGAATGTGTCATAGTTATGATGGCTTTTGCATTTACACGCTGAGCAAGCCTACAAGCGTTAAAACATATAGAATCCGTAATAAATCGGTCATTATTCTTTTTTGGCATGGTTTCTTTAACGTATAATTCAGTGTATTTACCCTCAATTTCGTTAATTATTCGGGCCATTATCTTAATGACCTCAACGGGATGTTTACCAACAGAGGTTTCCCCACTAAGCATAACAGCATCAACTCCATCCATCACAGCGTTAGCAACATCATTCACTTCTGCCCGATTTGGAGTAATATTATCCATCATGCTCTCCATCATTTGTGTGGCGATAATTACTGGCTTTGCCATTTCTTTGGCCATTTCAGCTATTCTCTTTTGAATTAGTGGAACATTTTCTAATGGGATTTCAACCCCTAAATCTCCTCTTGCTACCATAACAGCATCTGTCTCTTGCATGATGTTGTCTAAATCTTCAACAGCTTCAGGCTTTTCAATTTTGGCAATAATTTTAGCATCTCCATTCATGCTAGTGATAAGATGTCTTAATTCTATTATTTCTCTTGCAGATCGAACAAAAGAAAATCCAACCCAGTCCACTCCTTGTTCTAAAGCTACTTTGAGATCGTTTTTGTCTTTTTCTGTTAGACTTGAAGTTGAAATTTTGGTATTAGGCAAGTTGACGCCTTTTCTGGAATACAAAATTCCACCTGCAATTACTTTAGTTTTGATGATATCTTTGCCGTTTGTTTCTGTAACTTTTAAGTGAATTTTACCATCATCAAGTAGTATGAATTCATCTTTTTTTACATCTTTAGCAAGACGATCATAACTAACAAAAGCTGCATTCTCTATTGATTTTTTATCATTGGTGTAAAGCGTAAAGGCACTGTTTTTTTCTAATAAAACTCCTTCTTCCGGCATTTCACCTATTCTGATTTTTGGTCCTTGTAAATCAGCTAATAAAGCAGAGTGTGTTCCAAGTGTTTTATCAACTTTTCTGATTTTATTTATGGCTTTTATATGATCTTCATGACTTCCGTGAGAGAAATTAATTCTAAAGACATTCACCCCCTCTAAAATCATATTCTTAATTATATCTTCAGAATGAGTAGAGGGGCCAACAGTAGCAACAATTTTTGTTCTTTTTTTCATATTAAAAAATTAGATTCTCTTTTGATTTTAGCTCTTTGACATTTATTTCATAAGCAGATAATACAAAAGGAATTTCTTTGAGTTTTGTAAGAATAATTTTGTTTTGAGTTTCATGATTGGATTGAATCATTAGAAAAAAATCCACATGCTTTTGCTCTTCAATTAATTGACTATTTTCCCATTTGTTTCCAACGAGATAATAGACATCAAGACCTTCATTTTGTTCGAATTTAAATACAGGAAATCTTCCATTTTTTTTCTCTTGATGTGGAAAAATTAACTCAACGTCTTCAGATGTACGTTCGAGAGAAATGTTCAGAGAATTATTTATAGCCCAACATAACCTGTAATCTTTCTCATGTGTTGAGATTCCAAAAAGCTTGAAATCATATTCGTATTCTTCTTCTAAATGATATTTCATATTGTTTAATGACAATAAATATATTCTATTTCTCATCAAATATAATGGTATAACCCATTAGAAATTAAAAGTCTTACGCAAACTTAACGTATTTTTTACAATAAGGTTCTAAAGCTGCATTAAGCTTTCAGCAATGCTATAGAGAGAATCTTCATCAAATGAGCGACCCATTAATTGAATTCCAAAAGGAAGTTTATTGGAATGACTCCCTAATGGAAGAGATATTGCAGGTACTCCAGCTATATTGGCATGAACGGTAAAAATATCTTGTAGATACATTTTAATCGGATCATTAATTTCACCAATATTGAAAGCCGTTGATGGTGTCGTAGGAAAAAGAAGAACATCATTTTCTTTTAGCATCTCATCCGTTTTTTCCTTAATCAATCTTCTCACTTTTTGTGCTTTGGTAAAATAGGCATCATAATAACCAGAACTTAGCACAAAATTACCCAACATAATTCTTCTTTTAACTTCTAGTCCAAAGCCTTCAGATCTAGTTAACTCATAAGTGGAATCTATATCATTGGCTTCATCACTTCTGTAGCCATAATGAGCCCCATCATATCTGGCTAAATTTGAAGATGCTTCTGCTGTTGTTAATACATAGTAACATGGCACCAAATGTTTAACAAATGGGAAGCTTAACAAGTTTATTTTATGACCGCTTAAGCGTAATTTGTCAATTATTTCTTCTGTTTTTTGTTTTATTTCAGGGTCTAAATTGTTAAAGTTGAGGTAATCTTCAGGAACGCCAATGGCTAATTTTTTGTCTAAACTTTTCACTGAAGATGTATGAGATTTTACATGAGACAATGTACTGTCATAGTCGTCTTTACCACTCATCACATGGGTTAAAAGACAAGCATCTTCAACATTGTTTGTGAATACCCCTATTTGATCAAAACTTGAAGCATAGGCTAATAGTCCATAGCGAGATATTCTACCATATGAAGGTTTCATGCCAACTACCCCACAAAAAGAAGCAGGTTGTCTTATGGATCCACCAGTATCTGAACCTAAAGACGCTGTACATAATCCTTCTGCTACAGCTACAGCAGAACCCCCAGAGGAGCCCCCTGGTACTTTTTCATGATCAATATGGTGCCTTACAGGGCCATAAGTACTATTTTCATTAGAACTTCCCATGGCAAATTCATCACAATTTAATCTACCAATTATGATGGCATCTTCATCTAAAAGTCGTTGTATTGCTGTTGCGCTAAAAATGGATTCAAAGCCAGATAAAATTTTAGATGATGCAGTTACGTTATGATTAGCAAAGCAGATATTATCTTTAACTCCAATAATCATACCTGCTAAAAGCCCTTGTTTTTTTAGGTTTATTTTTTCATTTATAAGCGCAGCTCTTTTTAAAGACTCATCTTTAAATATTTCTACAAAGGCATTTGTTTTAGAGGATTCTATCCTATTTATAAATGATTGACATAAGTCAATTAGATTTAATTGACCATGATTTATTTGTTGTTTGATTTCAGTAAATGAAGAGGGAATATCCAAGGCTAATTATGCTTTTTTATCCGCATCGTTTTCATTTTTATTTGTGGCATCTTTGAACTCTTTTACTCCCTTGCCTAATCCTTTCATAAGTTCAGGAATTTTTTTCCCTCCAAATAGTAAAAGAACAACCAATACAATGAGAACTATTCCCCAAGGCCCCATTTTTTGAACAAATAAAAACATATTCTCCATGCTGCAAAGGTATTAAAAGTTTTTAAAGTCTAAATCCAGTAATTGCAGAAACACAGCCTGATATTTCTTCTTTAGATTCATCAGCATTTTCTTCAGTTGTGGAGTTATTTTCAGGAGCAATTAAAGATATGATCAATTGTTGAGTAGATGCAACTTTAAAGTCAAAACTGGATATTTCTTCTCCGTGGTTGTCAAAATACAATTGTCTTTTTGCATTTCTTATTGTGAAATGCATATTGCCTAGTGATTCATCAGAACAAATAGCTATTCTATAATGTTGACCTTTATAAAAAGTAGCCATAAATTGATGTTTTTCACCTGGTTTTAATTCACTTGTGTTGGTTTCTCCGGTTGAGACATAACCACCAAGAGCCTCTTTACAATTTGTTTTGGCAAAGCCTCTGCATTGTCCATTAGCTTGAAAAATAAACATACATGCAGCTACTATTAATAGGTATCTCATAGTATTTGTGTTAAAATATTTTCTCTTATCAAATTAATCTTAGAATGAATTAATTTTAAATCTCCATCTCTAAAATTAAAGGTAATATAATTTCCTAATTCATATTCATTATCCTTGAATATAATCCTAGTGGTATCACTATCTACTTCTTGTATTTCAATTAAATCAAATACTTCTTCTAATTCAACTAATGGTGATATAATGTAGTCATTAATATCACTGTTGTATTCAAAAGATGTAGCTAGGTTGATTAAATTTTCATGAACAATTTTTTGATCAGCAATTATATCTTCAATGGCTTTGTTTGTAGAGTCTAATACTGAAAGCCCACTGGCTATATACAATCCCTGAATCCATCCGCCTGTAACTAACAATGCTGCCAAATCATGGTTTTCATTTGACTTTAATGAATTATCAATTTCCCAAAAGGTGTCACTAATAATAATTTGCATAGAATCTTTATTATTGATGTTTTGATCAATTCTGTTCTTTGTTTCATCGTTTATAACAGATGAAAGGTTAATTAACTTTGCAAGATCTATGACTTGTTCCAAAAGCTGATTTGTTTCGGTTTGTTTTTCATAAATCATGGCATAATTTAAATCGGTACTTAACACACCTAATAGCAAAGCCACATGTTGTTTTTGAGAAATATTATTTAATTCAATGGTAGGGAATAATAAATCTTTTGAAAATTTCGGCCCTTTATCTTTAAGTAAAATGGTAGTTTCTAGCGGAGAGGGAATACTGTAATAGATGGTTTCTAAAATATTATTTTCAATTACAGCAATATTATCTTCAACTTCTTCAACAACTATTGTTTTTTCACTGTTAGAATTACAGCTAAAAAGAAGTAAAAAAGAGAGATATATAATTTTATTTTTCAAATTAATGTGCTTCTAACCAGTTATTGCCTATACCCATTTCAATTTGTAGAGGAACTTTAAAATCTATTGCATTAGTCATTTTATCTTCTACTAAACTTTTTAATTCTACTTCTTCATCTTTATGCATGTCAAAAACCAATTCGTCATGCACCTGTAGAAGAAGTTTGGATTTCATCTTAAATTTAGTCATTTCTTGGTAAATGTCAATCATAGCCAATTTAATGATGTCTGCAGCACTACCTTGAATAGGTGCGTTAATTGCATTTCTTTCATCAAAACTTCTCATGGTGGCATTTCCACTATTGATATTGTGTAGAAAACGTTTACGATTAAAAATAGTTTCAACATAACCTAACTTACGCGCTTTTTCAATGTTGTTTTCCATGTAGGTTTTGATAAGTGGAAACTCTTTAAAATAGTTATCAATAATCATTTTACCTTCAGTTCTTTTTATACCTAAGCGCTGAGAGAGACCAAATGCTGAAATGCCGTATATAATTCCAAAGTTTACCATTTTAGCTTTGTTTCTCATTTCTCTGTCAACTTGGCTTGCATCAGTTTGGAAAATTTTAGAAGCAGTTTCTGTATGAATATCTCTGTTGTTTTTAAAAGCGTCTATCATAGATTGATCCTCGCTAAGGCCTGCTATTATCCTAAGCTCTATTTGAGAATAGTCAGCACATAGAAGTAGGTGGTTGTCATCTTTAGGACAAAAAGCCTTTCTTATTTCTTTTCCTAAAGCAGTTCTTATAGGTATATTTTGAAGATTTGGACTATTAGAACTCAATCTGCCAGTTGCAGTTACAGATTGCATATAGTTGGTGTGAATTCTATTTGTCTTAGTATGAATTAACTTTGGAAGTGCATCAACATAAGTGGACAGTAATTTTTTTTGAGTTCGATAACTCAATACATGATCAATAATTTCGTGCTTTCCTTTGAGTTTCGTTAAGGTAGCTTCGTCAGTTTTAAATTGACCTGTTTTTGTTTTTTTAGCTTTCTCATCAAGTTTCATTTGCCCAAATAGTACATCTCCCAATTGCTTAGGTGAATCAATATTGAATGAAATGCCTGCTTCGCTGTACATGGTTTCTTTTAGTTCTTCTAAGTTTTTATTGAGAATTTTAGAAAACGCTTCTAGTTCATGAGTATTTATGCTAATACCAGCACTTTCCATATGAAAAAGCACCTCAATCAATGGCATTTCTACATTGTTGAAAAGCTGATCTAAGTTTAACGATTTAAGTTTCTTTTCAAATGATAAGTAAAGCTGATAAGTTACATCTGCATCTTCTGCCGCATAATCTTTTAATAAGTTAATGTCTACATCACTCATTTTTATTTGTTGACTTTTTTTCTGGCCAATGAGTTCTTCTATAGGAATGGGGCTGTAATGTAAGATAGTTCTAGAAAGATGATCTAAATTATGTCTTTGCTCAGCATCAATTAAATAATGCGCAATCATGGTATCAAAAGTGGGACCTTTTATATGAATTCCATTGTTAAATAATATACCAAAGTCGTATTTCAAGTTGTGAGCTATTTTAATAATGTCACTTTGGAAAAAGGGTTGATATAAGTTTAATATTTGTTGATTTTCATCATCTTTTAAATTGCAGTAATAACCTTCATTATGGTTGAATGAAAATGAAATCCCCAGCAATTTTGCATCCTCTATTTCGAGTGAAGTTGTTTCCGTATCAAAGGCAACTGCTTTTTGCTGCATTAAGGTTTCAATAAAACTATGGTGTTCTTCATGGGTTGATATAAGAACATAGTTTTTTTTAATGGTATGAATAGTATCTAATTTTTTTTCTTCTTCCTCAACCTCAATCTCTGTCATTGCTCCAAACAAATCCATTTGTTTTTCTTGAACAATGGGCCTTCCAAGAATCCGTTTTCCTAACTGATTAAATTCTAATTCTTGTAATAAATTAATAAGGGTTTTTTCATTTACTTCTTTCTTTGCAAAAGAAGCCTCATCAAATTCAACGGGACAATCCAATATAATCGTGGCAAGTTGTTTGGATAAAATGGCTTGCTCTGCAAAATTTTCTACATTTTCTTTGAGTTTCCCTTTAAGGTCAGCCGTATTTTCAATTAATGTTTCAATACTGCCATAGGTGGAAATTAATTTTTTAGCGGTTTTTTCTCCAACTCCTGGTACGCCTGGAATATTATCTACTGCATCACCCCAAAGCCCCAAGATGTCTATCACCTGTAACGGATTTTCAACTTCAAACTTAGCGCACACTTCTTCTGGACCTAATACTTCACTTGGATTTCCAGATCGGCCGGGTTTATAAATAAAAATATTTTCAGAAACAAGCTGTCCAAAATCTTTATCAGGAGTCATCATGTAGGTTGTGAAACCTTTTTTTTCTGCTTGTTTTGCAAGTGTTCCAATAACATCGTCTGCTTCATATCCCTGTTCCATTTCAATTCGGATATTCATGGCTTTAAGTAATTCAAAAATGTATGGAATAGCATTTCTGATATCTTCTGGCATTTCTTGTCTGTTAGCTTTATAATCAGCAAAAACACCCTCTCGATCAGAACCTCCAGGAGGATCGAAAACTACAGCTAAATGTGAAGGGTCAAATTTATTAACTACTTCTAATAAGCTATTGCAAAAACCAAGTATTGCAGAGGTATTAAGCCCTTTGGAATTTATCCTTGGGTTTTTGATAAATGCAAAATGTGCTCTGTATATTAAGGCGTATGCATCGAGTAATATGAGTTTCTTTTGCATTTTTTATTGGTTATATAAGTAGTCTAATACGGTTTGTCCAACAGCTTTAAGAGTTGGTTTATGAATAACATCCATATTGTCTGCATGCGTATGGTGAAAACTACCAAAATCAAATCTACCAGAAAAAGGTCTTACATCATAGTGGATGATATCCAATACCGGAATTTTTGTTATTTGATTAATGTATGTGTGGTCATCAGTTATGGGAGGGGCAATTTTTTTCTTAAAATAATTTCCATAACCAAGATGCTCAGCTAATTTCCATACCTTGTTTAAATGATATCCGGCAAAACGTCTTGATATTTCTTCCTTAGGAAAAACTGCATTTTCAGCCCCTACCATATCAAGTAATATTCCAAATTTGGGTCTTTTGTAATCTGATTTTAAATTATAACTCCAATATTGAGAGCCTAAACACCATGTATCGTTCATGCTTTGAAGATCAAAAAAACTACCATTTTGCTGAGGAGCGCCATAGTCTTCAACATCAAAAAAGATAAATTCAACACATAAGTCTAAAGAATCCATGGCTATAATTCTTGCTATTTCCAACAAAACACCTACACCACTTGCGCCATCATTTGCGCCAAGAATGGGCTTGGTGGTATTTAATGAATCTCGGTCTGCAAAAGGTCTAGTGTCCCAGTGTGCACATAGCATTACCTTTTTTGATGCATTAGCATTGTAAACAGCAGAAATGTTTCTTAATGGTAATTTACTTGAGTTGAATGCGGTTACCTCTCCAAGCTGTTCATTGACTTTAAGGTTATAGGAGTTTAATTTATTTACTATCCAATCACCACAGGCAATGTGTTTTTTAGTGTTCGGAATTCTTGGGCCAAAAGACACTTGTTTATCAATGAAAACATAGGCGGAATCTTCATTAAATGATGGTCCAGATTTCCATAAGTTAATTGGGGCAGTAGGTTTGTTCTCATTAGATATTTTGTCCTTGGTTTCAGTACAGGAAAATGATATAATTCCAGTGAAAATTAAAATGTAGAATTGGATAAACCAAGAAGGATTTTTTTTAATCATATTTCATTAATTGCAGCTAAAATAATTAAGATGATTAAAAAAGTAATTTTAGTCATGCAATATTCTTACTAAAATTCGTTAGGTAACAGACGTTTTTAAAATTTATATTTGTTTTAGCTATGAAGTTGTACTCAAATAAACAACGTTGGAAACAAATCCTTTTAGTATTTGGTGTAGCCATTGTGGGGTTAATAATTTGGCTAACCTCTACCATAGCCAACAATGTAAAAAAAGCAGAGTTGGAAAAAATACAATTATGGAGTCAAGCGGTTAAGAAAAAAGCAGAATTAGTTAGATTGACCAATGATGCATTCAATCAACTTTCCATTAATGAAAGTGAGAAAGTCTTGTTTTGGGCACAAGCCACAAAAGAATTAGAAAAACCATTAAATGATTTTGGCTTTGCGCTTCAAATAATTCAAAATAATAAAGACATTCCATTAATTTTAACCAATGAAACAGGAGAATATGTTTCTCATAAAAACTTCGATTTAGCAACAGATAATCAAGGTTTAGTGGACTCATTATGTAGTGTATGGAGTAAACAAAATAAACCAATAGAAATAAATTATTTTGAAAGCCGTAGACAGAAGATCTTTTACACAAATTCTTCTAATTACTTTAAACTACAATTATTAAGAGATTCATTGTTGGATGCTTTTTCTAATGAAATCATGAACAATATTGCTCAACTTCCTGTCATTTTTTGGAATGATGAAGGTGACTCTTTGATTGCTTCCAATATCGTTGGTTCTTCTACTCCAAAAGATGATATAGCCAATCAAATGATGAACATGGCAAAAAACAACTCACCTATAGAAGTGGTGTTAGGTCAAAACAATAAAGGGAAAGTCTACTATAATAATTCTGCCATTTTATTTCAGCTCCAATACTATCCATTTCTAACTTTAATTATAATAGCGTTATTCCTTTTAATTGCCTACTTATCATTCAGCTCCTTTAGAAAGGCAGAACAAAACCAAGTCTGGGCAGGCATGGCCAAAGAGACAGCTCATCAATTAGGGACTCCGCTATCTTCTTTGCAAGGATGGATAGCGGTATTAAAAGAGGAGGGGATAAAGCATGAGGCCTTTGTGGAGATGGAAAAGGATATAAATAGATTAACCGTAGTTTCAGAACGCTTTTCAAAAATTGGATCATCAGTAGATATGCATTCTGTTAATATGGTTCAGTTTTTTGCTGATTATTTAGGTTATATGAAAAAGAGAATTCCCACAACTGTTACAATCTCTACCAATTTTGAAGATCTTGAAATATGGGCAAAAATAAATCCACCTTTATTTAGTTGGGTAGTTGAAAACCTTTTGAAAAATGCAGCTGATGCTATGCAAGGAGAAGGAGAAATTGAAGTCAACATGATTCAGGTTAATCAGGGGGTCTCTATTTTGATAAAGGACAGCGGTAAAGGGATTCCTTCTAAAATGCATAAAACTATTTTCGAACCTGGTTACACTACCAAGGAAAGAGGATGGGGGTTGGGTTTATCATTGGTTAAAAGAATTGTGGAAGGTCATCACAATGGAAAAATTAGCGTAAAATCAACCAAATTGGGTGTTGGTACAACCTTTGAAATCTTACTTCCCAATACATAATCATATAAAATAAAAAGCTAATTCTTATATTTATTGCACCCATGTGTAAAATTGTAAATATCAGTTTTATGTTTCTTTTTCTTTCTCTTCCTACAGAAGTGTTGCTACAGCAAATTCCCACAAAAGCCAATAACATTCCGGTAAGTGCCGATCAATTAGAAACGGAAATTCACAGACAAGATTTTTATATAGGGTTAGTGATTTTTTTAATTTTTCTTTTGGTCTCGTTATGGATTTTAGGAAAGAAAAATAGAAAATTAAGGAAGATGGCCACTTTTGCTGAAAATGATCCAAACCCAGTTCTAGAATTGGACTTAGACTTTAAATTAAAATATTGCAATGAAGCAGCCATGAAACATGAAAACCTGGTTGAATTGATGTATGAAAGACATCCTTTAAGAAAAAAGTTTGAGTATTTGCTTAACATGACAATAAAAGACAAGAAGACAGGTAAATACATTTTTGATGAACCATTTGTGCTTGACGACACTTATTTTTCATTAAACCTGTACGTAAATAAGGAAATGAAATTTCTTAGAGCATATATGTCAGATATCACTGAAAAAACACTGCTTCAAAGAAAAATAACTCAACAGCGAGATTCCATTGTTGATAGTCTGAATTATGCTAAATATATTCAACGTTCTCTATTACCTGATATCAAAAAGATGGAAGATTATTTTGGTGAGAATTTTGTTTTTTCTATTCCAAAAGATATTGTTGGAGGCGATTTTTATTGGTTTAAAACTTTTGAGGAAAAAGCAATATTAATAGCAGCTGATTGTACTGGTCATGGAGTTCCAGGTGGCTTTATAACTATGTTAGGAAGTTTACTAATTGAAAGTTCAACTGGTGATGCTTTGAAATCTCCTGAAATCATTTTAAGGGACCTCAATTATGGGCTAGTTACCTTGTTGAAGCAACAGGAAAAAGATTCTATTCAAGATGGGATGGATTTAGCTATTTGTTTGATTGATAGAAAACAAAAGACGCTAAATTTCAGTGGTTCTAGGAATGGCATTTACATTATACATGACGATGGTGAAATTTCTAACTACAGTGGAGATACTGTGCCTGTCGGTGGTGTATATTCTAAAAGACATAATCCGTTAGAGCGTGAATACAAAATGCATGAAATTCAACTCAAAGACAATGACTGGGTTTTTATGTATAGTGATGGGTTTTATGATCAATTTGGCGGTCCAAAGAATAAATCTATGGGAAGTAATAGATTTAAAAACTATCTAAAAGAAGCTGTAATGTCTAAAAAAACTTCTTATAATGACTTTGAACATTTTTTTAGCGAATGGAAAGGAAGTCAAGATCAAATAGACGATGTTCTTGTCATCGGATTTAAGCTATAGGTAAAAACCTAAGTTTACTCAATTGCGCATTATTATTTGTTAGTTTTTATACATTTGCGCAAAAATTCTACATAATATAATTATCACATTTTAACATCATGAATATTCAAAGTATTTTATCCTCATTAGGAGTTGAATCTAAAAACAGCGGTGCCGCTATTGGAGCCAAATGGTTAACTACTAATGGAAACACTATTTCATCATTTTCACCAGTAGATGGTAATTTAATTGGTGAGGTAACTGCTGCAACTGAAAAAGATTATGAAGATTGTATTCGTTCGGCACAAGAAGCATTTGTTGATTGGCGAATGGTACCCGCACCTCAGAGAGGTGAAATTGTAAGGCAATTTGGCGATGCCTTAAGAGCTAAAAAGGAAGATTTAGGGGCATTGGTTTCTTATGAAATGGGAAAATCTTATCAAGAAGGCTTAGGAGAAGTTCAAGAAATGATTGACATCTGCGATTTTGCAGTGGGTCTATCAAGACAATTGCACGGATTAACCATGCACTCAGAACGACCACTTCATAGAATGTATGAGCAATATCACCCGCTTGGAATAGTTGGTATTATTTCTGCGTTTAACTTTCCAGTTGCTGTTTGGGCTTGGAACACTGCATTGGCTTGGATTTGTGGTGATGTTTGTATTTGGAAGCCATCTGAAAAGGCACCTTTATGTGCTATTGCATGCCAAAAGATTATGGCTGAGGTATTGGAGGAGAACAATTTACACGGTGGAATTTGCACTTTGATTATTGGAGAAGCTGACTTAGGTAAATTAATGGCAGCGGACAAAAGAATACCATTGGTATCTGCTACAGGATCTACTAGAATGGGTAAATCAGTTGGTCAAGTAGTGGGAGAAAGATTAGGAAAATCATTACTAGAACTTGGTGGTAACAATGCTGTTATTCTAACTCCAGATGCAGACCTTAAAATGGTCATTCCTGCATTGGTATTTGGAGCAGTTGGTACAACTGGACAGAGATGTACATCAACAAGAAGGTTAATCATTCACGAAAGTATCTACGATAATGTAAAACAAGCTATGGTAAGTGCTTACAAGCAACTTAAGATTGGTAACCCATTGGATGAATCCAATCACGTTGGTCCATTAATCGATAAAGATGCTGTTGAGATGTATGAAAAAGCCATTGAATCTGCTAAAGAAGAAGGTGGCAACGTAATTGTAGAAGGTGGCAAATTATCTGGAGCAGGGTATGAAAGCAATTGTTATGTTAAGCCAGTTATCATCGAAGCTGAAAATCAATTTCAAATTGTCCAACATGAAACTTTTGCTCCTATTTTATATTTAATAAAATATAGTGGAGATGTTAATGAAGCTATAGCTATTCAGAATAATGTTCCTCAAGGACTTTCATCAGCTATCATGACAACAAATATGAGAGAGCAAGAAGCATTTTTATCTCATGCTGGTTCAGATTGTGGTATTGCCAATGTTAACATAGGAACATCTGGTGCAGAGATCGGTGGAGCATTTGGTGGGGAAAAGGAAACAGGAGGAGGAAGAGAATCGGGATCTGATGCTTGGAAAATTTACATGAGAAGACAAACCAATACCATTAACTGGGGAACTTCTCTTCCATTAGCACAAGGAATAAAGTTTGAGATTTAATTATAGCCTAAGCTATTTCTAACACGTTCTAAGGTGGCTTTGGCCACCTTTTTTGCTTTTTGAGCACCCTCCATAAGTACTTCCTCTACCTCTTTGGGGTTATTTTGGTAATGCTCAAATTTTGCTCTTTCTTCTGAGAATGAAGACACTATTTTATCTAATAATTCTTTCTTAGCATGTCCCCATCCATATCCACCAGCTTTTAATTTTTCAGCCATAGTTTTTGACTCTTCATTTGTAGCCAATAGTTTGTAAAGCTGGTAAACAGTAGCACTGTCAGGGTCTTTGGGTTCTTCTAAAGGGGTGTTGTCCGTTACAATATTTTTGTTGATTAACTTCTTAATGGCATTTTCAGCATCAAAAACATCAATGGTGTTGTTTCTAGATTTGCTCATTTTTTCGCCATCAGTACCTAAAATGAGTTGTGCATCTTGTTGCAGAATGGGCTCTGGGAGTACAAAAATTTCACCATGTTTATGGTTAATTCGTGAAGCCACATCACGAGTCATTTCCAAATGTTGTAACTGATCTTTACCTACAGGAACAAAATCAGCATCATAAAGCAATATATCTGATGCCATTAGCATGGGATATGCAAATAGACCAGAGTTAACATCTTCAAGGCGGTCAGATTTATCTTTAAATGAATGGGCTAATTTTAGTCGTTGGTAGGGAAAAAAACAATTTAAATACCATGCTAGTTCTGTACATTCGGTAACATCAGATTGTCTGTAGAATGTTGTTTTATTGGGGTCAAGCCCACAAGCTAACCAGGTAGCTGCAACTTGAAATGTATTATTTTTTAATTCTTCAGCATTTTTAATTTGGGTAAGCGAGTGAAGATCGGCAATAAATAAAAAAGAATCATTTTCAGCTTTATTGGCCAATGCTATGGCGGGGTTTATAGCCCCCAATATATTTCCCAAGTGGGGTCTGCCTGTGCTTTGTATACCTGTAAGAATTCTAGCCATTTAGCAGACTAAAATAGCTTCCTTTTTTATTTCTTTTCTAGAATTGACACTTTTTTTCTTAAAAGTTTTGCTTCTTTTCTTTTAGATTTTATTTTTTTAAATAATCCAATTGTGAATAAAACCACTGCTGTTGCAATAGGAATGCCAATTAGAATACCACCCGATAATAACGGATCAATAGCAAAAAAAGCTTCAAGGAGTATACAAACCAAAGCCAAAGGCATAGTTGCAAAAGCCATTGCAATTCCTAACCATAATCCAGCTAACATTAAACCAGTACCAACATTAGATTTAGATTTTAGTTTTAATATTTCAATCTCAATATCATTCAGTTCCTTAGAATTGCTTAATTGTGTATGTAATTTATTTTCTTTGATAGTGTTTTTCTGCAGTTCTTGTTTATTATTATTGATTGCACTTTTGACATCTTTTAATTTAACTCGTTCTGTACTATTTTTAGTATTCTCCATTTCAGCACTAATAGATGTCTCATTTTTATTTAGATTTTTCACAAATGGATCATAATTATTATAACCAGACATGCCTGACCATAAGTATGCAAAAACTGAAATTAAAATTGGAAAAATGGTATGTATAGAAGTATTCCAAAAAATCCAATATGCACCAAATATTCCTGCAGCAAAAAGTAATAATTGCAAAATACCCAAGCCTATTTCTCCATTGAGCATTGTTCCTAAGCCCGGAACCAATAGGTTATAAATAAAGTTCCTTTTGGACTTGTCTTTTACCTCTTCATCCCCATCATTAGTTGATTCAATAATTTCTTTTATAGCTCGGATTTTTTTGAATGGTTTATTTTTAGTTTTAATGAGTTCAGATATATCGTTTTTGATGTAATAATTTTCTTTTAATAATTCATCTGTATTAATTAATATGTCATTATTGTTACTTGCTATAAGAGGAGTAGCTTCAGGAGTCTTCTTTTGCTCGTTGGCAGTGACAGACGGAACTTCTGATTGTAAATTTTTCAGTTG
>CAJWIX010000004.1 GCA_913042175.1 uncultured Flavobacteriales bacterium
AGCGTTTATTGCAAGAAATGGAAGAAATAAATGCGGCTCTTAAAAAACTAAAAGGGACTTTATTTGAAGATGATAAAAAGCTTAAAGTTATGCTAAGTGAATTGGATGTTTTGACTGACAATTTGGAAAAATACTACTAAAAGAATGAAAAAATTTGTTGTGTATTTAAAGTATGAGTAAAGGGTGTTTATATAATTTTATTTTAGGACTTTTAATCGCTGTTATTATTATTATTATTCCTTTAATTATTTTTGGAGTCTTATTAGAAAATTTTCAATTAGATATTGCCAGATACATTTTACTTTTAAGCTATCCATTAGCAGCAATAATTTTTATTTTATTTCAATTTGGCGTATTTAACTTTTTATATGATAATGATAAAAAGAAAACGAGAGTAATTTCAACAAAAAATAATATAAAAAAGGATAAACTAGTTATTGAAAACTTATTTAAAACCTATGACAAAGCAGATAATTATGTTTTTTCTATTTATATAACAGCTTTATTTTCACATACTTACAAAACTTTTCTTTACAATAAATTTGAACAATGGGTTTTATTATGGTCAGATGAAGAAACCCAGAGAGAAACCATGATACTTTTTAACTTTTTTTTAGAAAGGTTTGAACCGAATGATTCATTCAGAATTTTTGAGATTTTAAAACCAGGTCGTGGAAGATATAAATTTAAAAATAATAAAGTGTATATTAAGCATGGGAGGACTTATAAAAGAGGAAATGAATTATTGCAATTTTGCTTTAAAGCAAAACAAATAATGAGCTATAAAGAAAAATCGAATCTCATACAAATTTTATACAAAACCATAGTCTCGAAAGGAGGGAAAGCAGTTGATAATTTTGCTTTATTTATGGGGATAGATCATAAAGAATTACACTTTGTGTTAGATCCCTTACCAAAAAGCGATGAAATTTCTAAAGAAGATATTTTTGAATCCACCTATTTTTTAGACCTGCATTACCAAAAAAAGGCATTCATTGAAGATGATGAAATAACTCCAAACTTTTTTGAGTTAATCCATCAAAAGCATGCCGAAGAATACGGTGAAAAGGAAAATTTATACCATAACTTAAATGAAAAATTATCAAAAAAATGTCAATCGTTGTTAAAAGAGCTTGTGGATCAACAGATTATTTTTGATAATGAGATAAGCCAAAAATTTAACCCAACAGAAATCACTTATCAGCGTTACAATAAAGCCTTCAAATTAGCTCATTCTTTTGGTGTGGCCAATATATTGGACATCGATAGAATCGAAAGCTCTATTGAAAAGCAAAAAATAATAAACGAAAAAATAATTCTACATGAGCGTTTATTGCAAGAAATGGAAGAAATAAATGCGGCTCTTAAAAAACTAAAAGGAACTTTATTTGAAGACGAAAATAAGTTGAATGATATGCTAAGTGAATTGGATGTATTAACAGAAAATATTGAGAAATATAAGATATGAAGAAACAAGATTATCAAAGTATTTTAGTGTCCATTAAAATTGAATTACAGCTACTTAATTCGATAGGAGATATAGTGAAACTAGTTCAAAAAGAACAAGATCTATTTTTCGAATTATTTCCATTATTAGGCAAAATATATGGTCATAATAAAAATGAGCTAGCTAAACTTGAAAATAGCTACAATGCTATTATGGATGAGTTTAGAAAAATAATTTACATCAATGATCATTTAAAACTTGACGAAAAACAATTTAATGTACTTGTCCAAAAACAAGCCATTGAAAAAACAAGTGTAGGGATTAACAAGATGATCCAATACTATCAAGAAGAATCAAACAAGCAAATTGCAATAGTTAAAGTTGTAAATCAAATGATTTTAAAATTTAAAAAAGACATCATCGAGTATAAAGAGCATATCAGTCCTAATATGAATGTTGATGAGTCTGCAAATTTAGCAAACATCCAACACCTTGAACAAGCTATTAGTCACCTAGATAAGTTAACGGACGATCTAAAAAATTATGAAATTTAATTTTTTAAATGGTTTGAAAAAAAAGAAAAAAAATAACTTAATATTAATCTCTTTAGGTTTTTTGATTTTACTTCCTAGTCTACTATTAGTAGGGAATGATTATAGTAGAATAATAGAAAGTATTAATGAAAGAGAACCTAATAGAGAACTTGAACTATGGGCATTCCTTCATATGATTCTTGTTTCGTTCAGTATTTTGGTATTTATAATAATCTTCACCTTACACAAAAGAGGAAAAAGACTTATTAAAGGAGAAATAGAATATAAGTTAGACCGATCAATCTATCCAGGTTTAGTGTATTGGTTTATGAATGACGACTATCAAAGCCATGCCTTTTTAGCAGATCTTTTCTTTCATGAAAACAGCCATTTGGTTAAAGCATATTCTAGAAATAAACATCTGAAAAACTATCAAAATGAAGTAAACAACTATGTGAATTTTGATAAAAAGAAATTTGAAATTTTAAATCAAAAAAACGATTACTATAAAAACAGCTCAAAAATGATGAACTTACTATCATTTGGATTGGTTTTTATATCAAACATACCTTACTTGAGTGTAAAGTTTAGTTCATGGGATGAGAGTCCGATAGGGGAAATAGGTATATTTATTTTATACATAATGGCTAATGTTTTATTTTTTGCAACTTCACACCTATTACTGATAATTGTAAATTTTTTTAGACTAAAAGGTTTTAACAGTACAAAAGCAATCCCAACAAACCCATGGTGGTCAGTTTTAATTCTTCTAATTATTTACTTAGGCTTTAACTTTATATTGTTACTTCAGTTGACGGCAAGTACAGGATTTTACAATGTAAATGTATTTTTCTTTTGTCTGCTTTCTATCTTTTTTGCTTATACATCAACAAAAGACTTTTATTTTATAAATCAAAAAGGAAAGAAACTTAAAAAAGATATTTCCAATATTTATGCTTATTTAATGCAAAGTCCAAAGGATTCATCGGGACGTTTACAGCTCTACCCTCATTTAATCCCTTATGCGATAGTTTTTGAATTTAAAGGTTACGACCTAAAGAAAGAAGATGATGTTAACTACATTTTTAATCGGATGTTCTATGAAAAGACTGAAGAAGAAAAACTATTTTTAAGAAACCAATTGAATCTGCTTAAACATGAAAAATGACTAAAAGTAAACTCACAAGATATATCATTTTTGCATTTAATGTGGTGGCTATTATTTTGCTTTCTTCTTTCTCTGAAGAAAATACGTGGGGTATCATTTACATAAGTTGTGCCACCTACTTTATAATATATGCATGGATAATAAATTCAATAATTAAGCATGAGCATCAACCTGAAAATTATGAACTGAAAAATGCATCAACTATATTTAAAGATATCCTTCCATCGGAGGTCGGGATAATAAAGTCAAAATCTGATGACATGCAGCTTTTATTGGCAGACCTGTTGCATCTATGGAAACACAACTACTTTTATTTAACTGAAAAGAATGTACTCTTTTTTAACCTAAGTAAAAAAGAGTACAAATCCAAATTTAACATCAGCGATAGTGGGCAATTATTAAAAAATTTATCCTTAAAAAGGTTTAAAAAAGACTTACATGAATTTAGAGATGAAAACATTACCAAAAAATATAGATGGGATGTTATCATTACCTTTTTTTTAATCTATGTTCCTGTGTTTATAAGTGACATTTCAGCATTAATATACACTTTAATCATTTCTATACCCACGTTTTTAGTTTACTCTTGGATATTAAGAAATTTACCTAAAAAACAAAAAGGAAATTTTTTTACTACTTCAAAATTTTTTTTTAAAGATTTAATAAGGTTTTTCAAATCTACGACACCAGTTAATAAACCATTGATTGGTAAAATATTTATTTTCCTATTTATTCCCCTACTCATACCGCTCTTTCTATTTTTGTTTTGTTTTCTTTTGATTTTTTCTTTAATCCCGGTAATTGTATACTTCGTTGTTTTTGTTCAGGTAATTAACAAAAGTTTTTCATCATTTCTTTTAATTAATTTTGGAATAGATAATCCATTTTTAGTTGGGTTTCTTATGTATTTTACCCCTTCAATAATGCTCTTTCACATCATGTATTTATTTGTTAAGCCAACTAATTCTATAACAACAAAAGGGTATACATACATGAATAAAGCCAACTTTATTTCAAAATACATAGAAGTTAGTCCAAAGGATAATAATCAAAGGTTTTTATTATACCCTCATCTTATTCCATATGCTGTAGCATTGGGTTACAAAGGATATAACATAGAAAAAAAAGAAGAAAGGAATAACATAGTAGAAAGCTTATTTGTTGAAAAATCCGATGAAGAAAAAAATAACTATACAACTTATTTAAATCAATTAATTGAAAAATTAAGTCATATTAAATAATTTTTCTTTTTTATCTTTAATTAAAATTTAACATTATGGCTAAAAAAGCAGCAGTAAAAACTAAAGAAAAAGTAGAGACTATTAGTGAGGAAGTGATTATCAAAGATTTAGGTCTTGAAGATGAATTAACTGACAAAACCACTGATACAGAGCTGGATAAAAAAGCTAATGAAGCCATTGACCAATTACTTAGTGAAGACTTAAGTGAAATAGACAAACGAAATGCAGTAGATAAAATGGGTTCTGACACTCAAGAGGAAGTCACTCGTCTTTCCACCATGTTAGATGCTCCCATAAAAGAAATGGCAAAGAATGGCGATAATGGTGGGCCAGTAGCAGATGCCTTGTTAGATTTAAAATCAGAAATTGAAGAACTTGACCCTGCAAAATTTGACTTTTCTAGTGCATCAGGTTTTTTAGCCAGCTTAGCCCGTTTCTTACCTTGGGGAGCTAAGCCTATATCCCGTTATTTTTCAAAATTTATGTCCGCTGAAGATGTCATTAATAAAATTATCGAATCTCTTAAAGATGGAAAAAAACAACTTGAAAGAGACAATATCACCTTAGGAACTGATAAGGAGCGAATGATTGCAGCCATGGGGAAATTGAAAAAAGCCATCCAGCTGGCCAAAAAAATGGACGAAAAACTTCAATACAAATTAGATAGAGAAGTTAAAGCAGATGATCCTCAACGCAAGTTTATTGAAGAAGAACTTTTATTCCCTTTAAGACAACGAATTATGGACTTACAGCAGACTCTAAATGTAAATCAGCAGTCCATTTTAACCATTGAAGTGATTATAAGAAACAATAGAGAGTTAATACGTGGTGTTGATAGAGCGCTAAATGTAACTGTTACTGCTCTTCAAATAGCCGTAGCATGTGCACTTGCATTAAATAATCAAGAGATTGTTCTTCAAAAAATTGATGCTTTAAATACAACTACATCAAATTTAATAAAGCATAATGCTGAACGATTAAAAACTCAAGGGGTAGAAATTCATAAAAAAGCAGCTGATGCCAATATTAGTATAGAAGATTTACAACAAGCATTCAACGATATCAATTTAGCATTAGAAGGAATTTCTAAATTCCGTTCTGAAGCTCTTCCAAAAATGGCTAAAAACATTGAACTCATGAGTAATTTAAATACTAAAGCAGGAGAAAGTGTGGCTGAGATGGAAAAAGGCAGCAAAGCCAAGATTAAAATTGATGTTTAATCGTACTGATTGAAAAAAAATCTTCTTCTTGCTCATCTTGCACTTTTTGGGGCAAACTTAATATATGCATTCAATTATGGTTATGCCAAAGATGTTATGGAAGGAGGATATGTCCCCCCTTTCACATTCATTTTATTTAGAGCTGTTGGTGCAACCTTGCTATTCTGGATAACTTCCTTTTTCTTTCGTGAAAAAATAGCCAAAAAAGATATTTGGCGTTTTGCTCTTTGTGGATTATTTGGTGTTACGGCTAACCAACTTATGTTTTTTTCAGGTTTAGATTTAACCTCTACCATTCATGCTTCAATCATCATGATCAGCAGTCCAATAATTGTAAGTGTTTTATCCATTTTTATGATTAACGATAAAATGAGTTGGAAAAAAGCCATTGGCATTACAATTGGGCTTGCAGGAGCGTTAACTGTAATACTACATAAAGGGAATGCATCAGGAGAAGCTGGAATCTGGGGAGATTTACTGATCTTTTTAAACGCTTCAAGTTATGGGCTATATCTAATTACCGTTAAACCATTGATGAGTAAATACCACCCCATTACGGTAATTAAATGGGTATTTACTTTTGGATTAATTGGCGTTATTCCATTTGGCTTATCACAATTTTCTGAAGTTAATTGGATCATGACTACTGACATAAAATTAAAAATTGGATTTGTTATTCTTTTTACTACCTATTTCTGTTATTTATTTAATATATACGGGATCAAGTACGTTAGTCCTACCGTTGTAAGTACTTACATTTATTTACAGCCCATACTTACCTCTTTTATTGCGCTATTTACCGGAAGAGAATCATTAGAAACTGTTATCATATTCTCCTCGTTATTAATTTTCTCCGGAGTTTATTTGGTTAGTATAAGTCCCACAAAAAAAATCAATTGATTACTTTTGAAGGAAATTACGCGCTATGATGCTCTCTATGACTGGCTTCGGTAAGGCCGAAATTTCTCTAAATCAACTTCATTTACAAGTTGAAATTCGCTCATTGAATAGTAAGTATCTTGATCTTTCTGTAAAAATTCCATCATTTTTAAAAGCTGTAGAATTAGATGCTAGGAAAATAATTAAGCAGCATCTTAAAAGAGGTAAAGTTGAATTACTTATTCATTATGAAAAGAATGAAAACCAAACAAACGTCAGTTTAAACGCAACACAAATTAGTGCCTATTATGAACAGTTAGCAGCACTTAATGATAAACTTCAAGGTGGTTTAAAAATAGATTTATTAGGGCATACATTGAAATTACCAGATACCATACAACATCAAAAAGACAACTTAGAAGACAGTGATTTACAAAAAATTCTTTCAGGCATTTCAGAAGCATGTAGCGATTTAAACAATTTTAGAAGAAATGAAGGGAAATCTTTGCATGCTGAGTTAGTGGGAAGAATAGAAAATATTCAACAACTCGCCCAAAAGGTAATTCCATTTGAAAGCGAACGCCTTCCAAAAGTGAAAGCTAAAATTTTAGAAGCTATAAATACGCTTAATCAAAAATCACAAATTGATGAAAAAAGATTGGAACAAGAGCTTATTTTCTATGCTGAAAAATTAGATATTACAGAAGAAAAGGTCCGATTAAATGAACATTGTGATCATTTTTTAAAGACTATGCGTGATGAAGGAGCAGGGAAAAAGCTGGGTTTTATTACTCAAGAAATAGGTAGAGAGATTAATACTCTTGGTTCAAAAGCACATCATTTAGATATTCAAAAATTGGTGGTGGAAATGAAAGATGAATTGGAAAAAATAAAAGAGCAAATCTTAAATGTGTTGTAATGTCTGATAACAACTTTACTGGAAAAGCCATTATTTTTTCTGCACCTTCTGGAGCAGGAAAGACGACTATTGTAAAATCATTGCTAGCCAACAAACTTCCCTTATCATTTTCTATATCCGCCTGTAGTAGACAGAAGAGAGAAAATGAAATTAATGGCAAAGACTATCATTTTTTATCTATTGAGGATTTCAAACAAAAAATTAATGAGCAAGCATTTATTGAATGGGAAGAGGTATATGAAAACAATTATTATGGGACTTTAAAGTCTGAGATTGAACGGATTTGGAACGATAAAAAACATGTTGTTTTTGATGTTGATGTAGTGGGTGGATTAAATCTCAAAAAGCATTTTGGAAATAATGCACTGGCCATATTTATACAACCGCCATCCATGGATGTGTTGATTGAGCGATTGAGAAATAGAGCAACAGAAAGTGAAGCATCACTAAACAAGCGTATAGACAAAGCAAAGCATGAAATGACTTACAGCCCATCTTTTGATTCAATAATTATAAATGATCAATTAGAAGAAACCATTGAAGTTGCAGAAAAAAAGGTAAAAGACTTTTTAAACTTATGAAGAAGATAGGATTATATTTTGGCACCTTTAACCCCATACATGTTGGACACCTAATTATTGCCAATTATATGGCGGACTATACAGAATTAGATGAAGTATGGCTTGTAGTTAGTCCTCAAAACCCACTTAAAAAAAAGGAAACACTACTTAAAGACCATCATCGACTTTCTCTGGTTAGAATAGCTCTTGAAGACAATACAAAATTGATGGCAAGTAATATAGAATTTGATTTACCCATCCCATCTTATACCATAAACACTTTGGTTCATTTAAAAGAAAAATATGAAACTTATGAATTTCATTTGATTATGGGAGAGGATAACTTGAGGTCTTTTCACAAATGGAAAAATCAAGAAGAAATAATTAACAACCATAAAATATTTGTTTATCCTAGGGTATTGACTGAACAAGAAATGGAGGATAACACAGTAGAATTCTCTTCTTTTAACCATTCTAACGTTATAAGATGTCAAGCTCCAATTATGAAAATTTCTTCAAGCTTTATAAGAAAAGCCATTAAAAATGGAAAAGACGTACGCTATTTGCTTACTCCAGAAGTGTTTAAATATGTAGATGAAATGAACTTTTACAAGTAATTTTATTTTAGAAAAATTACATATATGGCATACAAAACCGGTAGTATAAATAATATAAAAAGATCAAATCCGAATGCCCTGAATATAAAAAAAGGCAAGTAACACATTAAGTCTAACCAAAGTTCTCTTTCAGTCCCAAATACAAACCATACTGCTACAGGAGGAAATATCAAACACAACAACAATAAAACAAAATCTGTTATTTCCTCATTATTACTGACCTCATCTTGCTTTTGAAATGATGTAGTAGCTGATGTTTTAGTCCATTGTTTTTGGATTTTTTTCTCCATTTTTTGCGCTAAAATATTTACCAACTTATTCTGCTTATGTTGAGTAAGATTTGATTTTTTAGATTTATTTATTGAAGCAATGTTATTGTTTAAATCAAGATTTTTTACCACTTGAAATGAGTCATCCTTGTCTTCTAATTTTACATCAACACTTTCCGTTTCTTTAGTCTTGTAACTGATTTTTTTTAATTTGGAATCATTTAAGTTAAAATTCGAATTGTCATTTTTGGGCGCATTGGTTTTGAATACTACCCTTTCTGCTTTTAAAAAATCAAAAGGTCTTCCATAATTGGTATAGTGCAAAGTGGAACAGGAACATACAGACACTACCAAAAAAACATAGAGGGAATATTTAAAATATTGCATGGTTGAACTTTTCATCTATTTTTGCCAAAATTAAAACTAACCTAAGTACTTTTATGGTGAAGCCATAAATAGTTATGAATACTAAGCTTTTTAAAATACTAACCCTGTTATCTTTTCTAATATGTATTATCATAATTGTAATACTGTATAGCGCGCTTAAAGTAGCCGATCATAGGTTAGAGAAACTTGGGCAAATTGTAGATGAGATTGCTGTTCAACATATCATTACTGATGTTAGCATTGATGATACTATCCCATTGAACTCCGACATTTTTGTTACAGAAGAAATAGAAGTCAACATAGATTTAAAACTTAAAACAGAAATACCATTAAATGTAGAAATACCAGTAGACCAAAGTATTTTAGTGCCATTTGAAATGGGTGTATTAGATTATATTACGATTGATACATTAATACAAGTTATGGATAATGTAAACATAATTGTTGACGACACTATACCACTAAATCAACGTGTAAATGTATCTCTACTTGGAGGTAAAGGATTTAATATTCCTATTAAAGGTGATATTCCTGTGGATCAAAAGTTAAATATCGGCTTTGATGAACTTTTGCCAGTTAAAAGTACTGTCCCAGTAGATCTTCTCATTATTGATACTTTACCAGTAGGGTTGTCTTTAAAAATACCTGTGGACATAAATGTTCCTGTTGAAATACCTCTAAAAACTAAGGCTAAAATTTCTTTTGACGGTCCCCTTCCTGTTGATGCTGATGTTCCTATCAAACTTAGTATCCCCGTTGACATTCCATTAGAAAGCACATCTCTTTCTATTTACTTTAAAGAGTTGGGTAAAAGGTTAAGGAACTTACCCAAAATTAGGGAAGAAGATTAATTATTTATAATATCAAAAAGCTCGTCCAGTTTTGGAATAAGAACAACTTCTATTCTTCTATTTTTTGCTTTGTTTTCTGTATCAACTGGAATAAACTCACTTCTTCCAGAAGCACTGATATTAACAGGATTCATTTTACTGTGTTTTAGCATAATTTTCACAACAGACGTTGCTCTAAGCACACTAAGCTCCCAGTTGTCAGTTGGGTGAGAACTTGAATTCATCTTATCGGAATCGGTATGACCCTCTACCAAAATTTCTAATTCCTCTTGATCTTCTAACACTTTAGCCAATTCCTTCAATGCCTTAACTCCACCTGCATCAACACTTGTGCTCCCAGATGCGAATAACAGTTTAGCGTCCATACTAACATATACTTTCCCATCTTTTTGCTCAACCGTGAGTCCCTTATCTTTAAAACCTAAAAGTGCCTTTGCAACTTTATCTTTTAATGCTTTTACAATGGCATCTTTATTTGCAATTATCTCCTCTAATTCATTAACTCTTTTCTCTCTTTTTTGTAATTCAACAGACATGTTTTCCAAGTCTATTTTTTTTGAATTTAAATCAATTTCTAAATCCCTAAGCTCGTCTTCCATTTTCAAAAGCTCTAATTTTCGCTTTTCAAGATCAGCCATCAAACGTTGTTTTTCTAAAGTTTGACCCTTTTGTAAAATCTCAAGTTGCTCTTGAATTCGCTGATTTAGCAATTCAATTTTATCGTATTGCTTTTCCTTCATCCTCATGGATTTACCTAACAAAGTGGTGTCTTTAGTTAGCTTCTTATTGGCCTCATATAATTGATCATTATTAGATTTTAGCTCAATATTTTCAGTCTCCAGTTCAGTTTTTACTGTCTTTAGCGTTTTTAATTCTTTTGCACATATTTCTTGCTTTTCGGCAACTTCTTCAAATTTTCTTGCAGGAACACAACCTTGTACGATGAAAGAAAAAATTAATATATAGGGAATAAATTGTTTAAAATTCATAGTTGTTTTAAATGATGTTAGTACAAAAATGAAACCAAAAGGTTAATCTCCGCGAACAAAAGAGTATTTTTTTAAACACTCAGGTATTAAAATCATTCTTTTGAAAGAAAGACTCTTGTAAAATCCCTATACTCCATGTTATTGATAGGAAGTGCATGAACATTATTTTGAATCAACCTAATATTATTTCCATAATAGATTGGAATAAGTGCTGCATCTGCAATTAAAAGACTATCTGCTTTGTAATAATAATACATGGCAGAATCTTGGCTTTTAGCATGTATGGCACGATCATAATACTCATCAAATATGGGATTTTGATATCTAGAACAATTGGTGTAAGAAGGACTTATAACAGGCTTTCCATTTTCATCATAAGAGAGTTCTGGCACTACTCTTCCATTGAAAATTTGAAGGAAATTTTGAGGATCTGGATAGTCTGCAATCCATGTTATACCAAAAAAGTCAGATTCAGCATTATTAAATTTATCTATTAGAACAGAAAGAGAGAAGTAATTTATTTTGATGTTTATACCTAAATTATCATACAACATCTTTTGAATTGCTTCAGCAACAATAATATTTAGATAATTACTCTCACTAATATCCAACTCTAACTCGGGGAATTTTTCTCCACCTGGATATCCAGCATCGGCTAATAATTTTTGAGCTAAATCAGGATTGAAATTAAATCCATCAACATTGGTATGATCGTATTCACCTAAGCTTGGAACAAATCCATAAACAGCTGGCTCAGATTCACCTTTTAGGATATATTTCACGATTTTTTCACGATCAATAGCGTGATTAAATGCTTTTCTAATTCTTATGTCTTGAAATATTGGATTAAGTAAGTTAAAGCAATAAAATGCAGAACTCAAACCGTTGTCTTTGTTACTCTGTAATTTAAATTCTGGATTACCTCCATTTTTTGCCGAATCCAATGTAACCAATACAGCTTCTAGTTCTTCTACAGGAAGTTGATAAACCATATCAATATTTCCTTTTTTGAAGTTAGTTAGCTCAATTTTTTTGTTGTTATTAAAAGAAATTTTAATTACATCTAGGTAAGGAAGAGGATTTCCGTACTCATCATTTTCCCAGTAATTTTCATTTCTTACCATCCTTAACTCCACATTTTCATTTATATCCTTATTCTTGAGGGTAAAAGGCCCTGTTCCAACAGTATGAGCTCTTAAATCAAGACCATACTTATCATAGGCCTCTTTCGGAAAAATGGTACAACAAGCTTGTGATAAAATTTTAAGAAAATAGGAGTAAGAAGAAACCAATTCAATGGTAATTGTAAAGTCATCTACAACTTTTATACCCTTAACTCCACCTTCTGGGTACTCTCCTTTTGCTGTAGCTGCGTAATGATCTTGTGCACCTACTACAATAGAGGTGAAATAGCTAGATGTTCTGTTACCGTCAATAGATGAACATAACAAATCAAAACAATATTTAACATCATGAGCATTTAGCATTCTTCCCTTACCATTTGGAAAGCAAGGATCATCATGAAAAAATACACTGTCTCTAAGATTAAAAGTATATAAAGTACCATCATCATTTATAGAAATACTTTCAGCTAATAGAGGTTCAACTTTTAAGTTCCTCTTGTTCAATTTTACCAATCCTTGATAGACTTGTAATGCAATTCTACTGGATACTGCATGATTAATAGAAATAGGAAATAAGCTTTGAAAAGAGTTTGTTTCATTGGTCCTAAATACTCCTCCTTCAAAAATTTTATACTTCTTATCCCCTTCATTGTAGTAACCTTTAGCATCTCTAATTTTTCCAAATTGAGTATCTGCATTAGCACTTTTTTCTTGTTGACACGAAAACAAAGAAAAAACTAAAATTATAGTATAAATTGATCTAAAATCTCTCATTCATTTACAATATTGGACAAATATAACTAATTTATTGTCTATTATATCGAGTGATATTTATATTGAACTTCAAAAACAATTCTAAATAAAATCCGTTTATAATTTGGACGGCAAATTGAATGATTAAGCGAATACCCTATTATCTATTTTTAATATCGCTATTTTTTTTTGAAAGTGGTTACACTCAACAATATGGTCAATCAAAAATTATTAAGACTATATATGCTGGAAATGACACCATTATTTTTGACACCTGTTCTGTGCTATTACAAGGATTTAGAATTACACAAAATGACATAAAAATCCCAGATGAAAATTTCATTTTAAACCCATTAACCTCAACGTTAATTTTCAAGAACTTACCTAAAGACTCCATTGAAATAGAATACTATTATTTTCCAATAAATTTCAAAAAAGAAATATACCTACATGATCTTAAACTTAACCAAACGACCTTTCAAGACAATTACACCCCTATACCAATACAAAATTATAGCAACAATGTCGATTTAATAAGTAGTTCATCATTAAATAAAAGTGGAAATATTTCAAGGGGTATGATGGTTGGAAACAATCAAAACTTTTCATTAAACTCTAACTTAAACTTGCAACTTTCTGGAGAGCTATCGCCTGGCATAAAAATATTGGCGTCAGTAACAGATGATAACATTCCTATTCAACCAGAAGGAAATACGCAAAAACTACAAGATTTTGACCAAGTTTTTATTCAAGTATTTAACGATAATTGGAAAATTATAACAGGTGATTTTTGGATAAAAAGCAAAGAAAGTCATTTTTTAAAGTATCATAAAAGAGGTCAAGGAATTTATTATCAGACCCATAAAAAAAAGAAAAACGGTTCACTAATTAGCACTGAAAATAGTGCTTCATTAAGCAAAGGGAAATTTGCAAGAAATGTGATTCAGGGTGTAGAGGGCAACCAAGGGCCCTATAGACTTAATGGAAATGAAAATGAAAGCTTCATTATAATTCTTAGTGGGACTGAAAATGTTTACATAGACGGAGAGTTACTACAACGTGGTCAAAATTTTGATTACACAATAGATTACAACACAGCAGAAATAACATTTACGGCTAATCATCTTATCAATAAAGACAAAAGAATAATTGTTGAATTCCAATACAGTGATAAAAATTATGCCAGATCTCTATTACAAAGCAGAACTTCATTTAAAAAAAATAACAGTGTATTCTTTATCAATGCCTATGGGGAACAAGACAGTAAAAATCAGCCTCTGCAACAAAACATAAATGACAATGATAGATTTAATCTTGAGCAAATAGGTGATGAAATAGATTTAGCTTTTAGCTCTGGTATTGACAGTGTAGCCTTTAATGATAATTTGAATATGTATAAAAAAGTGGACTCATTAGGATATGAAGTCTATATACATTCAATAAATCCTGATTCTGCTCGATATCAGATAACATTTAGTGAAGTTTCAAATGGTGGAGGTGATTATATCATTAAGGAGTATAATGCACTAGGCAAAGTATTTCAATGGGTAGCCCCTGATACTATCCCCTTTGTTGGTATTGTGAAACAAGGAAATTATGAACCTGTAAAGAAATTAATCACACCTAAAAAACGACAAGTGATTAGTATTGGTGGAGGAAAGAAATGGAATAATTCAAAATTGAATTATGAATTGACCACATCCAATATGGATCTGAATACTTTCTCTAACAATGGCAATGAAGATAATATTGGATTAGCTGGCCTATTGAAATTGAATAACAAAAGAAAATTAACTGAAAAATGGTCTTTAGAAAATGATTTTTCCATCGAAATGTTGCAAAAAAACTTCAATAGAATTGAGCGATTTAGGGCAGTTGAATTTGAAAGAAATTGGAACATCTTAGATGTTGTTTTGCAAGAAGATCAACTCCTAGGTGCTGGAAAAATTAATCTACTCCACAATAAAAATGGAAACTTCAGCTATACTCTAAATACATTTATTTTAAGAGATACTTTTTCAGGTATTAAAAATGACGTTGATTTAAAATGGAATAAAAACTTTCATGCTGATTTTAAAGGAAGCCTATTAGAAACAAATGGCCTTAAGGATTCTAGGTTTATGAGGCATTTTACAGATTTGTACATCCCAATTAAAAACTTTAAAGTTGGATTCAAAGATATTCATGAAGAGAATAAATTCTATCAAGCAGATACCCTTAGTAATGCCAGTTATCGATTTTACGATTGGAAAGTATATATAGAAAGTGGTGATTCAACAAGTAATAAAATCCAATTCTACTACCAAGAACGTTATGATTGGTTTAAAAGAAATTCTTCTCTTGTTAAGGCAACACACGCTGTAAGCCCAGGACTATTGATAGACATCAAAAACAATAAAAAGTTTAAACTAAAATACAATCTGGCTCTTAGAACTTTAATAACGGATTCTACGATAACTTCTATAGCGCCTGAAAACTCATTAACAAGTAGATTAAATTATCAGCTCAAACTATTAAATGGTGCATTTTACACCACCTCATTTTTAGAGTTGGGCTCAGGGCTGGAACTACAAAAAGAATTTATATATCTAGAAGTTCCTGCAGGACAAGGGGTCTACACTTGGATTGATTATAACAACAACGATATAAAGGAATTAAATGAATTTGAAATTGCATTATATAATGATCAGGCTTCCTATATAAAAGTATTTACTCCAAATAATAATTATATTAAAATATACCAATTTCAGTTTAATCAAAACCTCAATCTCAATCTTAAGAGAATGATTAAATCTGATGATGGCATAAGTAAATTTCTGAGTAAATTCTTTAATCAAACAGCATTAAACACACAGAAAAAAATCAATGAGTTTGATTTTAACACACTTATTAACCCATTGGTTAATGCAGACGACCCAATGATTCAACAAATGTCAAACTCAGTTAGAAATAGTCTATTTTTCAATAGATCAAGTCCAAAATACAGCTTAGAATATGTAAGACAACTATACGCCAACAAAATATTATTAATCAATGGTACTGATTATCGATCCACCAATAAAGAACAGATTAAATTGAGATGGAACATAAATAAATTAGTTATGGTAAACTCAGAATTGAATTTCAATTTGAAACAGAATTCATCTACTTATGCCAGTTCAAGAAATTACCACATTACAGAACAAGAAAACACCCATCAAATTTCCTACCAACCAAACACATTATTTAGATTAAGCATGAAGGGTCGTTATAGTGAAAAAAAGAACACGATTGAATTTGGAGATGAAAAAGCTTACTTAACTGAAGTTGGATTTGAGGTGAGGAAAAGTAAGCAAAATAGTGGGTTAATTAATGCGGCTTTTAATGTGTTAAATATAAATTACAAAGGGAATAGCAATAGCGCCATCGGATATGAAATGTTAGAAGGGCTTCAACCAGGTACCAATTTTACATGGCAAATAAACATTCAGAAAAAAATGGCTAATAATATACAGTTGACCTTAAATTATAATGGCAGAAAATCTGTAGATGTTAAAACCATCCATACTGGTGGGGTTCAATTAAGAGCGTTCTTTTAATCCAATTTAAGAACTGCTAAAAAAGCTTCTTGCGGAACCTCAACTCTACCCACCTGTCTCATTCTTTTTTTACCAGCTTTCTGTTTTTCTAATAACTTTCTTTTTCTAGTAATATCACCTCCATAACATTTAGCTGTTACATCTTTTCTAAGTGCCTTAATCGTCTCTCTTGCCACAATTTTTGCGCCAATTGCCGCTTGAACTGGAATTTCAAATTGTTGCCTTGGAATTAGCTCCTTTAATTTTAAGCATATTTTTTTACCAAGAGTAAAAGCATTACTTCTATGCACAAGAGCAGATAAAGCATCCACTTGTTCAGCATTAAGTAAAATATCTAACTTAATTAAATCAGACTTTTTATAATCTGTAGGTGAGTAATCAAATGAAGCATAGCCTCTACTAACGGATTTTAAACGATCATAAAAGTCAAATACTATTTCTGATAAGGGCATTAAAAATGAAAGTTCAACTCTATCTTGTGTGAGATAAACTTGATTGGTAAGTTCGCCCCTTTTTTCGATACATAAATTCATTACAGCACCAACAAATTCGGATTTTGTTATAACCTGAGCTTTTATGTATGGCTCTTCAATCCAATCAATTTTAGATGGTTCGGGCAATTCGGAAGGGTTATTTACAATAATTTCTTCCAAATCTTTTTTCATGTAAATTCGATAAGAAACGTTGGGAACAGTTGTAATAACTGTCATGTTAAACTCTCTTTCTAATCGTTCTTGAATAATCTCCATATGGAGCATACCCAAAAATCCACATCTAAACCCAAAACCTAATGCAGCTGAAGATTCCGGTTCAAAGACCAATGAAGCATCGTTTAATTGAAGCTTTTCCATAGAAGCTCTTAATTCTTCATAATCTTCTGTATCAACAGGATATATTCCTGCAAATACCATGGGTTTAACATCTTCAAAACCTCTAATTGCACTTTCACATGGATTGGTCATGGTTGTAATGGTATCACCAACCTTTACTTCATTTGCTTTTTTTATGCCACTAATTATGTACCCAACATCACCAGATGCCAATTCTTTTTTTGGATCTAAATCCATTTTTAAAACTCCAATCTCATCAGCGTCATAAGTTTTTCCGGTATTAAAAAATTTAACTTGTTGACCTTTTTTGATTACGCCATTAAATACCCTAAAGTAGGCAATGATACCTCGAAATGGGTTAAATACAGAGTCAAAAATCATGGCTTCTAAAGGAGCATTGTCTTGACCTTTAGGTGCAGGAATTTTTTCAATAATTGCTTCAAGGATATTGTCAACGCCTAAACCTGTTTTTCCACTTGCAGGTATAACATCATCAACAGAACATCCTATTAAATCTATAATTTGATCGGTAACTTCTTCTGGCATAGCACCAGGTAAGTCCATCTTATTAAGAACAGGGATAATTTCTAAATCATTTTCAATAGCTAAGTAAAGATTGGATATAGTTTGCGCTTCTATTCCTTGAGACGCATCAACAATCAAAAGTGCACCCTCACATGCAGCAATAGATCTAGAAACTTCATATGAAAAATCCACATGGCCAGGAGTATCAATTAGATTTAGCTTATAATCCTCTCCATTGAAAGTATAATCCATTTGTATAGCATGACTTTTAATGGTTATACCTCTTTCTCTTTCAAGATCCATATCATCAAGAGCTTGTTCTTTCATTTCACGGTCAGATATAGTACCTGTAGTCTGAAGCAATCTATCTGCTAAAGTACTTTTACCATGATCAATGTGAGCTATGATACAAAAATTCCTGATGTTTTTCATAGGCAGCAAATGTAGTACAATAAGTGTTTATAATTGACAGGTGTAAACAGAATATTTAAAGGACTTATATCAATTACAAAAAATTGTTTAACAAAGAATAACCTTTTTAATTAAAATTCGTTTGCTAATGACTTTATTTACGTGTTTATTTGTTCCCCTTACAATGAAAGTAACTGAATACATACAAAAAAGAAAGGATACCATTTTCTCTTTTGAAATTATCCCTCCACTAAAAGGAAAAGGTATTGAAGATTTATGTGCAGGAATTGACCCACTCATGGAGTTTAACCCCCCATTTATTAATGTAACATATCATAGAGAAGAATATGAATATAAAAAAATGGGTAATGGTCTATTGAAGAAGGTTTCCATTCGAAAAAGGCCTGGTACAGTAGGTATTTGTGCCGCATTGATGAATAGGTATAATGTGGATGCCATACCTCATATAATTTGCGGTGGTTTTACTAAAGAAGAAACGGAAAGTGCCTTAATAGACCTTAAGTTTTTAGGCGTAGATAACATCTTAGCACTAAGAGGCGACCCCATGAAAAATGAAGCTGCTTTTGTACCTACTGAAGGAGGAAATGCCTATGCTTTAGACCTCATCGGTCAAATCAGTGAAATGAACAATGGTCAATATTTGTATGAAGAGACTAAAAATAGTCCTTCAAATTTTTGTATTGGAACTGCTGGTTATCCTGAAAAACACTTTGAGGCCATGAATCTTTCAAGTGATTTAAAAAACCTAAAAAAGAAAGTAGATGCAGGAGCTGAATTCATCGTTACTCAGCTATTTTATGACAATGAAAAATTCTTTGAGTTTGTAAGCAAATGTAGAGATATAGGTATTGATGTTCCTATTATTCCAGGTATAAAACCAATTACAAACCTTAGACATCTTAGTTTTATTCCAAAGTTTTTCCACGTTAATTTTCCTGAAGCCTTTTCTAATGAATTAGAAAAATGTAAAAATGATGAAGAAGTAAAACAAGTTGGAATTGAATGGACTACAGCTCAATGTAAAGAACTTGTAAAAGCTGATATTCCAGTTATCCATTTTTATACAATGGGCAAAGGTCAAGCAGTAAAAAACATCGCAAAAGAAATTTTTTAGTCCCTACTTCTTTTCTTTTTTGATTAAATAATAATCTTAATTTTAACATTGAACTTTCCTCAATGATTAGCAAAAGACATGTTTTAGTCCTTATTTTTTTTGTCCCTTGCATTGTCATCTGTGCTCAAAAAAAAACATGTGTTAACATGGTCATTAAACTAAGACCAATAGAAAACTATAGAGGAAAATTAAAAAATTGTACTGTAAGTGTTCTACAGAATAATGCTGTTATTTTAAAAAGTGAACTAAAAGGATATAAATTCAAGACAAAATTAACCTCAAGGTCTGTTTATAAAATAGTTTTCGAAAAGGAACAATTCGTCTCCAAACATATTATCGTCAATACTGCAAGTATTCCAAATGAGAGAAAAATAAACCAAAAGTTAAAGGCTGACATTAGTTTATTTAAACTCAAAAATGAGTTTAAAACTGATTTTTTAGAAAAAGAACCAATATCTATTGGATACTATAATGAACTTAAAGACGAAGTCATTTGGGATTTTGAGTATAACAGAAGTATGGTGGAAAAAATAATCCACACTATGACAAAAGAGTAGCTTAACTTTTTTTGAGGTTAGCAGACAAAAACTCTCTGTTCATTCTTGAAATATTGTCCAGAGAAATTCCTTTTGGACATTGTACTTCACAAGCACCAGTATTGGTACAATTACCAAAGCCTTCTTCATCCATTTTGTTGACCATATTGGTTACCCTGTCTTTTGCTTCAACTTGTCCTTGAGGCAATAAAGCAAATTGAGAAACTTTAGCTGAAACAAATAACATAGCTGATGAATTTTTGCAAGAAGCAACACATGCTCCACATCCAATACAAGTTGCCGCGTCAAAAGCTAAATCAGCATCATCTTTTGGTATTGGAATAGCATTTGCATCTTGTGTGTTCCCAGATGTATTCACTGAAATATACCCCCCTGCATGTTGAATTCTATCAAACGATGATCTATCAACAACTAGGTCCTTAACTACAGGGAAAGCATTTGCTCTAAAAGGTTCAATATAAATAGTATCACCATCCTTAAACTTCCTCATATGAAGTTGGCATGTTGTTACCATTCTATCAGGTCCATGGGCTTCTCCATTAATATATAAAGAACACATTCCGCATATACCCTCTCTACAATCATGATCAAAAGCTACCGGATCATCTCCTTTTTCAATTAATTCCTCATTTAAGACATCTAGCATTTCTAAAAATGACATGTGTTCAGAAACATTCTGAATATCATAATCCACCATTGATCCTTTGTCATTGGCATCTTTTTGTCTCCAAATTTTAAGCTTTAAATTCATGGTGTATTTATTATTTGTATGATCTTTCTTTAACTTCTATGTTTTCAAAATTCAACTCTTCCTTATGTAAAACCGCATCAGCCGGCTCTCCCTTATATTCCCAAGCAGCCACATAAGTATAGTCTTTGTCGTTTCTTTTTGCCTCTCCCTCTGGTGTAGCATATTCTTCTCTAAAGTGACCTCCACATGATTCATTTCTTTCTAAAGCATCTTTAGCAAATAGTTCTCCTAACTCTAAGAAATCAGCCACTCTTCCTGCTTTTTCTAATTCTTTGTTCATCTCATTAATCCCACCAGGTACATTAACATTTTTCCAAAAATCATCTCTTAGGGACTTGATATCTTGGATGGCTTTTTTTAATCCTTCTTCTGTCCTAGCCATTCCACATTCATCCCACATGATTTTACCTAGCTTCTTATGGTAATAGTCAACAGAGTGCTTGCCTTTATTATTGACTAAATTATTCAGTTGCTCTTTGACTTGCTGTTCTGCCTCATCAAATTCTTTGGTATCCGTTGATATTGGACCTGTTCTGATATCGTCAGATAGATAATCACCAATGGTATATGGAAGTACAAAATAGCCATCTGCTAAACCTTGCATTAAGGCAGATGCCCCTAGTCTATTGGCTCCATGATCAGAGAAATTAGCTTCGCCAATAGCATATAATCCTGGAACTGAAGTCATTAAATTATAATCTACCCAAATACCACCCATTGTATAGTGAACTGCCGGATAAATCATCATAGGAGTTTCATACGGGTTTTCATCTACAATTTTTTCATACATCTGAAAAAGGTTTCCATACTTGGCTTTTACAATGTCCTGACCAAGTTTTTTAACTAATGATGCATCGTTCTCATCTAATCCTTTCAACAAAGCTTGCTCCTTCCCATAACGCATAATAGCTGAGCTAAAGTCTAGGAAAACTGCTTCTCCAGTTTGATTAACTCCAAATCCTGCGTCACAACGTTCTTTAGCCGCTCTGGAAGCAACATCTCTTGGTACTAAATTCCCAAAAGCAGGATATCTTCTTTCCAAATAGTAATCTCTATCCTCTTCTTTAATGTTTATTGCTTTTAGAGTGCCATTTCTAAGCGCTTCTACATCTTCTTTCTTTTTAGGAACCCATATTCTGCCATCATTCCTCAATGACTCTGACATAAGGGTTAACTTAGATTGGTACTCTCCTGATCTTGGAATACAAGTTGGGTGTATTTGCGTGTAACAAGGGTTAGCAAAATACGCTCCTTTTTTATGAGCTTTCCATGCCGCAGTTACGTTGCTTCCCATGGCATTTGTTGACAAAAAATAAACGTTTCCATATCCCCCAGATGCCAAAACTACAGCGTGGGCAGAGTGTCTTTCAATTTCACCAGTAGTTAAATTTCTTGCAATAATTCCACGAGCTTTTCCATCTACAACAACCACGTCAAGCATCTCATGGCGATTGTACATTTTAATTTTACCTCTGGCAATTTGACGATTCATAGCCGAATATGCTCCAAGAAGCAGTTGTTGTCCTGTTTGTCCTTTGGCATAAAATGTTCTTGATACCAAAACACCTCCAAAAGACCTGTTATCTAAAAGCCCACCATAATCTCTTGCAAATGGCACTCCTTGAGCAACACATTGATCAATAATGTTGGTAGATACTTCGGCTAGTCTGTATACGTTAGCTTCTCTTGATCTGTAATCTCCACCTTTGATAGTATCGTAAAAAAGCCTATAAGTTGAATCCCCATCTCCTTGGTAATTTTTTGCAGCATTTATACCCCCTTGAGCTGCTATAGAGTGTGCTCTACGAGGGCTATCTTGGTAACAAAATGTTTTGACATTATAACCTAATTCGGCTAAAGTAGCAGAAGCTGATCCACCAGCCAATCCTGTACCTACCACTATAACATCAATGTTACGTTTATTAGCAGGGTTAACAAGATCAATATTGTCTTTGTAATTAACCCACTTATTTTTTAATTCCCCCTCTGGTACTCCTGAATTTAATTTTCCCATGCTTCTAAAATTAATGCGATTGTGTTAGAAAATGAAATAATGCAACTACTACAAAACCTAACGGAACTACTATAGCGAATAGATTTCCAAATTTAAGTAGTGCTAATCGTTTGTTTCCGTTTGTTAAACCTACACTTTGAAAAGATGATTTAAAGCCATGTTGTAAATGAAGTGCAAGAAAAATGAATGCAACAACATAAGCAATTACACGAGGTAAACTTTGAAATTCGTGCCTCAATTCATGGAAATATCTGTAATTCCCATCAGCCATTAAACCAGTCATATCACCAAGTACATATTTTGTATTAATTTCTGGAATCCAAAAATCCACAAAATGAAGCACTAAAAATGCCAAAACAGTTAAACCACTTATAATCATATTTCTAGACATCCAAGAAGAACTTGTAGAAGGGTTTTTAAATGCATAATCAACTGATCTTGCATTTCGGTTTTTTAATTCTAAAACAAACCCCATTACAAAATGAAAAATCACAGCAAACATCAAAACAGGCTGTAATAGAAACTGAACAAGCGGATTTGTACCCATAAAATGAGATGCCTCATTAAATGTATCTGGACTAATAACAGAAAGCATATTAATGGTAAGATGTTGCACAAGAAAGACCATTAAAAAGAGGCCTGAGAGCGCCATTAGAATTTTATATCCAACTGAAGTATAAAAAGATGATTTACTCATGACAAAGTTACGTTTAAAGCACCCAAAAATATACAAACATTATGTAAGGTGAATAGTTAGTTTAATTAATTTTTAAATATCCCTTAAAATTTGACCATTTTAAGGCTAATAATAGATCAATTATTACGAAATAAAATTATCGCGAATTTTATTTAATATTACTTGAGCCATTTTTTCTTTGGATTCTACTGTCCATCCCGCAATATGTGGAGTCAATAATACATTATTGAATTTAACAAGTGACTTAAATTTAGGATTGTCAGCGTAGCTAAATTTCTCAAAAGAAGTTGATTCAAATTCCAACACATCTAAACATGCACCGATAATTTTTTGATTTTCTAAGGCTTCTATCAAGTCTACAACTTTCACTGAATGACCTCTTGCTGTATTAATAAGGAAAAATGGTTTATTAAAGAGGTTTATGAATGAAGTATTTACTAAATCTTTTGTTTCAGGTGTTAATGGAGTGTGAAGACTAACAAAATCAGCATTTTTATATATAAAATCCATAGATACTTCTTCAACATATTGAGATGAAAAATTGGTTTTATACTTATCATATGCTACTACTTTTACATCAAATCCTTTCAACCTTTTTGCCAATGCCTCCCCCATATATCCATAGCCAATGATAGCAAAAACTTTACCCTTTAATTCAATTCCTCTATTGGCCTCTCTTAGCCAAATACCATCTCTTACTTCAATATTTGAAGTGTTTATTTTATTGATGAGACTAAGAATCATTCCCATAGTATGTTCAGCTAATGCATCTCTATTCCCTTCTGGACTTCTAAAAACTAAAACGTTAACTTCTTTACAATATTCAATATCAATGTTTTCTAAACCAGCTCCCGGCCTAGCGATAAACTTTAATGACTCTAATTGTGAAAGAATAGATTTGTTTAATGGAATGCTTGATCTAATGAAAATACCATCTAAATCTTTAACCCTTATTAAGTCTGTAGATTTAAATCCTTTTCCATCAATGACTTCAAAACCCCATTTTAAAAGTGTTTCGTTAATTAAAGGGTGAAAATCATCTAGAAGTACAACTTTCATTTATTAAAAATATAATGCCCAACCAATCAGAAAATAAATTAACAAGCCCACTACATCATTAGTTGTAGTAATAAACGGACCTGTTGCTAACGCTGGATCTACATTGTATTTATTGAGAATTAGAGGAACAAAAGTTCCAAATAATCCAGCATAGGTAAATACAGCCACAAGTGATACCCCAATGGTTAATGCTAAATTAAAATCGCTTTTAGTAACCCAGCAAAAAACAAGAGCTATAGCCGAACAAATTAAACCATTAAATAAAGCTACAAATAGCTCCTTCAATAGCTTTTTAGTAATTGAATCATAATTCAATGTGTTGTTTGCTAAAGACTGTACAATTATAGCAGACGATTGCACACCAACATTACCTCCCATAGCCAATATCAGTGGAATAAAAGAAGCCATAACTGCATGTTCAGTAATATATCCTTCAAAGAAACCAATAACATAAGCTCCTAAAATACCACCTAACATACCTATAAGTAACCATGGTAATCGTGCTCTGCTAATTACAAATAAAGAATCCGAAGATTCCACTTTTTCTGAAATACCACTAGCCATTTGATAATCTTTCTCCGCTTCTTCTTTTATGACATCTAGTGCGTCATCAATTGTAATCCTACCTAACAATTTACCACTAGCATCTACTACTGGAATGACTACTAAATCATACTTTTCCATTTTGGAAGCAACTGTTTCTGCCTCTTCATCAACTCCTACTGAAATAGGATCTTTTTGAAAAATATCTTTAATTAAGGTTTCATCTGAAGCGTACAAAAATCGCTTTAAGGACAATGTGCCCTTTAATCTTTTTTGAGCATCTACAACATAAATGGTGTAAACATGATCAACCTCTTCTACTTGTTCTCTAAATTTAGCAAGTGCATTAGCTACTGTCCAGTTCCAATTTGCAGATATAAAATCCACATCCATAATACCACCGGCACTGTCTTCATCAAAGTTCAAGAGCATAGAAATTTCAGATGAATGCTCATCATCTTTAATAGCTTCTAATACCTCCTCTTGAATATTCTCTGGCAAATCCTGTATAACATCAGTAGCATCATCAGCGTACATCTTTTCTAAACTTTCAGCAATTTCTTCAGCAGAAAGAGATTCTAAAAACTTTTCTCTGATGTCTTCTTCAATTTCGACTAAAACTTCAGATGATAATTCTTCTCCTAATAGTCTGTATATATATTGCGCCTGTGGGAGATTGACAATACGCATAACCTCAGCAATGTCAACAGGGTGCAAAGAATGCAATTTTTCAATTAAAAAATCATCATTTGCATTTTCAATTGCATTGATAATTTCATCAATAAAATCTTTAGTTAACTCAAACTGCATTACAATGGTTTGGACATTTAATTGCGAAAATAAAAATTATTAAAGGATAAATCCCTTCAAATCTTTGATTCTATCAAATTAGTCAATCTTATGTAATCTAAAACACCTAACTGTTCTGGTCTTTTAGTGGCTAAATCATCATCTAATCCATGGTCTTTAAGCAAACTTTTTATTGAATTTCTAATCATTTTTCTTCTTTGATTAAAAACAGTTTTAACCACTTTGACAAAAAGAATTTCATTACAGGGCAAGTGCTCCGTTTCATTTCTTAAAAACTGAATTACACCAGACTTCACTTTTGGTGGAGGATCAAAAACATGCTCATCGACCGTAAATAGATATTCCGTTTTGTAAAAAGCCTGAATTAGAACAGAAAGAATTCCATATTTTTTTGTCCCTGGATTTGCACAAATTCTCTCCGCAACTTCTTTTTGAAACATTCCAACTAATTGACTAACTTGATTTCTATGTTCAAATACCTTAAATACAATTTGTGAAGAAATATTGTAGGGGAAATTTCCTACCACAATAAATTTGTTTTCAAAAATACTTGTCCAATCCTCAATTAAAATATCTCTATTTATTACAGACATAGTAGGATATTGATTGATTAAATAATGATATGCCTCATCATCTAACTCATAGGCCTTTAAGTCTATATTGTCAGTGAACAAAAATTTAGTCAATGCTCCTGTTCCTGGGCCAATTTCCAAAACAGATTCCTTATCTTCTTTTAAAACAATTGACTTAGCTATCTTTTCACAGATAGATTGGTCCTTTAAAAAATGTTGACCAAAATGCTTTTTAGGTTTTACATTCATGAATTTATTTGAGAGATTGTAAATCGATAAAGCGTTTGTAGAAATTGTTTTGTTTAATTAACTCATCATGAGAACCCATTTCAACAATTTTTCCTTTGTCCAATACAATAATCTTTTGTGCATTTTTAATGGTAGATAGTCTATGTGCAATCACTAATGAAGTTCTATTTTGCATTAAACGATCAAGCGCTTGTTGAACAGCTTTTTCTGATGCTGTATCTAAGGAAGAAGTTGCCTCATCTAAAATTAGTATTTGTGGATTTTTGTATAATGCTCTTGCAATACTAATCCTTTGTTTTTGACCTCCTGATAATTTATTTCCACCATCTCCAATAATAGTTTTATAACCATTTTCTAATGCTATTATAAACTCATGTGCATTAGCCATTTTAGCTGCTTCAATAACCTTTTCCTCATTAACGTCACTATCACCAAAAGCTATATTGTTGTAAACATTATCATTAAATAAAATTGATTCTTGACTAACTACACCCATCAAGCTTCTTAATGCAGAAGAATTGATGTTTTTAATGTTGTGTCCATCTATGGCAATTTGACCACTCGACACATCATGTAATCTAATTAGGAGATCTGCCAGTGTTGTTTTACCAGCACCAGAGTGACCAACGAGTGCAACCGTTTTCCCATGAGGAATTTGAAATGAAATATTGTTTAATATTTCTTGTTCATCATATTTAAAATGAATGTTTTCAAAAGAAATTTCATTTTTAAAACTTAATTTCTCAAGGGCATTTGGACTGTCAACTATCTTTTCTTCTTCATTTAAAACTGCATCTACTCTGTTTAATGCTGCTATGCCTTGAGAAGAATCGTAAATGGCTTTAGAAATAGATTTGAATGGACTTATTAATTGAGAAAACAATATCAAGTATCCAATAAAAACATCGGGTAAAATTTCATTTCCTAAAACTAATCTACCCCCATAAAGCAATACTCCAGCAGTAGCTACAACACCTAAAAATTCGCTAACAGGTGAAGCCATAAATACACGTCTATTCACACCTAACATTAGCCTGTACAGATATCCACTTTGATCTTTAAATCTTTTTAAAATAAATTGTTGTGCATTGAAACTTTTTATAATTCTTAAACCATAAAGCGACTCCTCAGTCATGGATAACATGTTGCCTACATTTTCTTGACCTAACTTTGATCTTTTTTTCAAACCACTACTTATTCTAGAAATAACAAAACCGGCTATGGGTAAGAAAATAATAATGAACAATGTTAATTTGTAGCTAATTACAAAAAGGGTCAAGAAATAACCAACTATGTAAAATGGATCTTTGAAAATAGCATTAGTGGTGGCTTTAACTGATAGTTCAATTTCTTTCAGGTCAACTGAAAATCTAGAGAGTAAATCCCCTTTTCTCTCTTCAGTGTAAAATGACATTGGTAAATAAAGTACTTTTTTAAACAGTCTGTTTCTAAAATCCAAAACACTACTTTGGATTAAATCGGAAAGAAAAAAAGTACTAAGAAATGTAAATAGATTTTTAAGAAAAACCATACTCACCAGGAAAACACATATCATGATTAATGTTTGATATCTACCTTCCATAATGGCATAGTTAGAAAGAAGGTAATTAAAATGATCAACTATACTTTCCTTAGTCCAAACAAATTCTCCAGGGTTTTCATTGGCTAATGCTTGTATTGATTCCTCTTCGTTAAAAATTACTCTCAGTAGAGGAATAATCATAGCAAAAGAGAACAAGGAAAAAACCATTCCGAGTATATTAAATAACAGATTCAGTAACAGTGTTTTTTTAAACTGAAGCGTAATTTTAGCTATTCGAAGCAAGTTTTTCATGATACTGAACAAAGGTAATTATAGTTCATCAACTAACCATATATAACTATCACTAACAAAAACTATTGTGAAGAAGTGCTCACTTTTTCTAAATTTGCACACTTCATGAGTATAAGACAAGAGAAAATAGCGAATGTAATTAAGAAGGAACTAGGTGTGTTTTTCCAAAAAAATGCTGTGTCTATATGTCAAGGAGCTATGGTTAGTGTAACCATGGTCAGGATGAGTCCAGATTTATCCATTGCAAAAATTTATTTGAGCATTTTTGGAGGTAAAAATAATGATGAAGTTTTTGACAAAATAATGGATTCAAAAAAATACATTAGGCACCAATTGAGTCAAGCAGTTAAAAATCAACTTCGAAAAACTCCTGATCTACATTTTTATCGTGATGATTCATTAGACTATGCCCAAAAGATTGAAGAGTTGTTGAAATGAAAAAAATCTACAAATACTTACTAAATACCTTACCTCGACCTCTACTAATTAGATTGAGTTATATTTTTAGGTTATTTGCTCCACTTGCCTACAAAGGACAAAACGTTCACTGTCCAGTTTGTGATAGACATTTTAAAAAGTTCTTATCCTATGGTTCAAATACAGCTCACAGAGAAAATGTATTGTGCCCATATGATTTAACCTTAGAAAGGCATCGATTAATGTGGTTATACCTTCAAAAAAGTTCTTTTTTTAGTGCTGAAAACATCAAACTTCTTCATATTGCCCCTGAACAATGTTTTTATCCTCTATTTAAAAAACAAACAAATTTAGATTACACAACAGCTGATTTAGAATCTCCTATTGCTGATCTTCATTTCGACTTACATGAAATCCCTTTAGAAGACAATTCTTTTGATGTTATTTTCTGTAATCATGTTCTTGAACATGTTGAAGACGACCATAAGTGCATGACTGAACTTAATAGGGTCATGAAAAAAGGTGGATGGGGAATTTTTCAAGTTCCTATAGATTACAATAGTGATACTACCTATGAGGATTCTACAATTACAGATCCAAAAGAGAGAGAAATACATTTTTGGCAAAAAGACCATTTGAGATTATACGGAAAAGATTATCCAAAAAAATTGGAAAAAGCTGGTTTTAAAATTGAGTTATTTAATCCAAGAAAAGATCTTCCAGGTGTTGACTACCAAAAAATGAGACTAAATCCTGATGAGCTTATCTATATTGCTAAAAAGCAATAATGGTAAATCAATTTCAAATAAATTCTTTAGCAGAACTTAACTTAGTTGTAGATGAACTTGAGCAACTAATTTCAACCCAAAAAATTTTTATTCTTTATGGTGATTTAGGAAGTGGGAAAACAACGTTGATTAAAACACTATTACAAAGACTTGACGTTCAACATGTTAATTCCCCAACTTTTAGCATAATCAACAATTATTATTCTTCTACAAATGGTGAAATTTACCATGTTGATGGATATAGAATAGAAAATGAAGATGAAGTAGAAAATCTGGGTTTTCAAGACATTATTGATGAAGATTGCTTGTGTTTTATTGAATGGCCAGAAAAATTTCTTAACTTTTTACCAAAGAATTACGTAGAAATTAAAATTAAAGTACTAGACACTCAGCGGATTATTACACTTTCATTATGATTTCATCAGGAGACGCGCTAAAATCATTGGCCTTAGAAGCAGCCCTTTCCCCTCAAGAAGAGAAACTGGAAATTGGCAGAAAAAAACAAAAATTATTCATTGGAATACCAAAAGAAACAGAGTTTCAGGAGCAAAGAGTTGCATTGGTTCCAGAATCAGTAGGTTTATTGGTTGCCAATGGACATCGGGTTTTGGTAGAATCCAATGCAGGAAAGAATGCGAATTTTGATGATAATGAATACAGCGAAAGTGGAGCTGAAATAATCTATGACACCCATGAAGTTTTCAAAGCAGATATTATTTTAAAGGTATCACCTCCTAATGAGCAGGAAATTAAAATGATGAAGCATAAGCAAATCTTATTTTCTGCACTTCAACTATCTGCACAGCCTAAAAGTACGTTAGTAAAACTCATGGAAAAGAAAATTACAGCAATTGCATGGGACTATATTGAAGATGAAAGTGGTTCTTTTCCAATCATTAGATCCATGAGTGAAATTGCAGGCACCACATCAGTTTTGATTGCAGCAGAGCTCATGAGTAATGCCAATGAAGGAAAGGGGTTGATGCTTGGTGGGCTAGCTGGAATTACCCCACCTGAACTTGTAATTATTGGTGCTGGAACAGTTGGACAATTTGCTGCTAGTGCAGCCTTATCTTTAGGTGTATCAGTAAAAGTATTTGATAACTCCTTGTTTAAGCTAAGAAGATTACAAAATGAAATAGGACATAAAGTATTCACATCGGTTATTCAACCTAAAGTATTAGAAAAAGCACTAAGAAGATGCGATGTTGCCATAGGTGCTTTACGTGTCCCGCATGGAAGAACCCCTTGTGTGGTTAACGAGGAAATGATCAAAAACATGAAAGATGGTTCTGTTATCGTGGATGTAAGTATTGATAAAGGAGGATGTTTTGAAACTTCCAAAATTACTACTCATCAAAAACCTACATTCAAAAAATTTGGAATCGTTCATTACTGTGTTCCCAATATTGCTTCAAGAGTATCTCGTACAGCCAGTTATAGTTTAAGTAATATATTTTCTCCTCTTTTATTGGAAATTGCTGAAAGAGGTGGTTGTGAGAAAATCATTCAAACTGAAAAAGGGTTTAGGCATGGTGTTTATATTTACAAAGGAACACTTACCTCCTCTTTTCTTGGAGAATCTTTTGATTTACCTTACAAGGACTTAGATTTACTAATATCTGCTTTCTAAATATTAGCTTACGTATAAGCTCGATTTAACTGCATTGACGATTCTACCTACATTTGGTAAAGCTTCATCTATCAGCACTTTTGAAAAAGCAAAAGGAGTATCAGCTTGCATTACTCTTATAACTGGAGAATCTAAATAATCAAAAGCATATCGTTGTAGATGATAGGCTATCTCTCCAGAAATTGACGCTAATGGCCAACTTTCCTCAATAACTACACACCTATTGGTCTTTTTGACCGATTCCACCACGGTGTCATAATCTATTGGCCTTACAGATCTTAAATCAATGATTTCACATGAAATCCCCTCTTTTTGAAGGGCTTCAGCAGCTTCATGAACCACCTTAATTATTTTTCCAAAAGAAACTAAAGTAACATGTTCTCCTTTTCTTTTAACATCTGCTTTACCAATAGGAACAATGTATTCACCTTCAGGAATTTCTCCTTTATCTCCATACATTTTTTCTGACTCCATAATTAAAACAGGATCATCATCTCTTATGGCTGCTTTTAATAATCCTTTGGCATCATATGGTGTTGATGGAGTAACAACTTTCAACCCTGGTACATGAGCATAAAATGATTCGAAGCTTTGTGAGTGAGTTGCAGCTAATTGACCAGCTTGACCATTACCACCTCTAAAAACAATGGGGCAAGAGTATTGACCACCGCTCATTTGAAGCACTTTTGCAGCACTATTTATTATTTGATCAGATGCCAATAGAGCAAAATTCCAAGTCATGAACTCCACAATTGGTCTAAGACCATTCATAGCTGCCCCTACTGCAATTCCAGCAAAACCAAGTTCTGCAATAGGAGTATCTATAACTCTTTCTGGACCAAATTCATCAAGCATCCCTTGGGATACTTTATAAGCACCATTATATTCAGCAACTTCTTCTCCCATCAAAAATACATTTTGATCTTTTCTCATTTCTTCAACCATGGCCTCTCTAAGGGCTTCTCTATACTGTACCGTTTTCATCTTAAAAAATTGAATGTCAAAAATAAATTTAATTCTTATAAAAATGCATAAATCAATGTATTTAAACTAAAAATTAATTAGACAGAATTGAATTTCTTTGCATTTGTTATGCTTGCATAATATTTTTTGATACAATATAGGTCATCTTGACATAAATAATTATTTTAGCAGACTTTAAAAATTTAACTCAATTTTCAATGAAATTATTGGTATGTATTAGCAAAGTACCTGACACAACTAGCAAAATAAATTTTGTAGATAATAACACAAAATTTGATGAAAATGGTGTCCAATACATTGTTAACCCTTATGATGAATGGTATGCTCTTGTAAGAGCCCTTGAACTGGTAGAATCTAATGGCGGTTCAGTAACCACAATCACTGTTGGAACTACAGCAGATGATCCTACAATTAGAAAAGCACTAGCAATTGGTGCAAATGATGCAGTCAGAATTGACGCTGAACCAACTGATGCTTACTTTGTAGCAAAACAAATTGCTGAATATGCAAAAAACGAAAACTATGATATCATTCTAACTGGAAAAGAAACTATTAACTACAATGGTGCTCAAATTGGTGGAATGATTGCTGAAATGCTTGATATTCCTTTTGTTTCATTAGCTACCAAACTTGATGTTAATGGAAACACTGCTACATTAGAAAGAGACGTTAAAGGAGGAGTAGAAGTTATTGAAGTTAACACTCCCTTTGCACTTAGTGCAGCTAAAGGCATGGCTGAACAGCGTATTCCAAACATGAGAGGAATTATGGCAGCAAGAACAAAACCTTTAAACGTAGTTAGTCCTGTTGAACAAGATGCATTAAGTTCAGTTGTAAAATTTGAACTTCCTGATGCAAAATCTGGCTGTAAGTACATAGAACCAGAGAACATGGACGAATTAGTAGAATTATTACACAACGAATCAAAAGTATTATAACATGTCAGTAGTCGTATTTGTAGAAGTAAAAAACAAAATAAGTAAGGCAGCTATGGAAGCTGTTTATTACGGAAGTAATTTAGGAACAGTAAACGTGGTTACTTTTGGAGATGCATCAGAAGATGCGCTTAAAGAATTAGGCCAATATGGTGCTGAAAACATTTGGGTTTGCAGAAATTTATCGGAAGCAAATGACCAGGCTTTATCCAGATTAATTGCAGCAGCTGTTGAGAAAGCAAATGCAGAATTTGTTGTTTTAGCACAAAATCAAACAGGAAAAGCTGTTGGTCCAAGAATTGCAGCTAAACTTAATGCTGGTCATATTTCTGGTGCTATTGATTTACCTGACACTTCGAATGGATTTGTTGTTAAAACAAATGTATACTCAGGTAAGGCGATTGCTCATGTTGCTTTACATTCAGATAAAAAAGTAATCTCCATTTTACCAAATTCATTAGCCCCTCAGCAAAATCAAAAAAGTGGTAACATAGAAGACTTTAACCCAGATTTAGGGTCGAATGGTATTGTGGTAAAAGAATTAAAATCTCAAGGTGATGGTGTTCCTTTACCTGAAGCTGAATTAGTTGTATCAGCTGGCAGGGGTTTAAAAGGGCCTGAAAACTGGGGTATTGTTGAAGATTTGGCAAATGCATTAGGTGCAACTACTGCTTGCTCTAGACCTGTTGCCGATATTGGTTGGAGACCTCATCACGAACATGTTGGACAAACTGGAGTTGCCATAAGACCTAACCTGTATATTGCTGCCGGAATTTCTGGTGCGATTCAGCACTTAGCAGGAGTCAATGGAAGTAAGGTAATTGTGGTAATCAATACTGATCCAGAAGCGCCATTCTTTAAAGCTGCAGATTACGGAATTGTTGGGGATGCTTTTGAAGTTCTTCCTAGACTAACTGAGGCAGTAAAGAAATTTATGGCTTCTCAAAATTAATGATATAAATTCATTATATTTATAGATAGATAAAAATTGGGGAGTAGTCCCCAATTTTGTTTAGATATGGAGAAGATCAAATTAGAAATTGCTGGGTTATCATATAGTCAAACCCAATCTGGAGCTTATGCCCTTGTGCTTTCTGAAACTATAGGCAAAAGAAGACTGCCCATAATTATAGGTGGTTTTGAAGCTCAAGCTATTGCTATAGAGCTAGAAAAAATGACCCCAAGCAGACCACTTACTCATGATCTTTTTAAAAATTTCGCAGAACTATTTAAAATAAATATTACCGAAATCATCATATACAATTTAGTGGAAGGTATCTTTTTTGCTAAATTAATTTGTGAACACGAAGGAAAAGAAATTGAAATTGACTCAAGAACGTCAGATGCTATAGCACTCGCTATAAGATTTGACTGCCCAATCTACACTTACGAATTCGTATTAAGTTCTGCTGGAATTATTTTAGATGACGATGATATCGAAGAGACAAGCGAGGAAGTTACTCCAGAATTAAATATGGAAGAAATTTCACAAAATCCTATTGAAAGGATGACGGTAAAAGAACTTAAATCGCAACTAAAAGATGCTATTGATAATGAAGATTATGAAAATGCCTCTAGGTTAAGAGATGAAATCAACAAAAGAAAAAAAGATTAATCAATTTAAACTTAACATTTCTGTTTTTGCCCTTTTAATTCTAATGACTTACAGCTGTGCTAAATCATTAGAAAACAAATTAATAGGAGATTGGGAAATTGAGGCAGTTAGCTGGGAAGGGAATGAAAAAATGGAAGTCCCAAATGAAGACCGTTACTTCCTACAATTAAAAAAATCTAATGGTAAATTAATTTTCAGTGATGATGAACAAAAAGGAACATGGTCTATAAAAGATTCTATTTTATCACTTGAAAGTATTCCTGTTTGCACTACATATGTTGATTCAATTTTTTTAGTAAATGATGCTTTTGGAAATTCTTCTTTATTATTGAAAAATGGCGACCAAAAATTAGGTATAGTTTCTTCTAATGGTATTGAGCCTGAAAAGGTAATTTACTCCATGAACTTATTGTATGTTAACCAAACATCTCTTGAACTTTATGCTGACGGACATAGTTATTATTACAAAAAAATACGTTAATTAGCAATACATGGATTTGTCTATAATCTCCATATTAAGAGGCCTTTTAGGTATTGCATTTATTCTTTTTATTGCTTTTATTTTTAGTGAGCAGAGAAAAAATATTCAATGGAAAGTTATTTTTATTGGAATTGGAATTCAGGCTTTATTGGCATTTTTAATCATTAATCCTTTGGGCATAGGCTTTCTTGAGTATTTCAGAATGGGATTTGATGTACTTGGCAAAGGTTTTGTTAAAATATTAGACTTCTCTAAAGAAGGAACAAAGTTTTTATTTAGCTCTTTTCTTGACGTAGAAAAACATGGGTTTTTATTTGCATTTCAAGTGTTACCCACTATTATCTTTTTTTCTGCTCTTACTAGTGTTTTATTCTACTTAGGCGTAATACAAAAAATAGTATATGTACTTGCACTTTTAATGACTAAAGTATTGAAACTTTCAGGGGCTGAAAGTTTATCTGTAGCAGGAAATATTTTCTTAGGTCAAACTGAATCACCTCTCATGATAAAGGCTTATCTAGCTAATATGAATCGGTCTGAAATACTATTGGTTATGACTGGTGGTATGGCAACACTTGCAGGTGGTGTTTTAGCTGCTTACATTGCATTTTTAGGTGGTGATGACCCTGTAGAACGTTTAAAGTTTGCCAAACATTTATTAGCCGCCTCATTTATGGCTGCACCAGGTGCAGTAATCATCTCCAAAATATTAATCCCTCAGAAAGAAGTAATAGATACTAAAATTGAAGTCACAAAAGAAAAAATTGGAAGCAATGTGTTGGATGCTATTTCTAATGGGACAGTTGAAGGTTTGAAACTTGCTGTTAATGTGGCCTCCATGTTATTGGTTTTTATCGCCTTTATTGCCATGGCTAATTTTTTATTGGTGAAATTTGGGGGCTTAACAGGTATAAATGAATTTATAGAAAATGTAAGCGATGGACAATTTAAAGAATTTTCATTGCAAGTTATTCTTGGATACGTTTTTGCTCCTTTCATGTGGATGTTAGGAGTTTGTACCGAAGACATTACTCTAGTTGGAAGGCTAATTGGAGAAAAAGTAATTATGACCGAATTTATTGGATATATCAGTTTAAGTGAATTAAAGGCTGCTGGTGCATTTACAGAAGAAAAATCTATCACTATGGCCACTTATATGTTATGTGGATTTGCCAATTTTGCTTCCATTGGGATCCAAATTGGAGGTATTGGGTCTTTAGCTCCATCAAAACGTAAATTACTATCTGAATTGGGTCTAAAAGCTTTACTTGCTGGCACATTAGCTTCTTTATTGTCAGCGACTATAGTCGGAATGACATTTTAATAATAGTTGATAAATTTTTCAAACTTTTTTGGGTCATTTTTAATTACCCTTTATTTTTACAGCCTCATATTTTGACATGAAACAATATCACGACTTACTTCAACATATTTTAGATAATGGAACGCAAAAGGGCGACCGGACAGGAACTGGAACAATCAGTTGCTTTGGATATCAAATGAGATTTGATCTCTCTGAAGGATTCCCCATGTTAACAACCAAAAAACTCCACTTAAAATCTATTATTCACGAATTACTTTGGTTTATCAAAGGAGAAACTAACATTGCATATCTTAAAGAAAACAATGTAAGAATATGGGATGAATGGGCAGATGAAAATGGAGATCTTGGCCCAGTATATGGTCATCAATGGCGCAATTGGAATTCTGAAGGTATTGATCAAATAAAAGATCTTATACATCAAATAAAAAACAATCCAAATAGCAGAAGAATGATTGTTTCTGCATGGAATCCTAGTGTTTTACCTGACACATCAATTAGTTTTTCTGAAAATGTTAAAAATGGTAAAGCTGCTTTACCTCCATGCCATGCTTTTTTTCAGTTTTATGTAAGTGAAGGGAAATTATCATGTCAACTATATCAAAGAAGTGCTGATACATTTTTAGGTGTACCTTTTAATATTGCATCATATGCTTTATTCACCATGATGATTGCACAAGTTACTGATTTAGCACCGGGTGATTTTGTACATACTTTTGGTGATGTTCACCTGTATAATAACCATTTAGACCAAGCTAAAGAACAACTCTCAAGAGACACAAGACCACTCCCAGAAATGCGTATCAATAAAAATGTAAAAAACATCACTGACTTCTCATTTGAAGATTTTGAATTGGTTAATTACAATCCGCATCCACATATCAAAGCAGCTGTTTCTATATGATTATTTCTTTAATTGTTGCTGTTCCAGAAAATGGAGTAATTGGTAAAAACAACCAATTGATTTGGCATTTACCTAAGGATATGAAGTTTTTTATGGAAACTACGTCTAATCATCCTGTTATAATGGGCAGGAAAAACTATGAAAGTATTCCTGAAAAATACAGACCATTAAAAAATAGAGAAAATATTATTATTACAAGAAATAAGAGGTTTAAAGCAGATGGGTGTACAGTTGTACACAGTTTAGAAGATAGTATCCAATATGTAAAAAATAATATTTCAACAAAAGAAGTTTTCATTATTGGAGGTGGTGAAATATACAAGAGGTTTTTGGATAAAGATTTAATAGATCGAATGTACATCACTCATATAAAATCAACATTTGATGGTGACACCTATTTTCCAAAGTTAGACTTTAATAAATGGACGTCTTCAAAGATAATGACTCACAAAAAAGATGATCAAAACCCTCACGATTTCGAGGTAGTGGTATACAATAAGAAAAATTAAGCTACCTTAAGCTTGCTAATTTTAGATTTAGAAAATTGCTTTTCAGCATAAGCAAGATCAATAACTAGTTCTTTGACATCACTAGAAGGTGCGTTGAACATTGCTTCAGTTAGTATTGCCTCACAAATAGAACGTAAACCACGTGCCCCAAGCTTTAATTCTATTGCTTTTTCAACAATGAATTCCAGTACTTTGGGTTGAATAGATAATTTGATATCATCCATTTCAAATAACCTTACATATTGTTTTACCAATGCATTCTGAGGATCTGTTAAAATACTTAGTAAAATCTCTTTAGTTAGTGGATTTAAATAGGTAAGTACAGGGAAACGACCAATAAGTTCAGGAATCAATCCATACTTTTTAATATCCAACTGGTTGACATGAGACAATAATTTTTCTTCATTAAATTCATCCTTGGATAAGGCATTAAATCCTATGGATTGGCTTTTAACTCTTCTTTCAATAATTTTTGAAATCCCATCAAATGCACCACCGCAGATAAACAAAATGTCTTTGGTATCTACTTGAACCATTTTTTGCTCAGGATGTTTTCTTCCCCCTTGAGGTGGCACACTAATTTGTGCTCCTTCCAATAATTTCAACATGGCTTGTTGAACTCCCTCTCCTGAAACATCTCTTGTTATCGATGGATTATCACTCTTTCGAGCAACTTTATCAATTTCATCAATAAAAACTATACCACGCTCAGCAGCATTAACATCAAAATCTGCAGCTTGTAATAGTCTAGACAGAATACTTTCAACATCTTCTCCAACATATCCAGCCTCTGTAAGTACCGTAGCATCCGCAATACAAAAAGGAACATTAAGCAATTTAGCTATAGATCTAGCCAATAATGTTTTCCCTGTTCCTGTTTCACCAACCATGATTACATTGGATTTTTCAATCTCAATTTCATCTTTACTTTTCCCCTTTTGGAGTAATCTTTTATAGTGGTTATAAACAGCAACAGCTAGTACTTTTTTAGCATCTTCTTGACCAATAACATGGTTATTTAAATGATCAACAATTTCTTCAGGGGTAAGTAGTTTGAGTGACTTTTCAATTTCAGCATTGGACTTTAAACCCGATTCTTCTTCAACAATAAGGTGTGCCTGACTAATGCAAGAGTCACAAATATGACCAGTTATACCAGCAATCAAGACATTTACATCTTTCTTTTCTCTTCCACAAAAAGAACACCTTATGCTATCGTCCTGGGCTTTGGCCATTATTTACTTTTAATCAAAACTTCATCAATCATACCATATGCTTTTGCTTCTTCTGAAGTCATCCAATAATCACGATCACTGTCTTTCCAAACAGTTTCATAATCCTTTTTGGTATGATGAGAAATAATTTCGTACAATTCTTTTTTAAGTTTCTGGATCTCTCTAGCTGTAATTTCAATATCAGAAGCTTGACCTTGAGCACCTCCTAAAGGTTGATGAATCATCACTCTAGAATGTTTTAGCCCCGTTCTTTTTCCATCTTGGCCAGCACAAAGTAAAACTGCACCCATTGAAGCAGCCATTCCTATACAAATGGTTGAAACATCAGGATTTATGTACTGCATGGTATCATATATACCAAGACCTGCATACACTGAACCACCTGGCGAATTAATATAAATCTGAATATCACGTTTTGCGTCCATAGACTCTAAGAAAAGTAATTGCGCAGTAATGATATTAGCCACATAATCATCTATTCCTGTTCCAAGGAAAATAATTCTATCCATCATTAACCTAGAAAATACGTCCATAACCGCAATGTTCATCTGACGTTCCTCAATAATATTAGGGGTCATACCCAATGGAACATTAGGAACTGCAGAAGTATACTTATCTAAGGTAAGGCTTGAAATGCCCATGTGTTTAGTGGCAAATTTTCTAAATTCTTCGCTGCTGTTTGGATTCATTCTTTTTTCTTTTGTTTCTAATTTAGGGATTTATTAAATGGCTTCAGCAGACTTTTTAACGAAATCTTCATGAGAAATTTCCTTATCAGTGATTTTTAAAGTGTTTTTTAAATACTCCATCACTTTACGATCATAAATCATATCATTCAATTTTCTGGCTTCTTCTTGATTAGAAAGTACATTTTGTGCCGCTTTTTTCAATTCTTCTTCACCTGGAATCATCATACCATACTGCGCATATTGATTTCCTATTAGCTCCATCGCAAAGTTCAACAACTCATTGCCATCTACTTTAATATTTTGATCTTTAATGATGTTATTTTCTATTAACTGCCACTTTAAACCATCCGCATATTTATCATAATCACTCTCAATTTGTTCTTTGGTAGCTTCTTTATTGGAACTTAAAATCCATTTCTTTAAAAATTCATCTGGAAGTTTAAGCTTTAACTTTTTGATGATTGTTTTGGTAACCTCAGTTTTGAAAATTCGATCAGTATCTCCAACAAACATTTTACTAAGATCATTAATAATCTTCTGTTTAAACTCTTCTTCTGTCTTTACTTCACCAGCTCCATAAATTTTATCAAACAGCGCTACATCAACATTTGCAGGCTGAAGTGATTTCACTTCATTTACTGTTAGTAAAACATTTCTGTCGTATAATTTAGCCCTGTCTTTGTCAATTCCCAACATAGATGCCATGTCAGCCTCTCCTCTACTAATTAATTTAGGATCTATTACCAATTCATCTTTAGGTTTAAGACCTATTAGTTTTTTCTTCGTTTTCTTATCATCAACAAACTCAATAGACACCGTTGAACTATGATTAAAACCTTCTGGAATAACTTCACCTTTATCATTCAATTCTTTGAAGTTAGCTAAAATCATATCACTATCAGAAGCAACATCAACACCAACTAATTTACCATAACGTTTAGCAAAATCATTGATTTGTTTATTGACTAAATTATCATCAATCTTAGGCTGATAACGAGTAAACTTATATTTACCAGGAAGATCTAAATCAAAATCTGGAGCAATGCCTAGTTCATAGGCAAACTCAAAATCACCAGGATTGTTCCAATCAATTTCCTTTTTTTCATCATCTATTGGAAGTGGATTTCCCAGTATATTTAGCTTGTTCTCCGTAATATGATCATAAATTGATTTATTAAGGATTTTGTCAATTTCTTCAGCCAATATCGATGGGCCATATTTCTTTTTTACAATGCTAGCCGGGACATGTCCCTTTCTAAAGCCAGGCATTTGAATTTGTTTTCTGTAATTTTTTAATGACTTTTCATAGGGAGAAGCATAATCTTCATTTGAAATCTTCACCGTTAAAACTGCATTTAATGCATCTCTGTTCTTAACACTTACGTCCATTTTATTTTGCTTTGTTTTTATAATGTAAAAAGGCATAAACAAACTGCTTATGCCATTCTTACTTGGTGCGGGTAGAGGGAGTCGAACCCCCATGCCTCGCGGCACTAGATCCTAAGTCTAGCGTGTCTACCAATTCCACCATACCCGCATGTTTGCTTTTTAAAAGCAGTTTGCAAATTTATTCAATTTTCTTAAATACAAAAGTCTTGAAATATTTTTCTACTACCTTTGGAGCCAACTTAAATTAATCTTAATGCTAACTATTGATCTTATTGAAATGGGATTACCAAAAGCTCACCACTACTTATTGGGGGCTGTTGGACCAAGACCGATATGTTTTGCCAGCACGATGGATGAAAATGGCACACCCAATCTTGCGCCTTTTTCTTTTTTTAATGTTTTTAGCTCTAATCCCCCCGTTGCGGTGTTTTCTCCCTCAAGAAGTGGCAGGACTGGAGCCCATAAAGACACTTACAATAACGTCAAAAAAGTTGATGAAGTAGTTATTAATTTAGTGGATTACTCCATGGTTGAACAAATGTCTTTAGCCAGTTCTCCATATGCTCCAGAAGTGGATGAGTTCATTAAAAGTGGACTAACTCCAATTCCTTCAGAAACCATAAAACCTTATAGAGTGAAAGAATCTCCAGTACAATTAGAGTGTAAAGTGATAGAAGTAAAAGAATTAGGTGAAAATGGGGGTGCAGGAAACCTTATCATTTGCAAAATTTTGAAAATGCATGTTGCTGAACATATATTAGATGACAAACAAATGATAGATCAAGAAAAAATTGATTTGGTTGCAAGAATGGGCGGAGATTGGTACTGTAGAACAGATAAAAACTCCATGTTTGAAATTAAAAAACCCATTACCACTAAGGGAATTGGATTTGATCAAATGCCTCAAGAAGTTTTGGACAGCCCTATTTTAACTGGAAATGATTTGGGTAAATTAGGTGGTATAGAATCTTTACCAGATGAAACAGCCGTAAATGATTTTAAATTGGTTGAATTAAGTGATCTATTTATAGCATTGGAAGATGACGCTAAATCACTTGAAATAGAACTGCACAAAAAAGCCAAAACATTTTTGAATGATAATAACTTGGATGCCGCTTGGAAAACCTTACTTTCGTTTAATAATTAATAAAGATGGAACTGAAAATTAATGGAAGAGTAAAACTAATTATGGATCTACAATCATGGGATTCTGGTTTTACCAAAAGAGAATTTGTAATCACTACTAATGAGCAATATCCTCAAGATGTCAAATTGGAATGTATTAAAGATAAAACCAATTTATTAGAAGGCTTAGCCGAAGGAGATGAAGTGGAGGTTTCATTCAATATAAGAGGTAACGAATACAACGGAAGGTATTATGTAAATCTCCAAGCATGGAAGTTACAAAAGCAAGATGATGGGATGAATCAAGAAGCTCCACCTGCTCCAGATTTTGAACCTGTTGGAGATGATGATGACGATTTGCCATTCTAACTAAATTCTACAGATGACCCTATTTGACCGATACATCAAAGGGGTACGTTTCTTACTCCCTACTCCGTTCACCATAGCAATAGCGTTAACGCTGTTTACCATGGTATTTGCCTTTTGTTGGCCATGGGAAAATACTACCCAAAACATTGATGGTTATGGAAGGAAACTTTCTTTAATCCTAGAATATTGGAATGATGGGCTTTGGAATATAAATGGTCTTGCCTTTGCTATTCAAATGATGCTGATGCTTTTACTAGGACACATCCTTGCATTAAGTCCTGTTGTTGAAAAAATCATCTTAAGACTTTTACCCATTTGTAGTTCAAATGCCAAGGGGGCTGCGTTTGTCACAATATTCACATTGATGGTAAGTTGGTTTAACTGGGGACTTGGATTAGTTTTTGGCGCTATTTTTTGTAAAAAATTATTAGAATATGCGCATGATCAAAAAATACCAATCAATGTAGGTTTAATTGGTGCTGCAGGATATTGCGGCTTAATGATTTGGCATGGTGGTATTTCAGGTTCTTCCCTAATTAAAATTGCTGAACCTGGTCATTTAGCTTCACTTACAAGTTCTAACTTACAAGAACAAGTCCCTAATCTTATTGATTTCAAAAGCACAGTTTTTTCTAGTATGAACTTATCTGTTACACTTTTACTTCTTTTTGCACTGCCTTTGACTGCTTATTTTTTAGGAAAAAAAGTAAAAACTAAAATTCCTGACAATTACATTAAATCACCACAACAAATCAACGCTACTAATTTGATTGGTGCAGAAAAATTAGACCATTCAATTTTAGCGGGAAAAATAATTGGTAGTGCCATCATTTGTTTTTGTGTATTCTTAGCTCTACAACATCCCAACACTTTATCATTTCAATTTATAACACCAAATTTTTTGAATTTAAGCTTGCTTGGCTTGGCTTTATTAAGTCATGGCAGCTTCATGAATTTTTTGGCAGCATCACAAAAAGCCATTGGAGGAACCGTAGGTATACTTCTCCAATTTCCCCTGTATTTTGGAATTATGGGGATTTTTCAATCAACGGGTATAATTCAAGACTTATCTCATTATTTTCAAAGTATTTCTACTGAACTAACTTATCCTATTTATACCTTTTTAAGTGCCGGATTGGTCAACTTTTTCGTTCCAAGTGGTGGCGGACAATGGTATGTTCAAGGCCCATTGGTTATTCAGTCTGCTTTGGAAATGGGCATCCCTTTAAATAAAAGTATTATGGCATTAGCTTATGGAGATCAACTCACTAATATGATGCAACCATTTTGGGCACTCCCACTATTGGGCATAACAGGTTTAAAAGCCAAAGATATTCTACCATTTACTCTTGTACTTATGATGGTAGGTATGGTGATTTTTCTAGGTGGATTAATCCTTTTTTAAAAAATTATATTATAATTTTCTTATTTTAGAATTAATTGTGTTTTCAACTTTTTAAGGGGAATATTTAAACAACAATTCTATAAAAATTACGTTTATCAAATATTCTATTTGTATAAAGTCTATGAAAAAACTAATCACAACAACAATTATTTTTTGTACCCTTTTAGCATGCAACAAAAATGAATGTGTTAATAGTGAAAAAGCAAGAATAGAAAACAACCAGATAGATGGTTGTGGCTATACCATTAGATTAAATAATGGTGATCAAATCGAACCCGTTAATTTAGCTGATTTCGATATTCAACCAAAACACAATAAAAAAGTGTGGGTCAGTTACCATATAAATCAAAATTTATCTGCCAGTATCTGTATGGTAGGAGATATTGTTGTGATTGATTGTATTAGTGAACGATAGATTTAACTACTTTTTGAATAACTGATAATAATTTAAATTATCATTAATCAATTTCTTGTCATTTTTAAATGATACTGATTTTTCTGTTAGATAAAAATCAGCTTCTTCAGTAGAACTTGTTAATGCAATATTGAAATAACGAATTAAATACATTTGAAGTGGCCAATTTTCAACAAGAGTCTTAGACACCTCAACAACACTATTTTCTGGAACAATTTGTCCTATTTGATATACGTCTTGCAACAATAAATGGTCTCTCTTAGTCTTTCCAATGCTAAAAGCCGTAACCGCTAAAGCAATCAATAAAAAGCAAAGTGATATAGTCTGAACTATTTTCTTTAATTTATCCCAAGGTTTTTTATTTAAGTAATGTACTAATGGAACTATAAAAAAAGCACACGATATGGCAAAGTAGGGTAAGCTAGGCACTAAATAAAAATTGCGCTGTACGTGAGTCAATATTAATGGAACGGAAGCCGATAATCCTATTAGGATAAACCATTGCATTTCAGGATATTTCCAATTAAGTTTTTTAATTTTTATATAACTATAGCTTATTGCCGCTAGCAAAATTAAAGGAGCAAGATTTAAAGCTAACTGGCCAATTATAATCCACCTATTATTTACAACAGGTTCTTCGTTTACTCTATACCATAGACGTTCTTTGATATAGTAACTAAGGCTTTCATATGCCTGCTGATCCAGTAATAACAACATTGCAACTACAAAAAATAATACCACATAAATTAAGGACGAAATCATCAATCTCTTCCAGGATTCAAGCTTTAAAATAACATATAAGCATCCCACTATTATAGGGAACAACCCTACTATGCCTTTACATAGAAATGAACCTAACAAACATCCTACAGAAATAAATAAATACCAACTCCAAATCTTATTAGATTGTATATGTTTTATCCATCCCAAAACTGCGCCCAATGCAAAAAAACTTAAAGTAAGTTCGTGAATATTATGTTGGAATGCCCAAAAATTAACAGGTATAATTAACCACAACAATACAGGCAACCAACTCAATTTTTTTAGTGCTTCATTTTCACGAAAAATACTAACCCATATTTGTAAAATGAGAATTGTAGATAATATTAAAATGGAAAAATCATAAATCCTTTCCGTATATAGACTACTGCCAAAAACATAAAAATAAAACGATTGTATACCATAAACTAATGGAGGATGTTCCATAAAAAAAGAAGAACCTGCTTTTGTCCATGTAGCGGATAAATGAGGAAACCAAAACGTGCCATTTCCATCTGCTAATTGTTTGGCCACACAAGCATATTGTTGACCATCCATAAACATACCGTCTTGAACCAGTCCAGGACAAATTAGCATTATACCAGTGGCTATAGTAAATACCCAACCTGTATTAATGCGAAACTTCTTAAACATGCCAATAATTTATAAAACAATAAACTTTAAAGACTGCAGCAAATTATCCTGTTGTTTAAAATGAAGAATATAATTACCACTTTTTAAAGAAGAAGTATCAAGATGCCAAACAGGCGGGTGTATATGACTGTAGCTTTGCACTAGTTTTCCTTTTTGATTGTATAAGAGAACACTCATGTGCTGCTGGTCATCAAGAGGTATATTCACTCTCAGGGTTGATGTAGTTGGGTTTGGAAACAATACCCATTGACTAAACGCTTTGGTATGAAATTGAACAGAATTTGACCAATTACTCCATTTTAGCCCTTTGTCACGATACCTAACTCTTGCATAATAGGTTTGATGAGGTAATAGCGTTTTAATATTCAACATACTTAAATCTACGCCCTCTTGTGAGTCTTGGTCTTTATATAGGTTTTTATATTGAACCCATCGATCAACTATGGAATTGGTATAATTTGTACTATCTGATGAAACCTGCCAATGTGAAGCCCCATGACCATGCATATCATAATCCATGAAAGGAGTAGCATTTATATCAAAATCTTCTGGATTAACAGAATCTGACATCATTGGATATATCAATTCAGGTGTTTCTGGTGACTGGTTATTTAATGAAATGACTAAACTATCTTCAATAGTATTGTTTTTGAGGTTATGTTCATTTCCTAAACTAATTCTTTTCAATACAAATTTTGGATGCTCTCCAGCTTCTGCTTCAACTATTACAAACCCATATTCATCCTGTGATATTATATATTCTTCATAGTCTTGCTGGAAATATTCATCCCAATAGTCAATATTTCCACCTCCAGAAGCTACGTTCACCATTAGATGCTGATGATCTCTAGATTGTCCTCTTGAGTATCCATGAGTATGCCCAAAAAAGTGAATAGATGGCTTACCAGAATTTGAACTAAAGGCTTCCATTTTATCGATCATTTCACCAGTAAAACTTGTATTACCCTCAGGCCATAATTCAGAATGATGAGGGTGGTGTAACTGAACAAAAACAAAATCAATTGTTGTGTCTGAAGCTGTCAAAGACAAAATACTATCTAGCCAATCCAATTGTTCTTGAATTCGATAATCACCATTAGAGTCCATACCAATAATGCGAATATTTGAGTGGTCTTTGTACCACCAATGTTCTTCGAATCCAGGAGTTCCGTTATTGGGTAATTCAAAATAATTAAAATAAAAAGCGTGGTCTCTTTCATGGTTGCCGAGAACTGGATACAATGGAATATAACTTAAAATGTTTTTACCCTGATCAAAAAAGTCATCAGTCCAATGATGATGTTTGGATCCATCGTCAACTAAATCCCCAGGGAAAAGTAAAAAATCAATATGTTCATTAATTGAAGATTGAACATCATTAGTGAAATAGGGAATTATACCATCAACTACAACTTCATTAAACTTATTAGGGTTAGCATGATCTTTTTGCATATCACTTGTTGCAACCAATACCGTTTTACTTTCTTGTGCTGTAAGCTCATTTGTTTTAAATGAAAAAACTGCAGAGCTATAATTATTATTTCTCACACTGTAATAATATCGTTGAGAGGGTACAAGACTAGTTAATTCAACCCGTTGAATAAAATTACCCGTGTTTAATAAAGATGTGGATTGTGAAGCAAGACTTTGGCCAAAAGTTTGATCAACTCCCCAATCTAAATGCCAAGAATTAGCCTCTTCGGTTTCCCACATGACAACCACACTTTGTTCTGTCAGGTTTTGTAAGTAAGGTTGAACTACAACCGATTGAGCTATGCTGTTTAGAGCAAAGAAAATGCTAACTATGATTAAACTAAACTTCATTTGATTTTTAATGTATATGAAATTAAATTAAAATTTGTGAAACTTATTCTTTTTTGGAATACATTTATTTTCCTTTTTTCTGATGAATGAAAAATACCTATTTTAACCTAATAAATCAAACTTACCAATTCCCTCAAGAAGGGTTTAATCTTAAAGAAGGTCAGCTTACTTTCCATGGTATTTCCATTAAACATCTTATAGATAAATATGGCACCCCATTTCGTTTATTTTATTTACCCGAAATAAGGGCAAAAATTAAAAGGGCTCGTACACTATTTCAAAAAGCCATTGACAAGTACCAATATAAAGGTAAATACCATTATTGTTATTGTACTAAGTGTAATCATTTCTCACATATCATAAGTTCTGCATTAAAAGAGAATGTACACTTAGAGACTTCTTCTTCGTTCGATATAGATTTAATTATAAACCTATATAAAGAACAAAAAATAAATAAAGAGATTGTCATCATTAATAATGGATATAAAACGGAGGAGTATCTAAAAAAAATAATTGCCCTTTATGATGATGGATTTAAGAATATTTTGGTTGTTCTTGATAATAAACCTGAGCTAAAACGATTATCAAAACTCTTAAAAGGGACAAACAAAAAGATAAAAATAGGCCTTAGAATGGCTATTAATGAAGAGCCCCAGTCATCTTATCACACCTCAAGAATGGGGATAAGACACACTGAAATTGTTGACTTTTACAATAATGAAATTAAAAACAATGTAAATATTTCTTTGAAAATGCTTCACTTTTTTGTTGACTCAGGAATTAAAGACAGCATGTATTACTGGGGAGAATTTCAAAAAGCACTTAAACTATATGCTGAACTAAAAAAACAATCTGATTCTCTCAATGCATTTAATTTAGGAGGTGGATTTCCCATTAGAAATAATCTTGGTTTTGATTATGACTATAATTATATGATAGATGAAATAGTTAAAAATATTAAAGAAGGATGCGACAATGAAAATATACAACACCCTGATATTTTTACAGAATTTGGAAAATACACCGTTGGAGAAAGTGGGGCTATAATTTTTGAAGTGCTCGAGCAAAAAAAGCAAAATGACACTGAATGCTGGTACCTCATCAACAATAGTTTAATGAATACCATTCCCGATGCATGGTCCATACATGAAAAATTTATTTTATTACCCATCAATAAATGGGAAAATGAATACAAAAGAGTAAATATTGGTGGAATTAGCTGCGATCATTCTGATTATTACAATTCTGAAGATTTTAATCAAGAAGTACACCTTCCCCATTTTCCAGAAGATGATAAAGAACCCCTTTATCTTGGCTTTTTTCATACTGGTGCCTATCAAGATTCGCTCAGTGGTTACGGTGGTATAAAACACTGTTTAATTCCTGCGCCAAAACACATCATTATTGACAAGGACGACAATGGAAATTACACAGATTATGTATATCGTAACGAACAATCAGTAGAAGAAATGTTTAATTTATTAGGGTACAATTAACATGAAAAATTTTGCAGGTATAGAAGAGGCTTATAGTGATAAAATATCAGCAAATATTCTTTTACAACCTATTCCATATGATGGCACAAGCTGTTGGGGTAAAGGAGCTGATAAAGGTTTTGAAGCTTTTATAGAAGCTTCGCAACACATGGAACTTTATGATATAGAAACTCAATCAGAAGTGTATAAAAAAGGTATTCATATACTAAATGAAATAGGTGAATTTAAATCATCTAAGGATATGTTTAATAAAGTTTATGAAAACACCACTTCACTACTTAAAGAAGATAAATTCCTTACTTTTTTTGGAGGAGAACACTCTATAAGCATTGGTATTATAAAAGCCTTTTATGAAAAATTTCAAAACCTAAGTGTCTTACATATTGACGCCCATGCCGACTTAAGACCTTCCTACTTAGAAGATCCATACAGCCACGCTTGTGCCATGCACGATGCCAACAAAAATTGTAATTTAGTTCAAGTAGGCATTCGATCTATGGATATTAGTGAAGAAGAATTTATAAATAGAAATCAGGTGTATTTTGCTGAAAAGATGTATGGCCATCCTACATGGATGAATCATAGCATTAATCATCTTACAGATGATGTATACATTTCTTTGGATTTAGATGCCTTTGACCCATCCATTATGCCATCAACTGGCACACCAGAACCTGGAGGAATACAATGGAATGACATGATTCAATATTTAAAATTGGTTTTTACATCAAAAAATGTAGTTGGATTTGATATTGTAGAATTAGCTCCTATTGATGGCTTACATGCACCAAATTTTTTAGCGGCTAAATTGTATTATAAAATGCTATCTTATAAATTTTGCAGCTCATGAAAATAAAAGATTTTGTACACGAACATTATAAACATTTCAATGCAGCTGCCCTTGTTGATGCTGCTAAAGCATATGAAAAACACTTGAGTCAAGGCAAGAAAATGTTAGTTAGTCTAGCAGGCGCAATGAGTACTGCTGAACTTGGTAAATCACTGGCAGAAATGATCAGACAAGATAAAGTTCATATAATATCTTGTACTGGAGCAAATTTAGAGGAAGACATCATGAACTTAGTGGCCCACAAACATTATAAAAGGGTTCCTAATTACAGAGATTTAACTCCAATAGAAGAAAGAGCACTTTTAGATAAAGGTCTGAATAGAGTAACTGACACCTGCATCCCTGAAGAAGAAGCTTTTAGGAGATTGCAAGGACATGTGTATGAACTTTGGAAAGAGGCAGAAATAAATGGGGAAAGACTTCTGCCCCATGAATTTATGTATAAGTTATTGCTTTCTGGTGTTTTAGAACAATACTATCAAATACCACCAGAAAACAGCTGGATGATTGCTGCTGCAGAAAAAAAACTCCCCTTAGTTGTTCCAGGATGGGAAGATTCTACTTTAGGAAATATTTTTGCATCTTATTGCATTAAAAAAGAATTGAGTCCAAATACCATGAAAAATGGTATAGAATATATGATGGAATTAGCCAATTACTATTCCAATGAAGCTGGTAAAGAAGGTATTGGCTTTTTTCAAATTGGTGGCGGAATAGCTGGAGACTTTCCCATTTGCGTAGTTCCTATGTTATACCAAGATTTAGAAAAAACAAACACTCCCTTTTGGAGTTATTTTTGCCAAATAAGTGATTCTACAACAAGCTATGGCTCATACTCTGGAGCTGTGCCAAATGAAAAAATCACATGGGGAAAATTAGATGTTGATACACCTAAGTTTATCATTGAATCTGATGCTACAATAGTGGCCCCCTTAATTTTTGCTTATCTTTTAAATTGGTAAATTCAAAAAAATTAAAAAGTATTCATCATATATATTTACCTTCTTAGGACCAGCTTTATTTTTCCTAAGCTTCTTCTTTGAACCACCTAACGAAATGGGGTTAAGCGGACTTAGATTAATGGGGATTATTCTATGGATGGCTATTTGGTGGATTAGTGAGGTAGTTCCAATTGCTGTTACGGCTTTATTGCCAATCATTCTTTTTCCGTCTTGTGATATCATGTCAATTCAAGATACTGGTGCTAATTATGGACACAAATATATTTTTTTATTTATCGGAGGATTTATTCTTGCTAATGCTATACAAAAATGGAATTTACATCAACGTATTGCTTTAAACATCATACTAAGGTTAGGGAGCAGTACAGATAAAATTATTTTGGGATTCATGATTGCTACTGGATTTCTTTCCATGTGGATTTCCAATACTGCTACTACTGTTATGATGCTTCCCATTGCATTATCAGTCATCTCTCAAATAAATGACCATCCTGACACAAAAGAAAATGAACACCAACTATTTGGAAAAGCTTTAATGCTATCAGTAGCCTACAGTGCTTCAGCAGGAGGAATTGCCACTTTAATTGGAACTCCTCCAAATCTGATTTTTGCCGGTTTCATTGAAGATAACTTACAAACAGAAGTTTCTTTTTTCCAGTGGTTAAAAATTGGATTACCCATCTCTATTAGTTTAATTATTATTACATGGATATTCCTTACAAAGTTTGCATTTAAACTAAATAAAACTGGATTCCCTGGGGGAAAACAAGAAGTCCAAAAATTATTGGATAAAATGGGGCCAATGAAAAATGAAGAAAAAAAAGTCCTACTCATTTTTTTAACCACTATTTTTTGTTGGATTAGTAGAAAATATATCATTACTCCATTCATCCCTAATTTTGATGATTCAATGATAGCTATAACAAGTGCAATTGTTTTATTTATTATTCCATCAAAAAACCATAACAAACCTCTTTTGAAGTGGAAAGAGGCTGTGAAAATTCCATGGGGAATATTAATATTATTTGGAGGAGGTTTATCAATCGCTAATGGATTTCAAACAACAGAAATGGATGTCTGGATTGGAACTCAATTAAGTTCCATTTCAATTACTCAAGCAGTTGTTGTTGTACTGCTAGTAATAACAGCGGTAAATTTCATAACTGAAATATCATCCAATATGGCTACGACAGCCATGTTATTACCTGTCATGATTCCTTTGGCTCAACTCGTAGACATACACCCATACCTGCTTCTTGTTGGGACAACTTTAGCAGCATCATGCGCTTTTATGCTACCCGTAGCTACACCACCAAATGCAGTAGTTTTTGGATCTAAACTACTCTCTATCTCTGATATGGTAAAAACAGGTATATTAATCAACATTATCTCTATTATCTTAATTCTGATAATGGTTTATTTTGGATTACCATTGTTATGGAGCCTTTAATGAAATTCACAACTTAAGGACCCTTATTTGTTCCATTTGGTTGTTGTAATGAACCTCTAGTATATATATACCTTTTTTATATTTTTTCATAGAAATCATCTCTCCTTTTTGTGTAGAAATTAATTTTCCATTAGTTCCATAAATTTTAGTACTTAAATCCCCATTAAAATCTTCAATTTTAAGACTAACCTCATCTATAGTAAAAGTGGGATAGGCAATTACTTTATTTTTTTTGGATTGATTTTCTATTAGCGTATTCAAATGGTTAGAGGCACCAATATTTGGTGAAACTGTAGAGGAAACTAAATTTCCAAAATAATCCATCCCCCCATTGTTTTGAAGAAAATTTAAAGGGTCTGTACTACCTGAAATTAATTTCCCCATTCCAATCACTGGACTTTGCGACTGAATCTGATACATAAATGGATCATCTACACCCAAAATAGAAGGATTTAATAAAGATGGGTCACCCCAGAGAGCATTATTTATAAGATCTGCATCTAAATCAACTCTTGCAGAATCATAAAATAAATTATGGCTAATATCTAGAGTATTTAAATTATTTTGAATTAATGTAGGGAGAACTTGACCGCTGGAACCCACATAAACAATATTGTTATACATTAAAATGTCACCAATATTTGGCCAAAAATAAATTTCAGGGTTGATAGAATCATTTACGAAAACAGTATTGTTGTATATAAAAGAACCTGTACTAGGACACCTAACACTTCCACTGCCGCAAAAATTGGAAACCCAAAAAATTTTACCTTTTTTATCCCAAGGAGTATTATTCGGATCTTCACGATACCCGTCATTTACACTTATATTATATCTGTATCCGCAGTTAATATTATCGCCTAGAATTTCAACAAACCCTCCTTCATTATTGTAGCTATAATTGTATTGAAAAACAACATTTTCATTGCCATAATCAATATGAGCACCATAAGAATCAGCCGGTCCATGAGCATTCATGAAATAATTATGTTGGGCGATTACATTTTTACAATCGAAAGGCCACATACCACTCCCTCTTTCCCACATTCTGGAATCATCACTTGAACCAGTATGATTAAAAACACAACTTTCTACTAAGACATCAATAGACTTATTGGGGACAAATCCCGATCCGCCTGTATGTTCAAATAGCGTATTTTCTATAGTAATATTTGAATTTTTAAACCCATCTAAATTATTTAATCCAATTGACTTTATCCAAATACCATAATGTCCCGTGTGGTGAATAAAACAATTAGATATATTAACATTAGAAATTAAGTTATAGTCATTATTAGCAGTATCAGATTGAGTTTCGAATTTAATCCCGTATCCTTTATGTATGTTGGATGATAATGATGGTGTAGGAAAAACGTGGTGTATTTCAAGACTATCCATTACAAAATAGTTTAAAGAGTCTGTATCAGTCACTACTTTTATACCAAATCTAACATTCTTCCCAGATCCCCAAGTGTTTGCAGCACCACCAAATCCAATGAGTTGTTTTACATTTCCTAAACTATCTAAATGGCTATTTTCATTGTTCAATTGCAGGTTTTTTATGACTATACCATCATCGTTGTAAATTAAAATACAAGATTGATATCCATCTCCATTTAATATTGGTTTTGTTGAACCACCATAACTTCCTAAAAAAATTGGATTTTGTTGGTTTCCGGATCCCTTAACCCAAAACATTCCCTTGAACTCTTCCCCTGATTTGAATAATATAGAGTCGCCAGGATTAAATAATAAAGTATTTAATTTGTCTATTGTTTTAAAAGGAGTTAAAGGACTTAATCCATTGTTATTATCATCTCCCGTTGAATTATTTACGTAAAAAACACTAGCTGTAGCTTTTTCTAAAAAAAAACAAAAAATAAAAATCAAAAAAACTATCCTACATGTAATATCAGTTAAAAACTTCATTTTAGTTTTTAGCAATGAAATAATGATGTGTTTTTCCATCATAAACTATACTTATAATATAAGTTCCTCGATTAAGCTCTTTCAAAGAAAAATTAGTAGAAACTTCTTCTCTTATTAGACGCCCTCTTGAATCATAAATAATTACTTTTTCAATATTAAGATTCTCCCTATGTTGGATATTTAATTCATCAATCACAGGATTTGGGAATACTAATATAGGAGAATCATGAATAGTATTACTAATCAAAGGAAGTGGAAGACATGTATCACAACTACTCCAACAAACAGCTGGCAAAATCGTATCTTGATTGGGTATAACTAAACGTCTTACTGTAGTGTTTATATCGCCATTAGTACAAGAATCATTGGGATCTAAACTTTCTTCAATAGACCAGTTATCAGCTGAATATTTAAACTCTATTGTGTCTCCAACTGGAAAATTCAATGTTGTTTCCCACGTTAAATTACCTAATGTATCCTGCATGGGGTTACAATTTCCACACCATGCATTAAAAGAACCATTCAACTCTGGGGTGGTAAAATTATCTGTCACATAATTCATGTTGACCCTGAAAGTCACGTCAGATGTTGCTGAACTGACTACATCAAAATATATGGAATCAACGTCATCAACAACAAACCCTGGTGTACAAGGGACAGCTCCTGAACCTGATGTTGAAGTATGAACTAATTTATAAGTTCCCAAGGGCAATGGAGCTAACTGTAGCGTGTCTGTTGTATTGCAAATAGCAGCCATAGGCCCTTGACAATGATGTGAAGATGATTGGATATCATTTCCCAAAATGGATATATATTTATGATCTAATGGACAATCGCTGTATGCAAAAGATAAGTCTACAAAAACCGTGATGGAATCCAACTCTGTTGGATTTGATGGTGATATGGAAATACCATTAATCCATGACATCTGACTTTTTACAATAGATATAAAAAAAACCAAAAAAATCAATATTATTTTTTTCATAATGCTGAAGTTATGGTTATAAAGTTAAATAATGAAATAGATTAATGATTTCTCAAATGATAATTAATCCATCTCTACCATTTGCCATGACCCAGAATTTATAAGAGGCTCAGCTTGTTTGAATTTCATTTCTTTTGTTTCGCCATTTTGAAGATTCAAGACTTTTACTCTTTCATTTCTTCCTGGTTTTTTGGTTACCATAATAGGCTTTGATTTTACAGGACCTGATTGATCTCTTTGAGCAGCTTCCTTATTTAATTGAGTTGCTTGAGCTATATCTTCTCTTCCAGTCTTTAGCTTGCTGTAATCTTGTTTTTGTGGTTGATGAGAGGAGGTAACAGCCTGTTCATTGGTATCATAAATTTGAGCTTTCATTAAAAATGAAATTATATCTCTATTCATTTTATCCATCATACCTTGAAAGAGTTGATATCCTTCCAATTTATATATTAACAAAGGATCTTTCTGCTCATATTGCGCGTGGTATACACTTTGCTTCAAGAAGTCCATTTCTCTTAAATGTTCCTTCCATTCGTTATCTATAAATCCAAGTGTGATACTTCTTTCTAAAGCTTTAAGCGCTTCCAAACCTTCAGTTTCATAAACCTTAGAAAGTTTAGCTACAACTTTCATAACTCTTTTACCATCAGTAAATGGGATAACGATATTTTCTATTTTATCACCCTGTTGCTCATATATATTCTTGATTACAGGAAATGCTCTTTCTTGAATATAAGCTGACTTTCTGTTGTATCTCTCCTTAGCATTTTGATATAGTTGCGTTGCAAGTTCATTAATATCTTTTTCTAAAAATTCTTTTTCAGAAAATGGTGGTTCAATGCCAAAGTTGGTAATAACATCAAATTTAAAACTTTCATAATCGGAACTTTCTTGTGTGAATGATATGATACTGAAACTGATATCATAAATCATATTATCTATATCCAGGTCTAATTTTTCACCAAATAAAGCATTCTTTCTTCTGTTATAAATAGCTGTTCTTTGACTATTCATCACATCATCAAACTCCAATAATCGTTTTCTTATACCAAAATTGTTTTCCTCTACCTTTTTCTGAGCTCGTTCAATAGATTTTGTAATCATGGAGTGTTGAATAACTTCTCCTTCTTTATGCCCCATTCTATCCATCATCTTTGCAATTCGTTCAGAACCAAACAAACGCATTAAATTATCTTCAAGAGAAACAAAAAATTGAGATGAACCAGGATCACCTTGTCTTCCAGACCTACCTCTTAGCTGTCTATCAACCCTTCTTGAATCATGTCTTTCTGTTCCAATAATGGCCAATCCACCACCTTCTTTAACCCCTTCACCTAATTTAATATCTGTACCTCTACCTGCCATGTTTGTAGCAATAGTTACAGTACCTGGTTTCCCAGCCTCTGTAACAACTTCAGCTTCTTTTTGATGAAGTTTAGCATTCAACACCTGATGAGGAACTTTTTTCATCTTTAACATTCTGGAAAGAAGTTCTGAAACTTCTACAGAAGTAGTACCTACCAATACTGGTCGTCCAGCAGACCTTAATTCCTCAATCTCATTAATAATAGCTTGATATTTTTCTCTACCAGTCTTAAAAACCAAGTCATTTTGATCAAATCTTATGACGGGCTTGTTGGTTTGAACTACAACTACATCTAATTCATAAATATCCCAAAACTCTTTAGCTTCTGTTTCTGCCGTACCAGTCATACCAGCTAATTTGTGGTACATTCTAAAGTAATTTTGTAAGGTGATTGTAGCATAAGTTTGAGAAGCAGCTTCAACTTTTACATTTTCTTTTGCTTCAATAGCTTGATGTAATCCGTCAGAATATCTCCTGCCCTCCATAATTCTACCCGTCTGTTCATCCACTATTTTCACCTTGTTGTCCATGACAACATATTCAATATCTTTTTCAAAAAGTGTATAAGCTTTCAACAACTGATTCATGGAATGAATACGTTCTGCCTTAACTGTATAATCAGCCATCATCTCGTCCTTAAGCTTAATGATTTGCTTAGAATCTGAGTGTTGTTGTTCTATTTCTGCTACTTTCTCCCCTATATCAGGTAAAATATAAAAATCTGGGTCGTTCTCTCCAGAAATTAAATCAATTCCTTTCTCAGTAAGATCAATCGTGTTATTCTTTTCATCTATCACAAAATATAGAAGCTCATCTGCCTTAGGCATCTCCTTAGCATTATCTTGCAGATAGAAATTTTCAGTTTTTTGTAAATGTACTTTAACACCAGGCTCACTTAAATACTTTATAAGTGCCTTATTTTTTGGCAACCCTCTAAAAGATCTAAAAAGAGCTAAACACCCATCTTCAAATAGTTGTTTTTGTTCTTTCTTATCTAGACCTTCTGATTCCGATTTAGCAATTTTTGTTTTTGCTTCATTAAGCAGTCCATTAATCAATTTTCGTTGATAATTAACTAAGGTTTCTACTTTTGGTTTTAAACCTACATATTCTTGTTCATCTCCTTTTGGTACAGGTCCTGAAATAATAAGTGGTGTTCTTGCATCATCAATTAAAACAGAATCCACCTCATCAATAATTGCATAATGGTGCTTTCGTTGAACTAACCCTTCTGTTTCAGACACCATATTATCTCTCAAATAATCAAACCCAAATTCATTATTGGTTCCAAAAGTTATATCTGCATCATAAGCCGCTTTTCGTTCAGGAGAATGTGGCTGATACCTGTCAATACAATCCACTGTTAAGCCATGGAATTGATACAATGGGCCCATCCATTCTGCATCTCTTCTGGCTAAGTAATCATTCACTGTTACCACATGGACACCTTTGCCAACTAGAGCGTTTAAATAAACTGGTAAAGTGGCTACCAAGGTTTTACCTTCACCGGTCATCATCTCTGCAATTTTGCCTTTATGCAATGCCGCACCACCCATTAATTGAACATCATAATGCACCATGGACCACTGTATTTCAGACCCTGCAGCATCCCACGTATTTGACCAAAGAGCATGATCACCTTCAATTTTGACAAAGTCTGAATTTTCGGCTAAAATTTTATCAAAATCATTGGCTTTTACTTTTAACAATCCGTTTGTTGTTAGCCTTCTTGCCGTTTCTTTTACTACAGCAAAGGCTTTTGGCATTAATTCAAGAAGTTTTTCCTCAATAAGTGCATTCTCATCCTTCTCTAATGATTCTACTTTTTCAAATAAAGCTTCTTTATCTTGAATAGACATATTTTCAGATGAAGCTTTTTGTTTAAGCTCATGAACCTCATCAGAAATCATTTTGTAAGATGATATTATTTCCTCTTTGAAAATTCGCGACTGATCCCTTAGCTGATCATCTGACAATTGTTGCAATTCACTAAATACCCCAGCAGTTTGATCTATTATAGGCGACAGCTCTTTTAAATCTTTTTGAGATTTATCTCCAAAGAGTTTTTTTAGGATTCCATCAAGCATGACTTAATTTTTCGGATGATAAAAATAATCGAATAGTTCAAACAAGCGTAAACTATAATCTTAAAAAAGATTAAAGTTAAATGAAGAGGATTAAATAAAATTTATTTAATACTCGTCTTCATTGAAGAAGAAGTCCTCCTTAGTAGGGTAATCAGGCCAAATTTCTTCAATTCTATCATAGATTTCTCCTTCATCTTCCAATGCTTGAAGATTTTCAACTACTTCTAACGGAGCGCCAGTTCTCATGGCAAAATCTATAAGTTCGTCCTTTGATGCTGGCCAAGGAGCGTCTTCTAAATATGATGCAAGTTCTAATGTCCAAT
>CAJWIX010000005.1 GCA_913042175.1 uncultured Flavobacteriales bacterium
TTGCTTCTCCTTTTGCCTCAATAATATCAAAAGCATCAATCATACCAATTACCGTTCCCATGAATCCAAGCATAGGTGCAAGTGCAATAAATAACCCAATCCAAGACAAACCTCTCTCGAGTAGACCCATTTGAACACCACCATAGGCAATCACAGACTTCTCGACCATTTCAATACCTTCTGAGCTACGTTCTAAACCTTGTAAAAATATACTTGCTACTGGTCCACGAGTGTTTCTACAAACATCTTTAGCTGCATCAACACCTCCATTTGACATAGCAGATTCAATATCCTTCAATAACTTCTCCGTATTTGTTGTAGCTAAATTCAAATAAATAATTCTCTCAATAGAAAGCGCTAAACCTAAGATTAATGCAATTAATACAAATGACATAAATAGAGGACCACCATCGATAAATTTCTTTTTAATTTCCTGTGTAACTTTTTCTACATTATCAAAAAACCCACCTTCTTCTTCCTCTTCTTCAGTTACAACAACTGGCTCTTCAACGGCTTCTTCTACCACTTCCTCTACAGGCTCTTGAACTTCTTCAACCTGAACTGAATCTACATTACCTGCAGTATCTTCTACCATTTCAACATTATCATTAGCACTCGAGTCATCCTGTGCCATTAGAGGATTAAAAAATAAAAACATCCCCAAAAATGCGATAAATAAAACTGTTTTTTTCATGATTTTTTTAATTGTCAATTAATTGTATAATAATTTTTGCGGTGGCCAAATTACGAAAAAATATAGGTTTAAAACAAAATAAAATTTTAAATAGAAAATTCTCCTGCTTTTTCTGTTAAAAATTCAGTTGTAAATTGACTAACGTCATTTGGGAATTTATGCAAGTACAACATAGTTTTTGAGATGACAGCCTCTAAAGTCATGTCATAAACTCCTAGTACACCTAAATTGTGCAATTGAATTCCAGTTTCATATTTCTGTTGCTCAACACGACCAGCTTTACACTGACTTACATTTAAAAATATCTTCCCCTTTTTAATTTGCTTTTTGATCAATTTTGTGATTTTATCACTCATAGGAATATTTCCAGATCCATAGGTCATTAAAACAACAACTTTACAAGATGAATTTTGAATCATTTCCTTTATAGATTCTAAATCTAAACCTGGAAAAAATACAATGACTAAAACATTAGTATCAAAACCTTTAATATAGTTCATCTTTTTAATTGAAGGCCTGTAAAGTACGCTATGATTGTAATTGATGTCAATACCTGCTATTGCAAGTGGAGGGAAATTATAAGACTTAAACGCTTCAAAATGTTCAGAACTGATTTTTGTAGTCCGATTAGCTCTGTATAATTGATATTCAAAATATATAGCTACTTCTTGAACAACTGGTTCTCCTTCCTTTTTAGTTGCAGCAATTTCAATGGCGGTAATTAAATTTTCTTTACCATCAGTTCTTACCATGCCAATTGGCAATTGTGAGCCGGTGAAAATTATGGGCTTATTTAGGTGCTGAAACATGAAACTAAGTGCACTAGCTGTATAAGACATGGTGTCTGTTCCATGCAAAACAACAAAACCATCATAATCATTGTATTTACTGTTTATGTAATCTCCTATTTTCTCCCAAATAACTGGAGATACATTAGAGGAATCAATAGGGTTCTTGAATGATACCGCATCAATGTGACATTTAATCTTCCTAAGCTCAGGAAGTTCTTTATTGATTTGGTTAAAGTCAAACGGTTTTAATGTCTTACTAACATGATCTTCTACCATCCCAATGGTTCCACCAGTATATATAATTAATATTTTAGATTTTGATGATTTCACTTTGCAAATATTGGAAAAAGTAGCAACAAACCATCTAATATTAATAAGTAGTAATACTCCCCTCTTATTTTATAACTAGGAATTAAAACCAATATGGTTATAACTAAATAAATACAAAAAAGATATCTTTTGAAATACATAGCAATAATTAGCAATAAAGAAATGATTATGAAAGATGTCAAGTAGGCAGATTTAATCCCAATGAGCTGTGGTAAAGTTTTAAGTTTTTTGGAATCATAAGACAAGTCTCTCTTGTCAAAAGGTATGGTGATAGATATAATATAAAAAAATAGTATTGTTGGATAGTATAAGCCAACTTTATTAAAATAGATAAGCTGTGGCAAAATTGCACAAGTCCATGTCCATACAAAAGCAATAACAAACAGCTTAAAAAAAGGTATTGATCTAAAGCTAAAAGTATTTTTTTTCTTTTCTCTGTAAAATAAAACCAGAACTAATGCAGGTATAGTAAATAAGATATTTTTCCAAGAAAATATTTTCACTGACGGAATTATCGAAATAATCAAAATTACATAAGATAGTTTTTGAATGACTTTTCCGTAATTACTGATCCATAGAGATTGATTTTTTCTGTCATCAAAAATTTCATCATAACTGCTCTGCTGTAAATTGTATCCAAAAAAAGTGGCGCAAAATACCAATGCTAAAAATTCAATTGCAATGGGTTTTTGGTAAAAAATAAATGCTGAAGCTGCACACGAAACAGCCCCAATGGAAATCCATGTGTTTGAAAATAATATGAAATCTATAACTTTTTTCAATTTCAATATTTACTCTAAAAATATCTTAGTAGCAACTACAATTGAAGCACCTAAAATTGACCCTCCTAAAACTGCCTTTGTATTTTTTCTAATGAAAACATTATCATACCCTTGATAATAGCATGCTTTTAAGTCATCTATTTCTAAAGTATTTCGACTTTTATTTAATTTATTTTGTTTTCTCTTTATTAGAAAGGTACTCCACATTGGAGAAGAAATAGTTAACCAACTTGCACTATTTTGGAAGAATCCCCCACTAAATCCATTTCTAAATTCATATGTATCTAACATAGAAAGAGCAAATCCAAAGAAAATAGCTTTATAAAATTCATTTCTAGAAGAATAGTCGTATTTAGCTGTTTTTTTTCCGCTAACGAATTGTTGCATCTCTTTAAGAGTCATGAAATTTCCTTTAGAAGGAGCATATTGGTAAAAAATTTGTTTCCCATTATCATAAGAATCAAAATGAAAAAGTGATGATTTAGGGTAGCTTTTTATTGTCCAAAGTTCTCCTTTCATCTTAAAGCCATTAACCAACCAATCGTTCTCATTATATAATTTAAAAACTATTGTATCACCATCATTAAAAAGTAATGTTCCTGTGGGAATTGAATCAATTTGAGGTTGGCTAAATAGTGCAATTGAAATTAAGGAAAATAAAAGTGTTAAAATTTTAATGACAGCATGTATTAAAAGGTTAGAAATTAAATATAAACAATTGATTAACAAATCTACAATTTCATAACTTGGATATATATATTTGCCGAAAATTGAAAGTATATAAAACATGATAAATTCATTTGTTAATAGACATATCGGAATAAAAGAACATGAAATCTCCGAAATGTTATCCGAAATAGGGAATAATTCAGTTCAAGAATTAATTGATCAAACTATACCAAAATCTATTTTAAAACAAGATGAATTAAAAGTAGGTGATGCATTTAATGAAAATGATTACCTCAATCATCTCCATAGTATTGCAAATAAAAATAAGCTATATGACAATTATATTGGCCAAGGTTTTTATGGAACAAATGTCCCAAATGTTATAAAGAGAAATATTTTATGCAACCCAGGGTGGTATACTGCTTACACACCATATCAGGCAGAAATTGCGCAAGGAAGACTGGAAGCATTACTTAACTTTCAAACTCTTATAACAGAGCTAACAGGCATGGAATTAGCTAACGCATCGCTGCTAGATGAAGCTACGGCCGCTGCGGAAGCCATGCTCATGTTTTTTCATATGAGATCAAGAGATCAGCAAAAGCGAAATGTGAATAAATTCTTCATTAGCGAAAAAATATTTGAGCAAAATAAGGAAGTTATGATTGCAAGAGCTGAACCATTAGGTATTGAAGTGGTTACAGCCGATCCTGAAGAAGTTTCTTTTACAGATGATTTTTTTGGAGCTATTATTCAATACCCTGATGCATTTGGTGAAGTTTGTGACTACAGAAAATTTGTTGAAAAAACCAAAGCATTTACCATACCTGTTGCAGCAATAGCTGATATAATGAGTTTAGTATTACTTCAAAATCCAGCAAGTTGGGGTGCTGATGTTGTTGTTGGTTCAACCCAACGTTTTGGAGTACCCATGGGCTATGGAGGGCCACATGCTGCCTACTTTGCATGCAAAGAAGCTCACAAGCGATTTATTCCTGGTAGAATAATTGGTGTTTCATTAGATTCTAATGGAAATCCGGCTCTGAGAATGGCCTTACAAACAAGAGAGCAACATATTAAAAGAGGCAAAGCAACATCCAATATTTGTACTGCCCAAGCCCTTTTAGCTGTAATGGCTGGAATGTATGCGGTTTATCATGGTCCTAATGGGCTTAAAGAAATTGCACAAGAAATTAGAACCAAGACATCTAGCCTTAGAAATTGCCTTGAAAAAATGGGTCTTAAAATAGTAAACAGAAATCATTTTGATACTATAACTATTTCTACAGAAGATGAATCCATTAAAGATTTAATGATTAAAAACAACATTAATCTTTTTTACAGAAATGATTCCATTTCTATATCAATTGATGAGACTACCTCGTGGGTTCAACTTGAAAAAATTGCTTCTGTTTTAGGTACTAAATTAGGACAACATGTTTCACTTGAAAGACTTAAGGGTATCGATAGTGAATTCGATAGAAATGACCAATTCCTACAACAAAAAGTCTTTAACAGTTATCATTCAGAAACTGAAATGATGCGATATGTAAAAAAATTAGAAAACAAGGATTTGTCATTAGTTCATGCCATGATATCTCTTGGATCATGTACAATGAAACTTAATGCGGCTACAGAAATGGAGCCCATTACTTGGCCAGCTTTTTGCAACCTTCATCCATTTACACCTACAGATCAAACACAAGGATATCAGGAAATATTTGAATCTTTAATCAAAGACTTGAGTGATATTACAGGATTTGACAGTGTTTCTTTACAGCCAAATAGTGGTGCTCAAGGAGAATATTCAGGTCTAATGGTAATTAGAGCATACCACAAACACAACAATGAAGAACATAGAAATATTTGCCTAATTCCAACAAGTGCTCACGGTACAAATCCTGCAAGCGCAGTTATGGCAGGAATGGAAGTTGTATTAATCAAATGTGATGAAAAAGGAAATATTGACCTCGAGGACCTTCAACACAAAGCAACATTACACAAAGAAAATCTTGCTGCCTTGATGATTACTTATCCTTCAACACATGGTGTATTTGAAGAAGAAATTATTGCTATAACAGACATAATACACGCAAATGGCGGGCAAGTTTATATGGACGGTGCAAACATGAACGCACAAGTTGGATTGACATCTCCAGGAATTATTGGTGCTGATGTATGTCACTTAAACCTACATAAAACATTTGCCATCCCTCATGGAGGTGGTGGTCCAGGAATGGGACCGATTGGTGTTGCTAAACATCTCACCCCTTTTCTCCCAGGAAATCCAATCATACAAACTGGTGGTGAAAAAGCCATCAAATCCATCAACGGTGCTCCATGGGGAAGCGCTTTAATTTTACTGATTTCCTACGGATATATAAAATTACTCGGATCTCATGGCCTTAAAAAATCAACAGAAGTAGCTATACTAAATGCCAATTACCTAAAATCAAAACTGAATGATCATTATGACATTTTGTATGTAGGTAATAATAATAGAGTGGCACATGAAATGATTCTGGATTGCAGAACATTTAAAAAAACTACTGGTATTGAGGTAGAAGATATTGCGAAACGTTTAATTGATTATGGATTTCATGCACCCACAGTTAGCTTTCCAGTCCCTGGCACACTAATGATTGAACCTACTGAAAGCGAATCAAAAGTAGAATTGGATCGATTTATTGAAGCTATGATTAGCATTAGAAAAGAAATAAATGAAATTGCTGAGGGTAAATTGGATAAATTAGATAATCCACTTAAAAATGCTCCACATACCTCAGCTCAAATTGCAGATGAAAATTGGAATCATTGCTATTCTAGAAAGGATGCCGTTTTCCCAACAATTCATCAATACAATGCTAAATTTTGGCCACCTGTTGGGAGAGTAGACAATGCTTATGGTGATAGAAATTTGGTATGTAGCTGCTTACCACTTGAGATGTATGAAAAAGAAACTCAAATTGCAAACTCATAAATTTTGCATTATAATTGCAAACTTTTAATAAACGAATATGAATATAATTACTACTAAAACTAAACTTACTTTCTTAATTGTAACAATCATTTCCTTGGTTGGTCAACTAAATGCACAACCATTTAAAAACAAACATTACATTAAAGAACAATTTTCGATTGATAGAAAAATCCAAAGATCTAACACTGATACAGCAGGTTGGACATTAAGTGGAAATTTTGCTCCTGAATTTGCTGCTACAGGCAATATCTTTATTTATGGATACATGGGTGGAGGATATGTATATGGATCTAATGTTGACTCATTGAATGTTTGTGCTCAAGGATACATGAATACAAATAATTCTACAGCAGAAATAAACGAAATTTTATTCTTTGTAGGTGGTAAATATGAGAACCCTAACGACAATGTTGATGGAACTATTGGTGTCAACATTTATCAAATGAGTGCAAATCAAGCTTTCACATATGACGGCACCAACTGGAATGCATCACATGAAGGTCCTGCAGGTAATGCCCTAGCTTCTGAAATTTTAAACATTAGTGCTTGTGATACTACTGGTGGATTAACCTCAGTAATGTTAAGTAACTCTATTTATGTGACAGGGAATTTTGCTATAGAATTTGACGCCAGCACATTTATTTCTACTGGAGATACAATCGGAATTTTAAGTGATGAAAATGGATCTGGATGGGAATATGCATTTCATAATTTTACACCAGGTGGACCATTTATGGTTACAAACTCTGCATTTGGAGGAAATCTTAATAACAATATCGCCATGTTTGCCGTAATTGGAGATAATAATCTAGGGATTGATAGCGATGAGTTTTTTAATGGTTTACAGGTATCTACATTTCCTAACCCAGCTACGGACTATTTGAATATTCAATACCGATTAGAATACCCAAGTACGTCTGTAAATCTCTCTATTTTTGATCAAACTGGAAAAATTATTTATTCAGACATTTCTTACCAGAATGGTAATGGACTTAGAGCGTTTAATATTAATGCATCAAATTTTGCTAATGGTAAATATTACCTAAATATCGAAACTGATCATTCTAGAATAACTAAATCATTTATTATTTATAAATAGTTATTTTAAGAATAACTTAACTTTTATTAATTTTACAACAACAACTAATAAACAAATCATGAAGAAAATTTACCTTTTTATATTAATCGGATTGGGATTATCTCTTAATGCTCAACAAAATGAGTTTTTAAAACCAATCAAAAAAGATGTTTTAGAATATCAAAGAACATCTAAAATTTCACCCTCAGTTAATAAAACTGTAATCTATTCAAACACATTTGCAAACCCATCTGATTGGGTAATTGCTCATGACCCAACTGCTTGTAGTTTAGATTGGCAAGTTGGAACTGGTTTAGCATGCACAGGTTCATACCCTATTCCCACTATAGTATCTACTACAGCTAGTGATGGTTACGCTATGTTAGACTCCGATGCGTACGGTGGAGCAACTGGTGGAACAGAGATTGAAGACAGCTGGCTAACTATGGCTAGTCCTGTTGATTTAAATGGATATCCAAATGTTGTAGTTGAATTTGAAACTCAATATAGAAGATACAACAGCGAAAATCCATACATCGTTGTTGGTATTGGTGATGGAAGTGGAAACGTAGTATGGCCTGATTTAGATCCATCAACAGATATTACAAATATGAGTAATGTTTTTTATGCTTTCCCTGATTGGTCAGGTCAAGCTGGTTTCACTGGAAACGCTACTGCTAATCCAGAAGTTATGCAAGTAAATATTAGCTCCGCGTTAGTTGGATTAACTTCAACTCAACTTGCTGATATCTATATCCGATTTAACTGGACTGGAACTTGGGGTTACGCTTGGTTTGTAGATGATTTTAAAATTGTAGAACAAGCTGCAAATGATATCCAAGCACAATCTGGATGGATTTTTGAAACCAACTCTAACGGTGCAGAATATGGAAGAACTCCAATCGCCCATGCAGGAACTGATTATGACATTGGTGGATCAGTTGTTAATTTTGGTGCTTTAGACCAAACTAACGTTACTTTAAATGTAAACTTTAGTGGTCCATCAACTATTTCATCAACATCCTCTATTGCATTATTAGAAAATGATTCATCTCATACATTTAACAGTTCCGAAAATGTAAACCTTCAAGTTGGTGTTTACAATGGCACTTACACTTTTAGTTCTGATGCTGACACGGCAGACGCTAATAATGTTTATGAGAGAAATTTTGAAATTACTAGTGATTTATATTCACTAGACGGTTTAAATGTTCATCCAACAAATAGCTTAGATCTTTCATCACTAGGTAGTAACTCATGGTCAGATGCTGCAGATGGTCTTGTTTGTGCTACTTTGTATCCAATGAAACAAAATGAAGTTATTAACTCTGTAAGAACTTACATTACTTCAACTTCAATGGCTAATAGTGAAGTTGTTGTTTACATACTAGATTCACTTGACATGGTTAGTGGTATGTTTGGAAATGCTTTATTTACTTCTGATTTGTATACAGTAACTGCAAATGATGTAAGTCAAGGATATTTTGATATTCCTGTTGTTACTTTAACTGGTTGGGACCCTAATACAAATCAAAATACATGGGCTAACCTAGATGTAACTCCTGGTAATTATTATGCTGCAGTTGAATTATACAGTGCAGGAAATACTTATGATATAAGAATTTTAGATGACGAAACTGTTCCTCAGCCAGCATGGCAAAGTGTAATCTGGTATCCACAGGACCAAGCATACACTAATGGTAATGCTTTTGCTATTCAGTTAATTCTTGGAAATAATGTTAACGTTACGGAATCTACTTTAGAAGAAGTAAGTGTATATCCAAACCCATCAAATGGAGTATTTAATGTAAATACATCTCTTAACGAAACATTGAATGCTAACGTTTTTGATGTTGCTGGAAAGTTAATTTACACTTCAACCCTTTCTAATAGTTCTACTATAGATTTATCTAACTTTGGAAAAGGAACTTACATTTTAGAATTGAGTAATTCTAAAGGTTCTCATAAAGAAACCTTAACAGTACAATAGAATCTTATCTATTCACTAAAAAAGGGAGAAGAAATTCTCCCTTTTTTTTTGTAATAACAAATCGACAATAATAATTTTATTTTAACCTAATAATTTCTTATTTTTAGCGGCAATTAACTAAACTTTAATCAAAATAACTATGAAAAAAATACTACTTAGTACAATCCTATTAGTTTTTTCCATCTTCAGTTTGAAAGCTCAAACTATTGAGTTTACAGTTGAAGCTCCTGCGACTATTGCTGGCCCTTATGGTTTTACATCTACTAATGATGTTGCCGGTTGGGGTAGCCCAGATCTTCTAGATACTGCTAACGCTGTAATGGATACACTAATGTTTGTAGATGACGGTACTGCGGGTACAAACCCTCAGGGAAATCCAATGTCTGCTGAAGGATGTAACCCATTAATTAATGACCTTTCAGGTAAAATTGCTGTTATATACAGAAATACTTGCCAGTTTGGTACAAAAATTTTAAATGCTGAAAATGCTGGTGCAGTTGCAGCAATTATTATCAATAGAGAACCTGGCCTAGTTAACATGGCTCCTGGTGATGATGGAGCAAACGTTACTATTCCTGCAATCTTCATCGAAGATGCAACTGGTTTAATTATAACTAATGAAATGGCTAATGGTCCAGTTGTTGGATTTATTGGAACAAGATCATTTAGTTATAATGTTGCTATTGAAAATTCTGGTATAATTAGACCTGAAGCAGCTTCTATGCCTGCTGCATTAGCTCAAGATAATTCTGAGTATGATGTTCAATTAGGTGCTTGGGTAACTAATCCAGGAAGTCAGGATAATAACGTAACATTAAAAGCTGTTATCACTCAAGGTGGAACAACTCTGTATGATCAAACTTCTGCATCATCTCCTATTCTTTCTGGTGATAGTGTATATGTAAGCTTACCTACTTTTAGTCAAGCATCATACAGTACTGGAATGTATAACTTAACCTATTCTGTTAATGAAGGTGATACATTAGAAGAGTTTGCTCAAGACAATGTTATTTCTCAAGATTTTCACTTGAGTAATACTAAGTTTTCTACAGCTACATTAGATTCTAATGAAAACCTAGTTTTAAGCCCTTTCTACAGACCATCTAACGCTACAGGAAGTGTTAGCATGTGTGCTCCTTTCCTAGATCCAAATGCAAGCAGAATGGCTGCAATGGGTGTAAGCTTTGCTGCTGTAGTAAGTGGTGGTGATTTAACTGGAAGATATTTCACAGTATATGGATATGAATGGAATGATCAATTCACCGATTTAAATGATCCAAATGCAATGGTATCTGCTTATAATGTTGCAGCTACTGGTGAATTTACTTATCCAAATGACTCTGCTTATCAAGAAGTATATGTTCCTTTTATGCAACCTATGCAATTGATGGATAATCAACGTTATTTATTTTGTGTAAATACATTCGATACTGATGTATACATCGGTTTTGATGATAAATTAGACTACACACAAAATCTTGATAATGTTTATTCACAACCAGTAAGTGTTGTTGAAAATAGTGGTTCATGGTATTTAACTGGATTTGGAGCAGATGTTACATCTGGTATTTCAGTAGAGTTAACTACTAATCTATCTTTAGAAGATAACACTATGAATGACATCAAAGCATATCCAAACCCTGCTACTACAAACATTAATATTCCATTAAATGGAGTACAAGGTAATGGTAGCATAAACATTTTAGATATAACTGGAAAACTAGTTCAATCATTAAATGTTAATGTTAATAACATGATTACTGTAGATGTTTCTGAACTTTCAAATGGAACATACACATTTAATTTAGTACTTGAAGATGGTAAATCATCTAAATTCAATGTAGTTATTAATAAATAAAGAAATCTTTATTAAAATAAAAAGGGGCCTAGAGCCCCTTTTTTTATTTCTTCATTTGTTGTAGAAATTTTGATACATAAATAAAATCATGGAGCTCTTTAACTTTTACATCTAAAATCTCATTTTTACTCCCAGTCCACTTATTTTCTCCTTGATCTATAAACATGATATTTTCTCCTATTTCTAAAACAGAATTCATATCATGAGTAATCACAATAGTGGTCATGTTATATTCTTCTGTAATTTCTTGAATTAGTTCATCTATAACAATAGCAGTAACAGGGTCTAATCCAGAATTAGGCTCATCACAAAATAAATATTTTGGCTGCATAGCAATTGCTCTAGCTATAGCTACTCTTTTCTGCATACCACCACTTAGTTCGGACGGATATAGCTGATTTTTATTAATTATGTCTACTCTATTCAAACAAAAGTTTACTCTTTCATCAATCTCTTCCTTACTCATTTTAGTAAACATTTTAATAGGAAAAGCAACATTTTCTTCAACCGACAGAGAATCGAATAATGCACTAGCTTGAAATAACATACCAATCTCTCTTCTAAGCTGTTTTCTTTCTTTGGGTTTCAATTCTGATAAATTTCTATCATCAAAGAGGATATCACCATGATCTGGCTCATATAATCCAACCATACATTTTGTTAAGACTGATTTTCCCGAACCACTTTTACCAATAATTAAATTTGTTTTACCTGTTTCAAAAACAAACGATATGTCTTTTAAAATTTGAACATCAGAAAATGACTTAGAAATATGTTTTACGGTAATCAAATCAATATTAATTGGGTAAGTATGTAATTAGCAATTAGAATAAAAACACTGCTGTAAACAACAGCCTTAGTGCTTGCCTTACCTACTTCAAGGGCACCACCTTTTAAAAAGTACCCAAAATAACTTGAAATGCTTGTAATTAAAAAAGCAAAAACAGAAGTTTTTATTAAAGCATAACGTACGTATCCGAAATTTTCTTCAGAAAATGATCTAATTCCTTCAACATACTGTTCAACAGGAATAATTTCAGTAAAAAAACATACCAAACCACCTCCAAGAAATCCAAAAAACATACTATACATTATGACTATTGGGAATATAAATAATGATGCAATGATTTTAGGCCCAATTAAATATCCTACAGAATTAACTCCCATAACTTCTAATGCATCAATTTGTTCAGTCACACGCATCGTTCCAAGTTCTGAAGCAATATTAGAGCCAACTTTACCTGCTAATATTAAGGAAATAATAGTGGGGCAAAATTCTAGTAACATTGACTGTTTTACAGTAAAGCCAACTGTGTAATCAGGTATCCATGCTGATTCAATTACACTAGCTGTTTGAATAACAAGCACTGCCCCCATAAAACCAGACATCAAAATGACTATAAATAATGATTTTAACCCAAGTTGTATGATTTCATCTACAAATCGTTTCCAGTAAATACTAAATTTCTCAGGCTTTAAAAAAATGCTATAAAGCATTACCATATATTTACCAAAGGCTTGAATCATAACAATTACAAACCAAAATAAACAATAATAATTGTCTTTACGTACGAGTAATCATTAATTTTGACCAATATAAAGTTAAATGAACGGTAAATTTCATATAGTTCTATACGCTTTTTGCTTCTTAGTATGCCTAATAAATAGCTGTACAATTCAACAAAAAAGAAAAAGTAAAAAATGTGATTGCCCTGGGTTTGGACATAATTATAATCCATATAAAATAAGTAAGGGACAAAGCACCATAAATAATATCACTTATAAATCATGAGAAAAGCTATAATAGTTAGTGGGTATTTCAACCCTATTCATAAAGGTCATTTAGAATACTTTAAAAACGCAAAACAACATGCAGATTATTTATTTGTAATTGTCAACTCAGATTTACAACGAAAATTAAAAGGCAGTAAACCTTTTCAGGATGAAAAAGAAAGAATGATAATCGTAAATAGCATAAAAGGTGTTGATAAAGCAATCCTTTCTATAGATAAAGACAGAACTGTTTGTGAGACCATTAAAAAAATTGCTCAAGAATATGGAGAGGAATACAGTTTAGCTTTTGCCAATGGTGGAGATCAAAATAACGACACAATTCCTGAGAAACCAATATGTGAACAATTAGGAGTAAAGCTTATAGATGGTTTAGGCGATAAAATCCAATCTTCAAGTTGGCTACTAAATAAATAGTTTATTGAAAAATGATATGCTTAAAAGTTGATATCCCGGATGAGATTTGTGAAATAGACGATGAATTGAAAGCTATTTATCATAGTAGTGATACTGTTTGTATTTGGGTATTTGAATCCATGGAGGATAGAAATAAGTTTATGCAGGAAACAATTGGGATGTCAAAAAAAGAAAGAGAAAATCACTATAATTTGTTTTATTCCACTGCTTAATTTCTCTACTATCTCAGCACTACTTTTCTTTCTGCATCTAATCTCAATAGAATACTAATCATTAAACTAAATGCTAAAACTGCTGAACCTCCTTTACTGAAAAAAGGTAGTGGGATACCTATGACAGGCGCTAATCCAATAACCATTCCCACATTAATCATAAAATGAAAAAATAAAATACTCGTTACGCAATACCCGTATATCCTTGTGAATTTACTGCGCTGTCTTTCTGCAATCATTATCATTCTTATTAGTATAGAAGCATACAAGCATACAAAAGCAAAACACCCTAAAAACCCCCATTCTTCAGCTAAAACACAAAAAATGAAATCAGTATTTTGCTCTGGAACATGCTTAAATTTATCATTACTTAATGTTCCATTTAAATACCCTTTACCAAATGTTTCCCCTGATCCAATAGCAGATAAAGCTTGATATATATTATAGCCATCTCCCTTCCTATCTTCTTTAATACCAAACATGATTTGAAATCTATTTCGATGTCTTTCTTTAAATAGATTATCATAAATAAAACTTACTGATAAAGAAATTGATATCCCTACAATACTAACAACAATAAGTCTTATATATTTCTCTCTTCTGTATCTTGGTAAAACAAAATATTTAATAATTAAAAACGCAACAAAAAACCCGATTACCAGAATAATCCCAAAAAATAAATTACCAGAAACAGTCAGGTTTGCAACTTCTATAAATGATCCAGAGGCTTTAAAAAAAACTCCTACTACAGCTATTAATACAGCAAATAGTCCAATTAGTAGGAAATTTCCAGATAATCCTTCTCTATATAAAACAAATACAAATCCAATAAAAACTAACATAGTTCCTGGGTCAGGTTGTATCATGATTAATAAAGCGGGAACCATAACTATGGCACCTGCAGTTAATCTATTCTTTAGGTTTTGAGTTCTAGTATTTATTAAACTTAAATATCGAGCAAATGCCAAACTACATCCTAATTTGGCAAACTCAGAAGGTTGTATAGAAAACCCGCCAAATTGAAACCAAGATTTAGCTCCTTTTACAGCTGGCATAAAAAGCACAGTAATTAAAAGAATCAGTATAATTAGGTAGAACACATATGAACTATTTTGTATAAAGCTTCCTTCAATAAGTAAAATTATACTTCCCAAAACAATTGAAATTATAATCCACACCATTTGTTTTCCATAACTATTATCCCAAAAAGATTCGTTAAGGAGAAAACCAGAGTAACTACTTGAATAAATGGTGAAATATCCAAATGTCATTAACATCAAGTATAACACCAATAGGTATTTATCAATATTGTTCCATATAGATAAATTTCTGTAAATCAAAAGGTGAAATCAGATTTGGGGTTTAAAATAATAGCTTCTTTGATTAAATCCATTTTTAGTTTTGATTTTTCGCTTAACTCCTTTTTAAGATAATATTCCATCATTACACTTGAAATTGGAGCAGCCCATTTACTTCCCCATGTCCCATATTCTACGTATACTGAAATAGCTATTTTTGGATTTTCCTTAGGAGCAAAAGCAATAAAAACAGAGTGGTCATTAAATGTCTTATTTTCCACAGTTCCTGTTTTACCACAAACTTTTACACTATCAATTTGTGCACTTCTGCCTGTTCCACTTTCTACAACCAAATGCATAGCGTCTATTACAGCTTGAAAATGAGAGGAATCAACACAAGTCTTATTCCTGATCAAATTTGATGTTTTATCCTCACCTACTCTTCTTACCAAATGAGGTGTGTAATAATAACCTTTATTGGCAATTATTGCAGCTAAATTAGCCATCTGAATTGGGGAGACACCAATTTCTCCTTCTCCAATAGAATTTGAATAAATTGTACTAAAGGCCCATCTTTTTTTGCCATACCATTTATCATAAAAGGGTACATTAGGAATAAATCCTCCCTTTTCTTCTGGAACATCAACACCTAATGGTTGACCAAAACCAAATGTTCTAACCATTTCTTCCCAATTCTTTAAACCCTTTCTACTTTCTTCAAAGTAATTATCAAAGCTTTTTGATAGAATTAATCTTTTATACACCTCTAAAAAATAAGGATTACAACTGTGTTTTATGGCTTTCTCTAAAGTATTTGGCGGCTCATGATTGTGACAACCAATTTTTGACTTATCACAAACTACAGAAGTGTTCGTATTAATTACACCCAATTGTAAGGCTATTAAACTCTGAACTAATTTAAAGATGGATCCAGGTCTATAATTATCATTATACACAGGTCTATTGATTAAAGGCTTTAAGCTATCATTTGATTTCAACAACTTATATGACTTTACAAAATCTTTACCGGTTAAAATAGATGGATCATAACTTGGAGAGGAAACCATACATAACAATTCTCCTGAACTGGGTTCTATGGCAACAATAGAACCAATTTTATTTTGCATTAATACTTCTCCTAATTGTTGTAAACCACCATCAATTGTAGTGTAAATATCTTTGCCAGGAGTTGCTGGGTTTTTATCTAATGTCTCCACTTTATTTCCAGCATAATCTCTTAAGTAATTTGCGTCTCCTCTTTCTCCCCTTAGTTCCTTTTCATATATATTCTCAAGTCCTGTTATTCCAATAAAATCATTTTTGGAATAAAACAAATCTCCATTAGCTCTAAAACCATCTAATTGTTGCTGACTTATTCTTCTGATATAGCCTAAAAGATGGGCTCCGGTGGCTAAAGGGTATCCTCTATCTGTCTTTACTTTACCTTCAAGCGCTTCAACTTTTGAAAGTAAAGGGGAGATTTTAGCAAATTCCTCTTTGCTAAGAGACTCAAACATAACAGAAGGTTTATAAGGGGCATTATAACCTGAAGATGCCAGATGAATTTTATTTCTTAATTCCTCAATGGTAAGTTTAAAAATTTCACATATTTTAAGTGAATCTTCTTCTTTAATTTTGATTGGAAGTACATAAATATCGTATATGTTTTCAGCTCCAACTAATAATTCTTTATTTCGATCGTATATAAAACCTCTTGGAGGTTGTAAATTTTCTTTTAAATAACTTATTTGCTCTGCTCTTTTAGCCCATTCTTTATTGATGACTTGGATATACAATAATCTAATTGAAAAAATTAAACTAATTGACAATACAATTAAAATAATTACCCATCGTCTATTTTGAAACGGATCCATCTACTTTTTTGAGATAAACATATATTGTAAAAAGCCTATCAAGACTAAAGCAATAATTGAATTAATTAGTGATTTAAATACCAATGTGAAAAAATTGACAAAAGAAAATTGCTCCAGTAAAAAAAACAGAAAATGATGAGTGAAAAGAACTGTTCCAAAATAGATTAAGTACCTCAATAAACCAATGTTAAATAAATTGAGTTCAACATTATCATCAAAATCTTCCCTGGCTGAAATTAAATATAAAAACCTAGTTCTAAAAATGGTTATTAATAACATTACACTCATATTTAATCCAACTGTATTTCTAAAAACATCAATTAGAAAACCCATAATAAATGCATAAATTAAAAGTTCAGTCATCGGTGTTTCTAATCTTCTTTTAAAAATGATGAATGAAAAAATTAAAGGAGTGAAATAAGATGAATAGGTTCCCAAATCTACAACATCAATGATAAAAACTTGACTTATCAATAATCCTACTACCCAAACAATATGTTGTAAGGAATTATTCATTTGATTGAATTTCTATCATTTCCTCTTTTAGTAAATTCTTAACGACAAAGCCAATATGAATATTAGAAAAATCTTCCATTAACTCTATCGTAATTATTTTCTTTTGCGCCTCTTGATCTCTCTCCATTTTTATAACCTTTCCAATAGGAACATCACTAGGGAAAATACCATCAGATCCAGTTGTGGTAAATAAATCATTCAATTTAATTTTAGCATAAATTGGAATATTATCAATAGTTGCAGTTCTGTAATCATTAACCCCTCTTATCCAACTTAAATCTCCCCAAGAATTAGATTTTTTATGTATTACTGACAATTTAAAATCTGAATTAATAACCGGTAGTACGTTTGCATAATGTTCTGAAACATTTATAACTCTACCTATAATTCCTTTAGTTCCCATAAAACCCATTTCAATTCCAACTCCATTTTTCAAACCCTTATTTATTAACATGTGATTTTCAGTGAATTTAAATTGAGAATGAATTATTGTAGCTTGTTGAAACCTAAATGTTCTGTAATATAAACTGTCTCCAAACTTTACAAAGTTCTTTCCGAGCAGAATATCTTTATTAAGTAATTTTTCTTTTAACTCTGCATTTTCATGAACAAGTTGATTATTTATTTCTCTTAAGTTAAAATAAGTTGTGACATTATTTTTCCATTGAAAGAAAGACGAAGAAATGTAATTACTAGAATTTAAATATGAACTGTGGTGATAGGTGTTTTTCCAACTAAAAAGCAGAAAAAGTGAAATTAATTCAAGTATCAGAAAAAAAAGAAAGTTTCTATATTTCTGAATTAATAGAATTAAATTTCTCATGGTATTTTAAATACTGTTTTAGCCCTTAATCAAGAATTGAAACTTATCAATATTTTTTAGTGCGATCCCAGTCCCTCTTGCAACTGCTCTTAGTGGATCTTCAGCAATATGAACAGGTAACTTTGTTTTCTTTGAAATTCTCTTATCAAGACCTCTAAGCATAGAACCTCCACCTGCTAAATAAATACCGGTTTTGTATATATCTGCAGAAAGTTCTGGGGGTGTCATTTCAAGTGCACTTAAAATAGCTTCTTCAATCTTGGAGATAGACTTATCTAGAGCATGAGCAATTTCCTTAAAGGAAACATATATTTCTTTGGGAATCCCTGTCATTAAATCTCTTCCTCTTACTGCATAATCTTGTGGTGGATTTTCCAATGTATCTATGGCTGCTCCAACCTCAATTTTTATTTGTTCTGCCGTTCTTTCACCAATTAAAATATTGTGTTGTCTTCTCATGTATTCTTCAATATCACTAGTGAAATCATCACCAGCAACTCGAATTGATTTATCACAAACTATACCACCTAAAGCAATTACTGCAATTTCTGAAGTACCACCACCAATATCAATAATCATATTCCCCATAGGCTCTTCCACGTCTACTCCTATTCCAATGGCTGCTGCCATTGGTTCGTGAATTAAATAGACTTCTTTACCTCCTGCATGCTCTGCTGAATCTTGTACAGCTCTTTTCTCTACCTCCGTAATACCTGAGGGTATGCAAATCACCATTCTCATGGAAGGCTGTATAAATTTAGAGCCTCCCTTCATCATTTTAATCATCCCTCTAATCATGTGTTCTGCAGCTTGGAAATCTGCAATTACTCCATCTTTAAGAGGCCTAATAGTTTTAATGTTTTCATGTGTCTTACCATGCATTTGTTGTGCCTTTCTTCCAATAGCAATTACTTTTGCTGTTGTTCTATCCATAGCCACAATGGACGGCTCATCAACGACTACTTTATCATTGTGAATGATTAGTGTATTAGCAGTACCTAAGTCTACCGCTATCTCTTGTGTGAAAACATTGAATAATCCCATATAAAATTTAATGTTTAAAGTGTCTTACACCTGTAAAAACCATAGCCAAATTGTGTTCATTACAATAGTCTATAGACAATTGATCTTTAACTGAGCCACCTGGCTGAATTACTGCATCTACACCTTCATTACCAGCGATTTCCACACAATCTGGAAACGGGAAAAAGGCATCAGAGGCCATAACAGCACCATTAAGATCAAAACCAAAAGACTTTGCTTTATGGATAGCTTGTTTCAGTGCATCAACTCTAGATGTCTGACCTGTTCCACTAGCAAGCAATTGTTGGTCTTTTGCTAACACAATAGTATTGGATTTAGTGTGTTTTACCAATTTATTAGCAAAAAATAAATCATTCATTTGACTTTTAGAAGGTATTTTAGTTGTTTTTGATTCAAATGAGCTGATTTTCTCAATATTAGTATCTCTTTCCTGCACTAATTGTCCATTTAAACAAGATCTCACAATATTGCCTTTAAATTCAATCTTTTTTTGTTTTAAAATAATTCTATTTTTTTTCGACTTTAAAAGTGACAACGCTGAATCATCAAATGAAGGCGCAATAACTACTTCACAAAAGAGTTTATTAATTTCTTGTGCAGTAGATAAGTCAATTTCTTGATTTGAGATTAGTATACCCCCAAATGCTGAAATAGGATCTGCTGCCAATGCAGCTTTATATGCTTCAAGTAAATTATCCCTTGTAGCGAAACCACAAGCATTATTGTGTTTTAAAATTCCAAAGCAAGGAGTTGATGTGTCAAAATCCTGCATAAGCATAACAGCAGCATCAATATCGAGTAAATTATTATAAGAAATTGCCTTTCCGTGTAATTGATCAAAAACCTCACCTAAATTTCCTCTGTACCATCCTTTTTGATGAGGGTTTTCACCATACCTCAAAGCTGTTAATTCATCATCTGGTGATAAATATCCATGAATAGCTTGATCGTAATTAGAAGTAAGGCTAAAACCTTTAATGGCAAAATTTTTACGTTCTTCCAACGTAGTTTGGGCACCACTTTTATTTATAATATTCACCAATGATTTGTAATCTTCTTTATGGGAAATTAATGTTACATCTTTATAATTTTTTGCAGCTGCCCTAATTAAAGAAACACCTCCAATATCAATTTTTTCTATGATATCTTTATGAGGCGCTCCAGATTCTACAGTTTGTTCAAAAGGGTATAAATCCACAACAACTAAATCTATCTCTGGAATTTCATAAGATGTTAACTCTTTGAGATCATTTTCTTCATCTCTTCGGCTTAAAATACCTCCAAAAACTTTAGGATGTAATGTTTTAACTCTTCCACCCAATATTGAGGGATAATCTGTCAGTTGCTCTACCGGAGTAACAGGAATGTTGAGTCCCTCAATATATTGCTGCGTGCCTCCAGTTGATAAAATTTCAACATTACTGCTATGCAACTTTAACACTAAATCGTCTAGGCCATCCTTTGAAAAAACAGAGATTAAAGCTGTTTTTATCTTCTTAATTTCTTCCAATTGGTTTTTTTTAATTTTTAGACGGCAATTTTAACAAGAATCTTTCTAATAAATAGCCTTTAATTAGAGATGTTGAAAAAAAAATTAGAAATGTTTACAATTAATTTTGTCGGATTTTTTTGTAAACCTTTATTCCAATAAATAAAACAACAGCAAAAAGAATAAAACCTAAAGTTCCATACAACCCATCAATTTGATCACGTAATACAATTACAAAAGTTATTATTACTAAAAAAAGGGTCGCAACTTCATTCCAAATCCGCATTTGCATCCCTGAATATTTGGAGACACCTTTGAGCTGGTTAGTATGAATACTATGACATAAAAAATGATAAGTAACTAATAATCCAACAAAGCCCAACTTAACATGCATATATGATTCTCCAAGAAGGTATTCATATTGATTAGAAAAAAGGGTAATTAGACCAAAAAATATAGTAAATAGCATAGATGGCCATGATATGATATACCAAAGCCTTTTTTGCATTAGAAGGTATTGTTTTTTAAATGCTGATGATAATTCTCCATGATTATCATCTGACTCAGCATAGTAAACAAATAACCTTACCATATAAAACAAGCCTGCAAACCAGCTAACCATAAAAATAAGGTGTAATGCTTTTGTATATCCTATCCAATTAACCATGTTTTTTAAACTAAAATAAAAGATAAAAAATACTTAACGAAAAAGTAATTTTCATATGTGATTATTCAATTGTATATTCGCAAACTTTATAAAAAAAATTTAATGGCAATTATAGGAAAAATTAGGGAAAGATCAGGCTTGTTGGTTACAATGGTTGGTTTAGGACTTTTGTTATTTATATTCACTCCACTTTTTGATGGTACAATACCTTGGTTTTCTAACCAAAATGCATCTATAGGTCTATTTAACAACAGTGAAATTGACTCAAAAACTTGGAAATATTATCAGACTGAAAATTTAGCCTCAAGAAATTTTCCAAATGCCAATGAGGATGAAATCAAGTTTAGAGCTTGGTATCAAATGATATCTGACACTATTTACAATCTAGAACTAAATAAAATTGGTGTTGGTGTAACCAATGCAGAGTTTAATGAAGGTATATTAAATGGGGAGAACCCTATCCCGTCTCAGTTTAAAGAGCAATTTGTTGAGAATGGTGTTTTTAATAAAGAAAAATTTAGTCAGGAAGTTTTTGAACTGAGGAAAAGACTCCAAAACGAACCAGATCCTAACTACATAATTAGCATCAAGAACAATTTTGAATTACCTCTTCAATTTGACCGTAAACTAAACAAATATCGATCCATGATGAAATATGGTGTTCTTGGCACTATTCAAGAGGGTAAAAAATTAGATTTTGAAGAAAAAACAGTAGCCAATATTGATTATATTTTTGTTAACTATAATGATATAGCTGATAGCGTTATTGATATTAATGATGAGAAAAGAAAAAATTACTTTAATGATCATCGTTATGAGAAAAAATGGAAACAAAACAATGATATAGCTGTTTATGACTACGTAGTGATAAAATTTGATCCATCTGCTGATGACATAGCGTATTACACTTCTTCTATGGAATCTTTAAAAACAAGTTTTAAAAACGCTGAAGATGACTCATTATTTGTGGCTGATAATGCGGAAACACCTCTATTTTTTGAATCTCAGTATGGACCAAGACCATCAGGTGTATTTAGTGACCAAGCATATAGAGGCGGAAAGTTTTCTTCATTCATAGATCAACAAATTGATGATGCAAAGCAAGGAGATGTTATTGGCCCATTTGTGCACCAAGACAAAGTTAACCTTGTTAAAGTATACAAGACTGAGGAAGAAGAACAAGCTAAAGTTCGTCATATACTAATTTCATCTAAAGAAGGTGATGCAAATGATGCAGAAAACAAAAAACTAGCTGACAGCATACTCTATGCTGTAAGAAGAGATTCTAGTAAATTTACTAAGCTGGTTCAAAAATATTCTAAAGATCCGGGCTCTGTTGCTAATGGTGGAGTATATTCTTGGTTTCCTAAAGGGCAAATGGTTCCTGAATTTGAAGACTTTAGCTTTAATAAAAGAATCGGATCTAGTGGTGTGGTAAGAACAAATTACGGGTTCCACATAATTCAAGTTTTAGGAAGAAGAACTGGAACACTTAAAAAAATTGCAATTGTTGATGAATCAATTATGGCTAGCTCAAACACTCAAGACTTTTATTATGACTCTATTGCAGTTAATTTTTACATGAAAGCAGACACTGCTGGTTTAACTTCAACTGCAGATGAATTTGGCTATGAAGTAAAATCTTCTGGAGATGTTCCTCTAACCTACTTTAACAACAACTCTTTTAATTACCTAGAAAGAACAAAACAGAATAATTTTTATGGGCCAAGTGAATTGAACAGAAAATTGTTCTTAGCAAAATGGGCTTTCAATGCAGAAATTGGAGACATTTTAGAGCCTGACTTTATTTCTCATAATCAAATAGTAATTGCGCAATTAAAAGAGAAAATATCCGCTGACAATGATCAATTTAATAACATTAAAGGACTCATGGAGCCATCAGTTAAAAATAAATTGAAAGCAGACTATTTCATTAACAATAATGAAAATGTTGTAAGTGAAATTAATAATCTTGATTCCATTGCTACAACATTAGGTTATCAAACACAAAATGGTACCGTTAAGTATAGTGATTTAAACATTGGAAATAATCAAAACAATTTGTCTGAACCCAAAGTGATGGCTAACATTTTTAACATGGAATCATCTTCCACTTCGTCTATCATTGAGGGGAAACAAGGTTTATACATTATTCGATTGAATAGTATTAATAATAGCCCTGTGACTTCAACAAGTGCAGAAGAAAAATCAAATAAACTTGAGACGGATATAAGAACTCAAATTGAGCAAGGCTACTACCCTGCTTTACTTAAAGCATACCAAGTTAAAGATCAAAGGGCAGAAAATTTAGTACTATATAATTAACCAAAAAGATATTTCAGCCTATTCTGATTTTTTAGACCTCAACATCCATTAGGTCTGTAACCACATAATACCTTGGATCATCAATTGACGTCTGAATAATTTCATTAAACGATGGATTAGCTTTTAATAATAGTGTCTTGCACTCTGGGCTTAAATGAGTCAATTTTACTTTTTTTCCTGCATTTAAATACTTATTGACTATATTATCAATAGCTTCAATTCCAGAATGATCATTTACTTTTGATTCAATAAAATCTATTTCAATTTTCTTCGGGTCGTTCTTTACATCAAATTTAGCATTGAAATTTTGAACCGACCCAAAAAATAAAGGCCCCCAGATTTCATAAACTTTTGTACCATCGGGTTTTATTTTTTTTCTAGCACGAATCATTAATGCATTTTTCCATGCAAAAACAAGTGCCGAAATAATAACACCAACTAATACTGCAATGGCCAAGTCTTGCCAAACTGTAACTAAAGAAACAACTATTAAAACAACAGCATCAGAAATGGGAATCTTTCTCATTATCCTAAAGCTACTCCAAGCAAATGTTCCAATAACTACCATAAACATTACTCCTACTAAAGCAGCTATAGGGATTTGTTCTATTAATGGTGCCCCAAATAAAATAAAACAAAGAAGAGCTATTGAGGCAACAACTCCTGAAAGTCTTCCTCTACCACCGGAATTAACGTTAATTATTGACTGTCCTATCATGGCACATCCTCCCATACCTCCAAATAATCCACTTAAAATATTTGCACTTCCTTGAGCTAAACACTCTCTATTTCCACTTCCTCTTGAGTCAGTCAATTCGTCTACTAAATTTAACGTCATTAAAGACTCAATAAGACCAACTGCAGCTAATAGACAAGCAGTTGATAATATTAAGCTCCAATTTCCAGCAATTGTTCCTAATAACTTAAATGTATTAGCTTGAAATGTAGGAAGTGATCCTTCTAATCCTGTACCACCACCATCAGTAATAAATGAACCAACAGTACTCACATCTATGTTTCCTAAAATGGTTAGTCCTGCAACACATATAATAGCCACTAATGCTGCTGGAATTTTCTTTGTAATTTTTGGAAGCAAATACATAATTAACATAGTAAGAGATACTAATCCTAACATGATGAAAAGTGTTTTGCCCTGCATCCAATCAACAACCCCATTTGATGTTTCTTTAAATAAATTTAACTGTGAAAGAAAAATAACAATAGCCAAACCATTGACGAATCCCATCATTACTGGGTGGGGTATTAACCTAACAAATTTACCAAGCTTAAAAACACCAGCTGATATCTGTAAAAACCCAACAATAATTAAAGTAAAAAACAACCAATACAATCCAAGATTGTCGACAGGATTAGCTAATGATTCACCAACAATATTTCCCTTTTGAATTAAATGAACCATTACAACTGCCATTGCACCAGTAGCTCCTGAGATCATTCCTGGTCTACCACCAAAAAGAGAAGTAACAATACCCATAATAAATGCGCCATAAAGCCCCACAAGCGGATCAACTCCCGCAACAAAAGCAAAAGCCACAGCTTCTGGAACTAATGCGAGCGCTACGGTCATTCCAGAGAGAAAATCATTTTTTGGATTAAATGTGAAGTTGTTAAAAAGCCTTTTCATTAATTAAATTTTTGTTGAAAAATTCGGCAAATATATATGAAATCAAAAAGATTGGATAGAATATTATGTGGTTATTAAAGATGGTCTAAAAAAATCTTAGAGCTTAAAATTTACACACTTTACGACTAACCTAAAAAAGCTTTTAATCTTTCTAAACTTCTATATTGAAGTGATTCTAAAACATGTTTTAATTCAATGTTTTTTGCATTATCCATATCTGCAATAGTTCTTGAAACTTTTAATATTCTTGAATAACTTCTAGCGGTTATACTCATTTTTTGTCCAGTTTTAACTAAAAAACGCATAGATTCATCATCAAGCTTACAATACTTTTTTAATTCTTTTTCATTTAAAAATGCATTCGTTTTTTGTTGACGTAAATATTGAATTTTTCTAACAGCAACTACCCTTTTCTTAATTTCTGCGCTAGTTTCTACTTTTACTTCATTAGAAGCTAATTCATTTATGGATACTGGATCAATTTCTAATTGTAAATCTATCCTATCCATTAGTGGTTTACTTAGTTTCTCTAAGTATTTGAAAACTTTTTGTTTTGAATACATACTGTTTTCTTGATAATAATTTCCTTCAGGACTTGGATTCATAGCTAATACAAGCATAAACTTAGCAGGAAAAGTATTTGTTTTTAAAGCACGTGAAATGGTAATTTCTCTATTTTCTAATGGTTGTCGCAAGACTTCAATAACACTTCTTTTAAATTCAGGGAATTCATCTAAAAACAATACTCCATTATGAGCAAGTGAAATCTCACCTGGCATTGGATGACTCCCTCCACCAACTAATGCTACATCTGAAATTGTGTGATGAGGATTTCTAAAGGGAGGTTGATCAACTAATCCTTTATGACCTCCAATAACAGAATAAATCTTAGTTGTTTCTATCATTTCTAATTCACTTAACGAAGGTAAAATTGAGGGTATTCTTTTAGCTAGCATTGACTTTCCTGACCCAGGGGGTCCAATCATTAAAATATTATGCCCTCCAGAAGCTGCTAATTCAATGGCTCTTTTAACAAAATGTTGTCCAATCACATCAGAAAAATCCAACTGTTTTTTAGCTTGTTTAAAGGTTTTTTTAATTGATTTATTAGCTATTAAATCTTTAGATTTTAACTTATCAAGTAACTCATTTAAATGAGATATTGGTATAACGTCTATTCCATTTAAAAATAATGCTTCATCTTCATTTTCTTTTGGAATAATTATTCCTTTTAATCCAATCTCCTTGGCTTTTAGAGCCATAGGTAAAATACCTTTTACAGGTTTAATGGCCCCGTCAAGGGATAATTCACCCATTATTAAATAGCGCTCAACATCATCAAAAACAATTTGGTTTGAAGCCAATAAAATACCAATTGCTATTGGCAGATCATATGCACTGCCTTCTTTTTTAATATCCGCTGGAGCTAGATTAATTATTATATGTCTAACAGGAATTTTTAAACCTATATTTTTTAATGCAGCAGTTATCCTGTAGTGACTTTCTTTGACTGCATTATCTGGTAATCCAACTAAATAGAATTTAGCCCCTCTCTCTACATGAACTTCAACATCAACAATAATTCCTTTAATTCCATCAACAGCACAAGCAATAATTTTTTTCATAATTTTTTATTGCCTAATGAAGTCAATCGGAACTTATTTTTTTTACGTCCAATAAATTAAGAAAAGATGTACCATTTTCTTTTTTCTGGATTATAAGAATATAAACCTTAAAATTAAAAGACATGAAAACACTCAGTATAATTATGATCAATTTACTTCTATTTAGTTTTTCTATTAATGGAACTAGTCAGAAAAATGAAACAAATAATATTAAAACAAACCTTGATGATTTAGTTTTTGAAAATCAATTATATTTCCACGAGGGGGAGTTATTTACAGGTTCATTTTATAACACTTATAGTTCAAATGGGCCGAATTCTACAAATAAAGACAGCTATGCCGAGGGAGCTATTAGAAATGGCAAAAGAGATGGAGTATGGAGTTGGTATTGCAACAATACACTAACTACAAGAAGAGTTTATAATGATGGTGAATTGTCAACTACTAAAGGAGATAATTTTAACATAGTAAATGGGAAGAAATATGTTTATTTAAATTAATAGCTCGGTCATTAACTTAATTTTTAAAATTCAATCCCACTATATAAAATCTTCATGAGTTATCATGAGGATTTTTTTAGTTAATTATAAAATCTAAAACTTTACTAAGAGAATGAATGGTATAATCTAAATCTTCGTAAGTAATAGCATCATTTAGAAAATAACTTTCGTATGCACTTGGCGGTAAGTATACTCCATTGGCTAACATAGCGTGAAAATATCGTTTAAAATATTCATTATCTCCCTTTTGCGAAGTCTTAAAATCTACAACAGGTTCATCCGTAAAATGAAGTGAAATCATTGACCCCATTTTGTTCAATTGATAAGGTATTGAGATCTGTTGAAGAATCTTATTTATTCCATTTGCTAAATAGGTTGTTTTATCTTTTAATGAAATAAAAACGTTGGGGTTTTCTTTTAGATGATTTAACATGGCATAACCGGCAGACATGGCAATTGGGTTTCCACTTAAAGTCCCTGCTTGGTATACAGGTCCCTCTGGAGCTAAGTAATCCATGATTTCGGCTCTACCACCAAATGCGCCAACTGGTAAACCACCACCAATTACTTTTCCATAAGTAACTAAATCTGCATCAATAGACAACACCTCTTGTGCTCCGCCTAAGGCCAAACGAAACCCAGTCATAACCTCATCAAAAATCAACAGTGCACCATTATCATGACAATGGTCTTTTAATTCTTTAATGAAATTTTCTTGAGGAAGTACGCAACCCATATTCCCTGCTATTGGCTCTAAAATAACCGCAGCAATTTCATTTTTATTCAATTCAAATAAACTACTAACTTGTTCTATATTGTTGTAATCTGCTATGAGGGTATCTTTTGCACTTGATGGAGTAACACCAGGACTGTTGGGCATACCAAATGTAGAAGCACCACTTCCTGCTTGAATTAAAAATGGATCTGCATGACCATGGTAGCATCCTGAAAACTTAATAATTTTATCCCTTCCTGTAAAACCTCTAGCCAATCTAACTGCACTCATACAAGCCTCTGTTCCTGAGTTTACAAACCTAACCTTATCTACATTTGGAGCTAGCTCAACAACTAATGCTGCCATTTTGGTTTCTAATTCTGTAGGAATGCCATAAGAAGTTCCTTTATAACTTTGAGTATTAATGGCATCAATTACAGATGGATGGGCATGGCCAAGTATTAAAGGTCCCCAAGATGATATAAAATCAATGTATTTATTCCCATCTTCATCATATAAATATGCTCCTTTTGCTTCTTTAATAAAAACTGGATCTCCACCAACTGATTTAAATGCTCTAACTGGTGAATTAACGCCACCGGGAATTACTCTTTTGGCATCTGTAAAGAGTTTTTTAGAGCGTTCATTTAACAAATTCAACATTTTGATAACTCAGATTTTAATTCAACTATATTTGCACAATAAACTTTCAAAATTTCGAATATCGTGACTAATTGGGAATTTTCTTTAGCCTGTGCAAAAAAACTTGATGAAAATGATAACCTAAGATCATTTAGAGATCAATTTCACTTTCCAAGCTTTAGTGAAAATTACCTTGTATACTTTACGGGTAATTCTCTTGGGTTACAGCCTAAATTAACCAAATCTTATGTATTAAAAGAATTAGATGAATGGGCCAAATGGGGTGTTGATGGGCATACTAATGCAGAAAGACCATGGATGCCTTATCACGAATTATTCACTGAAAAAATTGCCACATTAGTTGGGGCTAAACCCCATGAAGTTGCCGTAACTCATAGCTTAACAACAAACCTTCATTTATTGATGGTTTCATTTTACAGGCCAGAAGGTAAAAGATGTAAAATATTATGTGAGAAAAAAGCATTTCCAAGTGATCAATATGCACTTCAAAGTCAGCTTAAATTTCATGGATTTGATCCCGATAAAGACCTCATTGAAGTTGGACCACGTCAAGGGGAATACACCATTAGAACTGAAGATGTTTTAGCAAAAATTGAAGAGTACAGTGACGAAATTTCTTTAATTATGATTGGAGGAGTAAATTACTTTACCGGTCAAGTATTTGATATGAAAAAAATTACAGAAGCTGGTCATAAGGTTGGCGCAATGGTTGGATTTGACTTGGCCCATGGAGCTGGAAATATCATACTTAATCTGAATGAATGGAAGGTAGATTTTGCCACTTGGTGTTCATATAAATATCTCAACTCGGGTCCTGGAGGTGTTAGTGGATATTACATAAATGAAGATCATGTAACAAATGAAGAAATTCCAAGATTTGCTGGTTGGTGGGGACACAATAAAGAGGATAGATTCAAAATGCCAGATAAATTTTCACCCATCCCAACAGCAGAAAGTTGGCAACTATCAAATGCCCCAGTTATTTCTATGGCTGCACATTTAGCATCACTAGAACTATTTGAAAAAGCTGGGATGCAAAATTTAAGAGCCAAAAGTATTCAGCTGACCAATTTCCTTGAATTTATAATCAACGAAATCAACAAAGATTCAACAATAAATCTGGAAATAATTACTCCTAAAAATGAAGCTGAAAGAGGTTGCCAATTGTCAATTGTTGCTCATGGAGCAGAAAAGAAATTATTTACAGAATTAACAAAACAAGGTGTAGTCTCTGATTGGAGAGAACCTAATGTAATTAGAATTGCTCCAGTACCATTATATAACAACTTTGAAGATGTATATCGATTTGGATTAATTTTACAAAACGCGCTCAAACTATAATGGAAATACATTCCAACATAAAATTATATCTTCTACTATTGGGAATAATGGTCATTGGTCTATTTGTATGGAAATTATCAACAAAACTTTTTTCAAGATTTAATCAATCTTCAGAAAATATTTTTAATCAATCTGCTTATAAGAAAAGATGGAAAAGAAAGTAATAATCGTTGGAGCTGGTCTAGTAGGGTCTCTTTGGGCTGTTTACATGCAAAAAGCTGGTTATAAAGTAACAATATATGAGAGAAGGCCAGATATCAGAGAAGCTGAAATTTCTGCTGGTAAATCAATAAACCTTGCCTTGTCAAATAGAGGTTGGAAAGCGTTGAGAAATGCAGGTGTTGAGGAAGAGGTGAGAAAAATTGCTATACCCATGCCTGGCAGAATAATGCATGATTTAGATGGTGAATTGACATATCAGCCCTATGGGAAAAAAGATGAAGCTATTTATTCCGTTTCAAGAGGACATTTGAATGCTATCATGATGGATATTGCAGAAAATAAAGGCCATGCAAAAATACATTACAAACATCAGTGTTTAGACGCAAATTTAAATGAGGGTATTGTTAAACTAAAAAACTTAAACAATGGAGAAGTTTTTGAAGATCAAGCAGATTTAGTTTTTGCGGCAGATGGTGCTTTTTCAGCAGTTAGATATAATGCCATGCAAAAAGTGGATCGATTTAATTACAGTCAGTTTTATATAGAAGATGGGTATAAAGAATTGCTACTTCCTGCAGATGAAAACGGAAATTATCAACTAGAAAAAAACGCATTACATATTTGGCCAAGAGGTAGATTTATGCTTATTGCCCTTCCTAATGAAGACGGATCTTTTACATGCACCTTGTTTATGCCTTATGACAACCATGAATATGCTTTTAATGATTTAACCTCTGATGAAAAAATAGATCAATTTTTCAAAACAGTTTTTCCAGACTTTCATAGTTTAATGCCAAACTTAATAGAAAACTGGCACCAGCATCCACTTTCGTCTCTTTCGATTGTCAGATGTTACCCTTGGACTATGGGTAAATTTGCTTTAATGGGAGATTCTTGTCACGCCACTGTTCCTTTCTATGGACAAGGAATGAATGCAGGATTTGAAGATTGTTCAGTCATGTGGGAATTGTTTCAAAAACATCAAAATTGGGCTGACACATTTAAAGCTTACCAGACTACAAGAAAACCCGATGGAGATGCACTTCAAGACCTTTCATTACACAATTACTACGTGATGAGAGACCACGTTGCTAATGAAGATTTTTTGTTGCAGAAAAAAATTGAAGCAAAACTACATGAAAAACACCCAGATAAGTGGATTCCATTATATAGTCAAGTAACTTTTAGTCATATCCCATATTCAAAAGCAATTGCGCAAGGCAAAAAACAAGATTTAATCATGAAAGAAATACTTAAAGATCCTGCTATTAAAGAAAATTGGGATTCTGAAGAAATTGAAGAAAAAATCTTAGCACAACTATGATAAAAAAAGCATTTTATATATTATTCATAGGTTTGATTTCTACTTCTGTATTTGGCCAATTTCATAAAAAGAAAAACCGCCCTTTAGTAGAACTTGATGGCACTTATAAAATGCATCACTTTTACATTAGTCCTGGACTAACTTTTATGTTGCCAAATGAAATGGAAAGATTAGGTGGGATTAAGAATGACAGTATTAATCCAAGAGGTAGATTGGCTTATTTAATTGAAATTGGAGGCTACAAAATCTTTAATGGTGGTGGGAACATTTTTAATTATATGGATTATGGATTAAGTTATAAGAAATTATCTGGTAGTGAAATAATAAAGCCAACAGATACGAAGTCAATTTTCAAAAAAAGGTTTCTTAGTTTAAACTATAACATTAACAACATTTATCAGTTAAATGATACTAAATTCATTCAATCTAGTATTGGAGCTAATCTTGATTTTATGCTTTTTGAAAAGCAACCCGTTCCTTTACCCACAAACTCAGATAGATTACTATTGTCATTCCATTTAAAAGTAGGTTATGGAATGAAATTCCAAAACAGGTTATTTATTATTCCAACTTTGGAAACCCCCATTTTAAATATTAAGCAATGGGAAAATGGAAAGTCAACATATGGCATTTTCAATAGCCGATATAGACCATTGCTACTTAAAGTTAGAATTTTGTGGTTAAAAAGACCTAAAAGAGGAGACTGCCCTCCTGTTTATTTAAATCCGGAAGACAAGGCAAGATATGATAGAAATTACATGCAATAATGACAAATAAGATTAAAAAAGTTTCAGAATCATTAGCAGTGCAAACTAAAATGGTTCTACCTCACGACACTAACCCCTTAAATACGCTTTTTGGAGGAAGACTATTAGCTTGGATGGACGAAATTGCAAGTATTTCTGCACACAAACATTGTGGTAGAGTTGTAGTAACAGCATCTATTAATAATGTATCTTTTGATCAACCGATTTTTGCAGGTGAAATAGTGAGTTTACATGCCAAAGTCAGTAGAGCATTTAATTCTTCAATGGAAGTCTTTGTAGATGTATTTGTTGAAAATGCAGACGGAAGTAAGAAAAAGAGTAACGAAGCTATTTACAATTTTGTTGCTATTGACCAAAATAGAAACCCAATAAGTGTTCCACCAATAGTGCCAGAAACACAGGAAGAAAAAAATAGATTTGACTCTGCACTCAGAAGAAAGCAACTCAGTTTAGTTTTTGCAGGAAAATTAAGTCCTGAAGAAGCAACTGAGCTGAAATCCGTTCTATTCCCCAAAAAATAATTATGATAGCTGAAAAATGCATACCAATTTTTATTCAAGCAATAGAAGATTATCATCTTAAAGATGATATAAATTCAACTTTAGTTATGCCATCTGAATTAAATAATTTTGAAGCCTTACTCTATGAAAAATGTTGGATAGATACAGTACAATGGCATATGGAAGATTTAATAAGAAAACCGAATATTGATCCAGTTGAAGGAATGTCATTAAAGAGAAGAATTGATCAATCCAATCAAGACCGTACCGATACTGTAGAAAAAATAGATGATTTCTTTTGGGTGAAATTTAAGGATAATGGTGACAATACATCAACATGGAATACAGAAAGTCCGGGTTGGGTTTTGGATAAATTATCTATTCTGTGTTTGAAAATTTACCATATGAAGGAACAAACACTTAGAACAGATACGGATGAAATTCATATTGAAACATGCACAGGTAAACTTCAAGTCTTAGTACAACAACAAGATGATTTGACTATCTCATACAATAACTTAATTGATGACTATGCAAATGGATTTAAAGTCATGAAATTGTATAGACAAATGAAAATGTACAACGATAAAAACCTAAATCCAGTATTGTATAAAAAGTCATCTTCAAATTGAATATTTTAATCATACGATTTTCTTCACTAGGTGATGTCATTCTTTTAAGGCCAGTTGTAATTAGTTTATTAAAAGAATATCCTAACACTAACATTTCTATTTTATCAAATATCAATTTTAAATCCCTTTTTGAATTTGATCATCGAATTCATTTTATAGGAATTGATTTAAACAAGGAGAAAAAAAATATTTCTCAGATAATAAACCATGTTTTTAAAGAACATCAAGCTAAAAAATTCAATGCAATTTATGATTTACATAATGTAATAAGATCAAAAGCCATTCGTTTGGCATTAAAAACGAGAGGAATAAAAACACGCGTTTTTGAGAAGGGAAGAAAAGAAAAGAAATTACTAATTCAAGGTGAAATCCCTTTTAAACAGTTGACTCACACTACCAATCGATATTTAAATTGTTTAAGAAAAGATTTTCCACTTATATCGTCAGATTTTTCAAATCAAAAAATGAAAAAATCTAATGAAAAGCTTGAAAGAACCATTGGTATTGCTCCTTTTGCCAAACATGAAAGTAAAATATGGCCGATAGAAAATTTCAAAGAAGTTGAAGATGCTATGGAGGGATACAATTTTCTGATTTTTGCTTTTGGTAAAAAAGAGAGGGATCAAACCAGTAAAATTTTTAAAAACTACACTTTGGTTGATGAGAACCTGAATTTTGAACAACAATTAAATTTAATTAATCAATTACCTGCATTTATTTCTATGGATAGTGCAAATATGCATTTAGCCAGCTTGACAAACACAAAAGTAATTTCCATTTGGGGACCAACTCATCATTATATTGGTTTTGGACCATTAAATAATGAGAAATACATCATAAACAACCCCAAAAATGAAGCCATTTCAGTTTTTGGAAAGATTAAAACAAAAGATCAGGAAAAAGCTAAAGAAAGTATGAATTCAATTAAAACTGAAAGTGTAATTAATATGCTTAAGCTAGCTCTTAAAGATTAGATCTCTTCTAAAGAAAATGAATAGCTTTCCATAATCTTATTACACAACAATTTACCACATGCTTGATCTACGTAATCTTTTGCATCATTCTCGTTATCTGCATCTACATACAAGGTAATGTGTTTACCTATTCTAACATTACTGATTTCATTTAAACCTAAATTGCTCATACTTTGTGTTACAGCTTTACCTTGAGGATCTAATAAAGCTTCTAAAGGCATAACATCAATACTAGCTTTGAATTTCATTTGGTGTAATTGTTTAAAATTGAAAATATAAAGTACAAAAGTATAATTATAGGCATAACCATTACTACATTTCCAAACATAAATAGTAAAATAAAACTCAACACTGCAAAAAGCATCAACAGATATTTCCATTTGTTTGATTTAAAATCAAAACTTACAAATTTTAGTGCCATGAATTTCCACTTAGTAACCATTGTAAAACTCAATAACAAAACCAGCAAAGTGTAATGCAAATGGTACTCCTCTAACAATGATGGCTGAAATAGAAACACCAATGTGATAGATACTACAGCAAGAGCAAAAGCTGGACTTGGAAGGCCAATGAAATCACTGGTTTTTTCTTCTAGCAAATTGAACTTAACTAATCTTATGGCTGCATTTACTGGTATTAAACCTAAAATTAAAAATAGCACAACTACATAATAAGAATGAGTGAAATTGAATTGGTCCACTACCAAATTAAATACAATTGTTGCAGGTGCTATACCAAAAGTAAATAAGTCTGCAAAAGAGTCAAATTGGGCTCCAAAAGATGATTCAACCTTTAATAATCTAGCAGCAAATCCATCCATCAAATCAAAAAAAGCAGCAAAAACAATTAACAACAAGGCTATCTCTATTTTATCTTGAAAAGCAAAATAAACTGAACACCAACCACTTAATAAATTAATGGCCGTAAATAAATTTGGAATATGTTTTTTCATATTTCTGTAAACTAAAATAAGCTAAACATCGTTTTACAGATTAGTTATAAACAAAAAATTACCCTTTACTTGATAATTTATCTTTAATTTTAACATATGAAGAACATTTTTGGTGTCCTTATTTTTACCATTTCTATAATATCCTATGGGCAAAATTTAAATACGCCCAAATACAGTAATGAATTTTTAAACATTGGTGTTGGAGCAAGAGCGCTTGGGATGTCTAATGCAGTAATTACTAGTACAGAGGATGTTATGAGTGGTTACTGGAACCCAGCTGGACTTACTAACATTGACCAGGACCTTCAAATTGGTTTGATGCATGCAGAATATTTCGCTGGTATAGCTAAATATGATTTTGGAAGCATTGCCAAAAATATCGATGAAAAAAGTGCTGTAAGTTTTTCGTTTCTGAGGTTTGGTGTCGACAATATTCCTAATACTACTGAGCTAATAGACGCACAAGGCAATATTAATTACGATAGAATCTCCTATTTCACAGCAGCAGATATGGCGTTTATCATGAGTTATGGTAGAAAATTAAATGATCAATTTTCCATTGGTGGCTCAGCGAAGATAATTAATAGAAAAGCTGGAGATTTTGCAAATGCATGGGGGTTTGGAATTGATTTTTCCGCCAAGTACCAATATAAGTCATGGAAATTTGCAGTAATGGGTAAAGACATTACATCCACATTTAATGTATGGAATTACCATCTTAGTGATGAGATGATCAATACGTTTATTGAAACAGATAATGAGTTACCACAAAACGGCATTGAACTTACTATGCCTAGAATAATTTTAGGCGGAAGCAGGTTAACCTCTTTTAAAAATGACATTAGTTTATTAACGGAACTCAACTTTGACCTTACAACAGATGGAAATAGAAATGTTTTAATTTCTGGAAATCCAATTTCTATAGACCCTCATATGGGTTTTGAATTAAATATTAAAGATTTGGTTTTTATAAGATCTGGAATTGGAAATATTCAAAAGTACACGGATAATACCAATAAATCTATTTATACCCTTCAACCAAATATAGGTCTTGGATTAAAAATTAAAGGAGTAACAATTGAGTATGCACTAACTGACATTGGAGATGCATCTGTTGCTTTATATAGCAATATTTTCTCCCTGAAGTTTGACTTAAACCCTAATTAATTTGAATTATATAAAAACATATTGGCTATGTTTTTATTTAGTTTTTAACGGCTTTATAGCTTTTGGGCAACAATACGGAAATGAGTGGATCAACTACAACCAAAGCTATTTATATTTCCCTGTAGTTTCATCTGGAATTCATCAAATAGATTACTACACATTAAATAATGGGTTAAATGCTATTGGGGCAGATTTAAGTCAAATTAATCATGATCAGTTACAACTATTTGGAAGAGAAAATGAAATCTCTATAAGTGTTAATGATTTTAATAATAATGGCTACATAGACAGTGTAGATTTTATCACATTCTACGCCAAAAAAAATGATGGATGGATAGATCATTTAGCTTATGATACGATAACCAATATGCCGGATGCATATTATAGTTTATTTAATGATACTATCAATTATTTTTTAACCTGGAATAACAGTTTCAATAATAAAAGGACACTTAATGAAACTGATATTAATTACAGTAATTACACCCAAAAAACCTTTTGCTGGAAAGAAGAAATTGTCAAATACAATAGTGAATATGTACCCGGGGCTCAACAAAGTGGATTATCTAGCCCCAAATATGAATTAGGTGAAGGTTGGGCTGGCCCAAGACATCAAAAAAATGGGTCCTACACAGAAAATGTTAATACGGCTAATTATCAACCTACAGGGCCAGATGCTTTTGGAATTGCAAATATCATCGCTTCAAATTCATCCACCGCCAATCTTAATAACGAAAACCACAATACTAAGCTTTATGTAAATAGTAATTTAATTTATGATTCTTCCTATTATGGATATGCTTGCCTTCATCTCAATTTCAACTTATCTAGCAGTTTAATCAGCAATACTACTGCCGTAAATCACACCATTTCTAATATTGGCCAAGGAACTGACTACCAATACGTGTCGTCTATTGCTTTATGGTATCCTCATAATTTTAATTTTTCATCCTACAATGAAATTATATTTGGACTAAGTCATAATGCAGGGCAAAAACAAAGAATTTCTATAACGAATATGTTAAATGGAGCAGTAAATCCAAAGTTGTACTACTTGGATGATATTGACAGAACCATTCCTTTAGTATTTGCCAATAACAATTGGGAGGCTGTTATACCTCCTCCATCTTCAGATAGTGTGTTATTATTTCTCTATGATTCATCCAATGTACTTAACGTAACTGATTTAACCCCTGTAAACCAAAACGGCAGCTTTACTAATTTCCCAGCACTACAAGTTGATAGTGCTTATATCATAATAACCCATAAAAATTTACTTTCTTCTTCAAGACAATATGCTTCATACCGATCTGTTCAATACGATACTTTAGTCGTTGATGTAGAAGAACTGTATCATCAATTTGGTGGGGGAATATTCAAAAACTCTATTGCTATAAAACGATTTTTAACATTCACTATGGATCAATGGCCTGCATGGCCCTCCCATCTTTTTTTGATTGGGAAATCAGTAAAGCCAGCTCCTGAAGCCTATGAACCAGGCTCAAGAAAAGATAGTGCCTCATATGCTATTAATTTAGTTCCTACTTGGGGAATGCCAGGATCTGATAATCACTTTTCTACAAACATTTATGATGGCACCAGAAGTTATTTAATTCCTACTGGAAGATTAAGTGCTAATTCGGCCAGTGATGTAGACGAATATTTACAAAAAATGATGGAACTTGAATCCAATCAAGATCCAATGAGTAACTATACAATTGCCGAAAAAGAATGGCAAAAAAACGTATTGCATTTTGGAGGTGGATCTGACAGTACTGAACAGGTTTATATCAATGGGTGGCTGGAGATTTACAAACGGCTTATCGAAGATACGCTATACGGTGGTACTGTTTTTACTTTTAATAAAGATCCTTTTTCAAATGACATCAATAACAACGATTTTCAATTTGTCCAATCTAAATTAGAAGAAGGAGTATCATTAATTACATTTTTTGGTCATTCTGGTTCTTCTATAGGGTTTAGTCAAAATATTGATGCTCCTGAAAATTGGAATAATCAGGGTAAATATCCTGTAGTTATTGGACTTGGCTGTTACACTGGCGATGTTCACGGAATTGACAACTTTTCCTATGGAGAAAAAATTGTGAATGCTCCCAATGCAGGAGCAATAGGTTTTATATCTACAAGTTCATTGGGTAAAATTCCCTATATCAATAATTATGCTGAAGTATTTTATGAACAAGTGAGCCCATATTATTATGGACAAACTGTTGGGCAGCAGATGCTACAAACTGTGAAAATTATTGACAAGCAAAACGCTACGCTTTATTGGAATCCAGCCTATGAATCTTGTTACAATGGCATGGCCTTACAAGGTGATCCAGCTGTGAGAATAAATTCACATCAAAAACCTGAGTTAATTTTAGATGAAACTAGAGCTTGGTTTACACCTGAACAAATCGATTTAGCTGCAGATTCGTTTGATGTAAATGTAGTTATATCAAATGTTGGAAAAGCATTTAGTGATTCTTTTAGAGTAGAAGTTCAGCAATTTTTCCCAGACCTTAGTGATACGCTTTATTCGAAAGATGTTGGTGGTGTACGTTATAGAGATACCATAATAATGAGATTACCTCTAAAACCTGAAAAAAGTATTGGCATTAATGATTTTCGAATTAGTGTAGACCTACCAATTTCTTCTATAGATGAACAATTTGATGATTTTACCAATAATGAGATTTATAAAAACACCATTATTTCTACCAATTCTTTAATTCCTATTTGGCCATATCAGTACGGCATTGTTGGCACTGATAGTATCACCTTAAAAGGATCTACAATGAATCCTTTTGAAAAGGAAAAGAAATATTTTTTTCAGTTAGATACATCACGATTTTTTAGCTCTCCATTTTTAAAAGAACAAGAGGTAATTTCACTAGGTGGAGTTGTTGAAGCTTCACCCTTAAATTGGATAAACAACAATACTGGTTTAAATGACCCATTAACACTAACAGATAGCACTGTTTATTTTTGGAGGTGTGCGGTAGATAGTAGCGTTATTAAATGGGAAGAAAGGTCTTTTCAATTCATTAATAATAAATGGGGTTGGAGCCAAGCCCACTTTCACCAAATTACAGATAATAATTATACCAATATTTTAATTGATTCCAACTTAAGAAGATGGGAATTTGACCCTACAAATTCCACTATTATGGTGGATAGCTATGTAAACTTCACCACTGGTGCTCAATGGGAAGGTACATCATGGAGATTAGGAGGTGATCTTATGGACTATGGGGGGTGGCTTTGGCCAAGTATTATTGTAGGGGTGGTGGACAAAAGCAGCTTAAAGCCTTGGTGTGTTGAATCAAGTAATGGAATAGATTGTGAAGATTGCCATAGCTATCATTGTGTTGGTCAGTTCAATGGTGAAAATGCTACCTGTTCAAGTGCACAATCAAATTTGGGCAGAAATAGATGTCATAAATTTTTTATTTTTCATTACAGGTACACCCACGAGCTGGATTCATTAGCAAACTTTTTAACGAACTATATTCCAGATTCAAACTATGTAATAGCCTATTCATATATTCCTGAGAATTTTTCTTCTCCGGCACAATTATATAATCAGTGGCCTACAAGTTTATTCAATGCTTTTAACAACTTAGGGGCTACAGGTTTTCAGCCTGGAATGGCAGATGACGGATTTGTCTTTTTCACCAAAAAAGGAGATGTAAACTCTACCATAGAAATACATACTACAGACTCCTTATCAGGAAGTAGTCCAAACCCTGTGGAATATTTATCGACACAACAAGATATTATCGGGAGAAATGGTGTGGGTTGGATGAAGACAAATACGATTGGGCCAGCAAAAAATTGGAATGCAATATATTGGAATCACCAAAATATTGATGTCAACAATTCTGATTCCTTAGTACTTTCTGTATACGGAGTAAACAACATTAATAGTCAAATGCATTTATTTGACACAATCTTTAGCAATAAGGATTCTATTTTAAATCTTTCATCTATTGTAGATCCTCAGCTATATCGATCTTTAAAGTTTGAATTATTTTATTTTGATAGTATAAATGGAACTCCGGCAAAAATGAAAAATTGGATGGTACTTTACGATCCTGCCCCAGAATTAGCCTTGAATCCTAAAAAAGGATTTTATTCAAATTTTGATGACCCAATTAATCAAGGTGCATTTGGAGAATTTGCCATTGCTATAGAGAATATATCTCCTTTTGATATGGATAGCTTATTAACCGACTACACTACCTATAATGAAAACTACTCTTATAGTAACCTCAATTACGAAAGAAGTGATTCACTTAGAAGTCATGATGTTTTTCTGGACACTATTTCATTTAATACTACCTCTTTAAATAATCAAAATTTTTTACAGACCACATCAAATCCTAGAGTCAATGGAAATATTCAAGATCAATTGGAACAATACTACTTTAACAATATTGCTATTAACCCATTCCAAATAGCATCAGACAAAATCAATCCTCTTTTGGATGTTACTTTTGATGGGGTTCATATCATGAACCAAGATATTATAAACAGCCAGCCTGAAATTATAATTACACTAAAAGATGAAAACACAATCTTAATGTTAAATGAAGATGCAGACACTTCAAATATTCAGATTTATTTAATGAGGCCAAACCAAAATAATTGGGATAGAATTCCTTATCAAAATCAACAAGATATTATTCTTGATTATGTGCTTGCTGATGAACAGAACCCATTCAAAATTACCTATCATCCAATTTTTACAGAAGATGGTATTTACCAACTTAAAGTTCAAGGAAGAGACAAAAGTGGAAATATTAGCGGTGATAGCGAATATGAAATAAGTTTTGAAGTAATCAATCGTTCTACCATAACTAACATATTTAATTACCCTAATCCCTTTTCTTCAAAAACACATTTTGTTTTTACTTTAACTGGCCATGTCATTCCTGACCAAATTAAACTGACTATTTTAAACGTATCTGGTAAAGTGGTTAAACAAATAAATTTAACAGAAGAAGAGTCGATAAAAATAGGACATAATATGACTCAATATTATTGGGATGGAAGGGATGAATATGGTGACCCATTAGCCAATGGCGTTTATTTATATAAAGTTGATGCTTTAATTAATGAAACTCCTATAGAAAATAGACCAACTAATGCAGATCAAGCATTTAAAAAAGGTTTTGGAAAAATGTATTTGCTTAGATGATGGATATTTCATTTAACTCATTGAAAAAAAATCCATATTTAATTTTAAGCCTAGCTTGTATATTATGCTACGTTCCCTTTTCTACTATTGGTTATTTATCTGATGATTTTATTTTTTTAAGTTACTACAATATTGAAGGTTGGAATATGATCTTTTCTAATTTTCATGATGCTTTTTTTATTCCATTAACACATATTGTTCAATTAATCTTATTAGAAATATTTAATCAGCATTCGTTCTATATTCATTTATTCCAGATCTTTTTACACCTTTTCATTGCATTGCAACTCTACCATTTAACATCTACAGTATTAAAATTTGATTTACTTAAATCACTACTAGCATCACTTTTTTTTATCCTGCTTCCATTTCAGGCGGAATGTATTCTATGGTTTTCATCCATCGGGTATCAATGTTGCCTTTTGTTTACATTATTGGCCATTAAATGTTTTTACAAGGAGCAACTAATTATGTATATCATATTTATGGTTTTAGCTATTCATTGTAAAGAAATAGGATATATTATTCCTCTATTGACCATTGGGGTATACTTTCTGAATAATAAAAATATAAACCTAAAATTTTGGATTGGATCAACCATATTGGTCATTGCATCATCTCTTTTATTTCGATATATGGTTTTAGGTGAAATTTTAGGGGGATATGGTGCAAACACACATTTAAATTTTGAACCTCAAACCATCATAAAAGTAATTGCTGGATATATTATTAAATTCTTTTCTTTTTCAAGGTTTGCCTTGTCTGAGGAACAAATTTTATTGCAATTCCTAATAGTTTTACTATTGATTTCACCACTCCTGATTTCAAAAATTAAAGCAAAAAAATATAAGCCAATTTTGCTGTGGATTTTCTTTTTCGTGGTCTGTCTTCTCCCTGTTATTAACTTGGAAATTACTTCAATAAAATCAATTCAATCAGATCGTTATGGTTATTTTGCTTCAGTACCTGTAGTGATTTTATTTGCAAGTGCAATATCCCATTTTAAACAAAACATTTCCTATTTAATCTCAACTGCAGCGTTACTGACTTTAACTATCTTAACTACTTATGATAATTTTAAATGGAATAATGCCTCACAGCTTTGTGAAAACTATTTAAGTAAGCTTACAGCACTTGATTTATCATCAAAAACAATCTTATTACTTAATGTTCCCGATAATTACAAAGGAGTGTACGTACTAAGAAATGGGGTCAATGAACATCTCAAATCCAAAAGTATTAACACAGAAATATCCATAAAAAAATACCAAACATTTTTTCAAAAAGATGGTGGATTAGTCTTAAAAGATTTAAAATACCATGATTATCATGCTGAAACCTATACTGAAAATTCAATTCAAAAAATAGGCAATTATCAAAATGAATTTGATCTAATACTCTATTTTAAAAATGGTAATTTCTATGAAGCAGATAAACTTACATTTGTGAACGATTAAAGTTTTTACATGTTAATTGATACACATACACATATCTATTTAGAACATTTCGATGATGATCGAAACGAAATCATTGATAAGTGTAAAGCTTTAGATATCCAAAAGTTATTGTTGCCAAATATAGATGTTAGTACTATTAGTGCTTTGCATAAAACTTGTGAAGAATACCCCATTTGTATACCTATGATGGGGCTACATCCTTGCTCAGTGAAAAAAGGTTTTGAAAATGAACTATCTGTAATTAAAAATCACCTTTTTAATGGGAAATATACTGCTGTAGGTGAAATTGGGATAGATTTATACTGGGACAAAAGCACTTTGCCAATGCAACAAATAGCATTCAAGGAGCAAATCACTTGGGCTAAAGAGTTAAACCTTCCTATTGTTATCCATGCAAGAGAATCTTATCAAGAAATTTTTGACGTAATTGATGAAGTTCATGACAATAATTTAAAAGGTGTTTTTCATTGCTTTTCAGGGAATATAGACCAAGCAAAAAAAATAATAGATTATGGCACATTTAAATTGGGTATAGGTGGTGTTGTTACTTTTAAAAATGCTGGTTTAGATAAAACATTAAAAGAAATATCGTTAGAACATTTGGTTTTAGAAACTGATTCTCCTTATTTAACGCCAACTCCACACAGAGGAAAAAGAAATGAAAGCTCCTATTTAAAATTAATTGCAGAAAAACTAGTTGAAATATATAATTGTAATTTTGATGAAATTGCTGAAACTACAACTGAAAATGCCAAAATTATTTTTAAGCTGGATTAGTCTTCTTGTCCTTTTTTTTGTACCCAAAATTAACTTGGGAAAGAACCTATTAAAAGGGAATTACCTTGAAGAGGTTCGAATTAGCATAATCACATGCGACCCTGGTGATGAAATTTACAGTCTCTTTGGTCATAGTGCATTAAGAATTAATCACAAAAAAGGAAAACAAGATATCGTTGTCAATTGGGGCATATTTGAATATGATGAAAACCAATTATCCTTTGGATACAAATTTGCAAAAGGTAGATTAAACTATTATATGGGAATTCAAAACACCTCAGATTTCCTAAAGGAATATGTCTATTTCCAAAGAGGGGTTAGAGAACAACTATTGAACTTATCTGCTTCAGAAAAGGAGGGAATATTAAAATTTATTGATGAAAATTACAAGCCAGAAAACAGAAACTACAAATATGAATTCTTTTTTGATAATTGTTCTACCAGAGTTAGAGAGCTATTAAAAACCGTTTTTAAATCAGAATTAAAATGGGGCTCACATTCTTCAGCAAACAAAAAAACATTTAGAGATATAATTCATCAAAACCTGGCTTCTCAACCATGGCTAATGTTGGGTATTGATCTTGTATTGGGTAAACGAATTGATCAAAATGTGACTAACGAAAATCTAATGTTTTTACCAGAGTATTTAGAGTCAATTATTGATTCAACTACTATTTCTTCAAACCAAATCACTAAAAATTTAGTAGCAAAAAAAACAACACTGATAACTTCCAAAATCAAATCAAAAACAACAACAAGCGTGTCAATATATGGATGGGTTATTCTTACTATAACAATTTTAGGGCTTTTCCTTCAACAAGAAAAATTAGTAAATTTTTGGGCTGCTTTGTTATTGTCATTTACTGGAGTTCTTGGTTTAGCACTTTGTTTCATGTGGATTGGCACAGATCATCAAGCCACTAAAGACAATCTAAATATTCTTTGGGCAAATCCATTTCATTTATATTTAGTTTGGATAATTATCTCCAAAAAATGGAATAAATTTTCATTGGTATACATTATTATTTTTGGGTTCATTCTTTTAGCAACCATCCTTTTTTGGTTTGGAATGGTCCAAGATTTTAATGATACCATCAAACCACTTATCATCTCTTTAGCCTTAATTTTCTTCTATTACTACAGAAAAAATAAAATTGTCATATATAATGCAAACAAGTGATTTGGATTAAAGCTTTATGATTAAATTAGCTCCTCAAATTTTATAATACCATGGAAAAATACGATGTAGTTGTTATAGGTTCTGGCCCTGGTGGCTATGTTGCAGCAATAAGATCTGCTCAATTGGGAATGAAAACTGCCATTATTGAAAAGTACAACACTCTTGGAGGAACCTGTTTAAATGTAGGTTGCATTCCTTCAAAAGCACTATTAGATTCGAGTGAACACTTTCATACTGCACTTCACGATTTTGAAAAACATGGTATAGACATCAATCAACCAAAAGTTAATTTACCTAAAATGATGTCTAGAAAAGATGAAGTAATTAAACAAACTTGTGATGGTGTTCAATTTTTAATGGACAAAAATAAAATTACTGTTTACAATGGTTTGGGATCTTTTGTAGATGAAAACACCATTGCTATAAAAGGGGGAAAAGAAGATAAAATAACCGCAGATAAGATTATTATTGCTACTGGTTCTAAACCTAACTTTTTTCCTGGAATGGAGCCAGACAAAAAAAGAATCATTACTTCAACTGAAGCTCTAAGCTTAAAAGAAGTCCCCAAACACATGATTGTTATTGGTGGAGGAGTAATTGGATTAGAATTGGGGTCTGTCTTTGGTAGACTAGGCGCTGAAGTTACGGTAATAGAATTTCAAGATGGATTACTTCCTACAATGGATAAAACTCTTGGTAAAGAACTTATGAAAATTCTAAAAAAAGAAGGTTTTAAGTTCCTATTTAATCATGCCGTTCAAGAGGTTTCATCCACCAAAGAAGGTGTTTCACTTAAGGTGAAAAACAAAAAAGATGAAATTATCAACGTTGAAGGTGATTACTGCCTTGTTGCTGTTGGAAGAAAACCATATACAGAGGGATTAGGGTTAGAAAATACTAATGTTGAAACAGATAAAGCTGGAAGAATTGTTACCAATGAACATCTTCAAACTGCATCTAATCATATTTATGCCATTGGTGATGTAGTTAAGGGAGCCATGCTTGCCCATAAGGCGGAAGAAGAAGGTGTATATGTAGCTGAATTTATTGCCAATCAAAAACCACATTTAGATCATAACTTAATCCCTGGCGTTGTATATACTTGGCCAGAAGTGGCGGCTGTTGGCAAAACAGAAGATGAGTTAAAAGAAATTGGTGTAGATTACAAAGTAGGACAATTTCCAATTCGAGCATTAGGAAGAGCTAGAGCTTCTATGGATATCCAAGGCTTAATAAAAATTATTTCTGATAAAGAAACTGATGAAGTCCTAGGAGTACACATGATTGCTCCAAGAGCTGCAGATTTAATTATGGAAGCTGTAGTGGCCATGGAATACCGAGCAAGTGCAGAAGATATTGCTAGAATATGCCATCCTCACCCAACATATAGTGAAGCTGTAAAAGAAGCTGCTTTAGCTGCTACAGAGAGCAGACCTCTACACATTTAAAATGAGTAAAAAAACAGGTGTTTTAATAGTTAATTTAGGTACACCAGATAGCCCTTCAACTTCTGATGTAAAAAAATATCTTTCTGAATTTTTAAATGATCCAAGGGTAATTGATATAAATCCTTTGGGAAGAAAAATTTTAGTTAATGGTATAATAGTCCCAACTAGAGGTCCCAAATCTGCAAAAGAATACAAGAAACTATTTAAAATTGGGAATGGGGCTTCTCCACTTTTAACTTATGGTGAAAATTTACTAAAGCTAGTTAGAGAAATTGGACACCAACAATTTGATGTAGAATTAGCCATGAGATATGGTAATCCAAGTATGGATTCTGTTTTGGAAAAAATGAGATTGGCTAATTATGATCAAATCATACTTTTCCCTTTGTATCCACAATATGCCTCTGCCACTACGGGATCAATTATAGAAAAAGCATTTAAAATCATATCTCGTTGGTGGGTAATTCCAGAAATTAAAATTATTGGCCAATTCTATGATGACTATAGATATTTAAGTTGTATAAAGCATATTGCATCATCATTTAACCTAAATGATTATGATCATATATTGTTCTCTTATCATGGTGTGCCTGAGCGTCATGTAAATAAAGTTTACCTTGATGGAACTCCTTGTAAAGATCATCACTGTGAAGAGGAAGTTAATCATGACAATAAAATGTGTTACAAGGCAACATGTTATGCAACTACAGCCCACTTAACTAAGATGCTTAATATTCCTGAAGATAAGTACACTACTACTTTTCAATCTAGATTAGGTAAAGATCCATGGTTAGAACCATATACTGATCAAACAGTTGAGGGATTAGCCAAAAAAGGGATTAAAAAAATGCTTGTTTTCTCTCCAGCTTTTGTAGCAGATTGCTTAGAAACCATATTAGAAATAAGTGAGGAAAATCAGGAAATATTTATTGAAAATGGTGGTGAAAAATTAGACCTTGTTCCTGCCCTTAACGATAGTGAAGTTTGGGCAAAATGTGTAGTAAAAATTATTCAAGATTACATTTAAATTTTGGAATTTGTTATTGGAGATGATCATTATTTAGGTTGTTTAGAACAATGGACTCCATCAAATAACCATACTCTTTTTGAAGAACTTGATCATTTTATTTCAAAAAATGCTGGAAAACACATTTTGGTTTTTATTTCATATGACATAAAAAACCATATTGAAAATCTCGAAACCAGATGTAATGACACTTTGAATTTCCCCGAAATATTATGTGTTGTTCCTGAGAAAAAAAATAAGTTTAGTGCCTTTAATATTCAGGAAAATAACGGAAAACAATCCATTGAATTTCATGCTCAAATTTCTAAAGAAAACTATTTGAAAAAAGTAAAGGCTATTAAAGGTCATATCCAAAAAGGGGATTTCTATGAAGCTAACTTTTGTTATGAATGGCAAGCAATTGTAAATCAATTTAATGCAAAAAAAACATTTCAAAAATTAACTGAGCTTACCAATGCTCCTTATAGAGTATACGCAGATTTAGCCAATCATAATATCATCAGTGCTAGTCCTGAGCTTTTTCTTAAAAAAAGAGGAAACTCACTGTTTTCAAGTCCAATTAAAGGTACTAGAGCAAGATCAATCATCCCGGATGTAGATCACAAAATGAAAACAGAACTAATGGAAAGCGAAAAAGAAAGAGCGGAAAATATTATGATTGTTGATTTGGTTAGAAATGATTTAAGTAAAGTAGCCAAAAAAAATAGTGTTCAAGTAGATGAATTATGTAAGGTTTATACATTTAAAAACATTCATCAAATGATTTCTACTATTTCTTGCGAATTGAAAGAAAACATTTCATTTAGTGAATTAATAAAGGCTACATTTCCTATGGGTTCTATGACTGGTGCACCAAAGATAAAAGTCATGGAGATAATGGATCAATATGAGCCTTCTAGAAGGGGCATTTACTCCGGAACAATTGGGGTTATACAACCAAATGGCGACTTTGATTTAAATGTGGTAATTCGAACTCTAGTTTATAATAAGTTAAAACAATTACTATCTTTTCATGTGGGAGGAGCAATTACAATGAAAAGTTCTCCAGAAGATGAATATCAAGAAACATTGGTAAAGGCAGCTTCTTTATTTAAAGCATGTGAGTCATAATGGATTATAAAAAAACATACCTCAATTTTTTTAGTGCCAATAATATTGCTCAAGAAAGTTCATTTCTATTGGCGGTATCAGGAGGTATAGATTCCATGAGTTTACTTCATTTAGCCATTTCATGTAAGCAAAGAATTCAAGTAGCACATATTAATTATCAACTTAGAGGAAATGATAGTGATTTAGATGAAAAATTAGTTGCTAACTATTGTAAGCAGAAGGGTGTCACAGCTCATATTAAAAAAGCAACCATCTCATCTGATAAAAATATTCAGCTAGAAGCCAGGAAAATTAGATACGCTTTTTTTAAAGAAGTAGTAAAAAAGGAAAAGTTGGACTATATAATAACTGCACATCAACAAAATGATGATCAAGAAACATTTATTCTCAACATAATCAGAGGAAGTGGTTTAGCCGGTTTAAAAGCAATCCCATTTAAAAGAGATAATATTCTAAGACCTTTATTAAACTTTAATAAAAGTCAACTGAAAAAATATGCCTCTCAAAATAAAATTCCATATAGAGAAGATATCTCCAATTTTTCAGATAAATATGATAGAAATTTCATAAGAAATAATGTGCTCCCCATTTTGTATAAAAAGTTTACTCAATCCGAAAATGGTATAGCGAAATCCATTCAATTTATCAAAAAGGACAATACGCTTCTCCATGAACTAGTAGATGAAAAGCTAAAACCATATATAAAACAAAATAAAGATTCTATTACGCTAAATTATTCGCCAACTATCTCTAATCATTGTTACGCCATATATCTCACGAAATTTGGATTTAATCATGATCAAATTGAAAGTTGGATTAACCAAAAAAGTCAATCTGGAAAATTCATTTACAATGAAAAATACCGATTAGTTCAAGATCGTAACTGTTGGATTATTAGTGCTGTCAGAAATAATACAAACAATCAAACATATATAGTTCATGAAAATGAAATATTGACCTATCCAATACATCTAAATTGCAAGGTACATTCATCTGTAAACAAATCTTTTAAATCAGATTCAAACATAGCCTTCTTTAATCTTGAAAAACTATCTTTTCCTCTTGAGCTAAGAAAATGGAAGAGTGGCGATAAAATGAAGCCACTTGGCATGAAGGGGAACAAAAAAATAAGTGACATATTAATAGATAAGAAAATACCTTTAACTGAAAAAGAGAAAACTTATGTATTAATTTCTAATAATGAAATTATTTGGCTTGTGGGAGTAACAATTAGCGATGATTACAAAGTTATTTCAACATTAAAAAGCACATATGAAGTAATATACACACCCCAATAATTGGAGCAAAATTTTGGAAAATTGATAGTTTTTTTGTAATTTTTCTAATCATTCTTATCGTAAATAACTATGACTTCAACTCCTACTCTTATTGAAAAAGAAAATGTGGCTGATTTACTATTCCCAACTCAAGCTATAGATAAAACAAAAGAGGATATGGTTAAACTTATCCAAAAATTAAGAAGATCTATGGTGTTAGGAAATATTCACAGAACCAAAATGAGGATAATTTTTGAAGACAACATTGGACTTAAAGAAGTGAGAACAACAATTTGGGCTGTGGGAGATAAAAACATTGTGCTCAAAAAAGGAGTAGTTATACCAATTAACAGATTGGTAGACGTCATACTTTAATTTTTACATATATATTTCAAATATTAGCTTGGTTCAAATAAATATCCTTGTAAATTTGATTCAAAAAAATTTATGTACTTCATAAAATGTATCTATAAATTACCCATTTGTGCAGTACTCCTTTTAATCGCCACTGGAGTTATTTCGCAAGAATCCATTGATACCACTACTAAAGTTAAAGAAGACCCTAGGGACAAGGTTAAATATCAAATATCCTTGGAACAAAATAATTGTGAAGCATACATTATAGCCACAATTGATATTATTGATGGGTGGCACATCAATGGTGCCAACTTACCTATGGATTGTTATTCTTTACCTACGGAGATATTACTTGTAGAAGACACTTCTTTTTTTACTGATTCTGACTCCATAATAGAACCAGAATATGAAGAAATATATGATAAAGTAGCCAAAGAGATGCTTTACCTACACGATAGCACTGTAATCATGAAGAAAAAAATTACAATTCATGCTGATAGTAGTTTTATATTAAAAGGCGTTTTTTCATTTCAAACTTGTGATGACGTACATTGTTTACCTCCGTTTTCAGATGAATTTAGTTTAACTGTTTCTGGTTGTAATGAAAATTTAAAACCAGATGAAAAAACATCAAATAACTTGATATTTTTAATTCTTGGTGGAGCTATTATTTTTATCACTTCAATTGTTATTTTAAGAAAGAGAAAAGGATGAATTTATCAAAACTTACATCAGCTTTACTGACCATTTTTTTTACACTATTCTACGCTTATGGTTTTGCAGAAGAGCCTATCAAATGGAATGTTAGGTCGAATAATCTTGGTAATCAGGAATATGAAGTAACCATTACTGCTAATTTGGAAAATGGCTGGCATTTATATTCACAATTTCTTGAAAGTGATGAGGGTCCATTATCTACTTACATCACCTACAACTTAAATGGTGTTTTTGAAACTATTGGACCAACCAAAGAAATTAATGTCGAAAATGAATTTGATCCTGTTTGGGAAATGGAAATAAGTTTCTTTAGTCATGTTGCCGTTTTTAAACAACGTATTAAAGCATTAAACCCAGATTCCATGTTATTTACAGGAAATGTGAACTACATGATTTGTGATGATCAACAATGCTTACCTCCTGAAGATTACTCCTTTGAAGTAGATTTAAGTATGGGAAAAGCCATTGAGAAAGAGGTAGTTTATAAAACAGACAGCTCTACCTTATCTATAATTCCCAAAATAGACAACCTAGATTTAAGCTCTCCCGTTATTGATACATGTGGAGAAATGGAAGAAGAGAATAAAAGTTTTTGGTTGCTTCTTGTTATGGGGTTTTTAGGAGGACTCATTTCTTTGTTTACTCCCTGTGTTTTTCCAATGGTTCCGCTAACTGTTAGCTTCTTTACTAAAGGTGGGCAAGAAAAAGGATCTGGCATTGGTAAAGCATTATTATATGGAGGGTCAATTATATTAGTCTATGTGTCTTTAAGTTTACCATTCTACATTCAAGGTACTGACCCTGAAGTGCTCAATAAGATTTCTTCAAGTGCAATACTAAACATCATATTCTTTATCATCTTTTTGGTTTTTGCCTTCTCCTTTTTTGGGTATTATGAATTGACACTTCCAACAAGCTGGGCTAATAAAGCTGATAAGGCTGCTGATATAGGTGGTATTGTTGGAGTTATGTTTATGGCACTTGTTTTAGCCATAGTATCTTTTTCATGTACCGGTCCACTATTAGGTTCTGTTTTAGCTGGCTCATTAGACAAAGGCCCTGTACCTATTACTATGGCCATGTTGGGATTTGGTATTGGTTTAGGTCTACCTTTTACCATTTTTGCTGCATTTCCTTCCATTATGAAATCACTCCCTCAATCGGGAGGTTGGTTGAATTCCGTAAAAGTAGTTTTGGGTTTTGCAGAGTTAGCTTTGGCTTTTAAATTCCTCTCCACTGCAGATCTTGTAGAACACTGGGGATACTTAAAATATGAAGCTTTCCTAATTATTTGGATACTCTGTGCTATTGGAACTACATTGTATTTATTTGGATGGATTAAATTTCCTCATGATAGCCCTATTACTAAGCTAAAACCAACAAGAATTATAATTGCATTGGTTTTTGCTGTTTTAGGCATATACTTCGCCCTTGGATTTCGAGTTAATGAAAAAACTAATACCTATATTTCACTAAACTTATTGAGTGGTATAGCTCCTCCTGTTTCATATAGCTGGTTGTATCCCAGTGAATGTCCCAATGGGCTTGATTGTTTTCATGATTTTGAAACAGCGTTATTACATAGTAAAGAAGTAAACAAACCTCTTTTAATAGACTTTACTGGTCATGCTTGTGTAAATTGTAGACGAATGGAAGACAAAGTTTGGAGTGAAAAACAAGTATTAAACATTATAAAAAATAAATACATTTTAGTCTCTCTATATGTAGATGATCGTAAAGAATTGCCTAAGGAACTTCAAGGAGAAATAACCATTAAAATGCAGGACGGTACTAAAAAGCAAAAGAAAATAAGAACAGTTGGTGACAAATGGGCCACATTTGAAGCCAATGTTTTTCAAAAAGTATCTCAACCATTTTATGTTTTATTAAGTCCAGACGGTAAATTACTTACCCACCCTAAAAGTTATACGCCAAATATTAATGAATATGCTTCTTGGTTGAATTGTGGAGTTGAAGCTTGGGGTCAATTAAATAAAACAACATCTCTTTAGATGTATAAAATAATTCTATGTGTTAGTCTTTTGATAACAACATCAATTATTGCTCAAAAGACTGTCAAATGGAGTACCTCATTTGATGAAACAAAACTACAAGTAAATTTTAATGCTAAAATTGAAAAAGGATGGCATCTATACGCAATATATGTGCCTCAACCGGACGATGGTCCCTTGCCAACTATTATAAAATATAAAACAGTTAAAGGAGTTAATTTAATAGATTCTCTAGTTCAAGAAAAACCTATAATATTTTATGACAAAAATTTTGGGATGAACTTAGCCTATTATGAAGATTCCACATCATTCAAACAAAAAATTGAATTCAAACAAAAAAAAGGAAAAATAGATGGAGTTATTGATTATATGACCTGTAATGATAAAATGTGTATTCCCTACAATTGGTCATTTGAAATTAAACTTAGTCATCCAAATTAGGAGACAACCATTTCTCCATTACAGCTACTTCTACTCCCTTTCTTTTTGCAATATCTTCAACTTGATCATGTTTTATTTTACCCAGCCCAAAATACTTTGCCTCGGGATGAGCAAAATACCACCCGGAGACAGATGCCGCTGGATACATGGCTAAAGATTCTGTCAATGAAACACCAATTTCTTTTTCAGCGTTAAGTAGTTGAAATATGGTTTGCTTTTCTGTATGGTCAGGACATGCTGGATAACCTGGTGCTGGTCTTATTCCTTGATATTTTTCTCTAATAAGGGCGTCATTGTCAAAATTTTCATCTTTTGCATACCCCCAAAATTCTTTTCTCACCCTTTCATGTAGAAATTCAGTAGCTGCTTCTGCTATTCGATCTGCAATTGCTTTGATCATGATAGAATTATAATCATCTAGGTTTTCTTCATATTGCTTTGCTATTGTAGCTACATTTTTACCCGCACTAACAACAAATGCACCTATATAATCTTTTTTATTTTCAGTTTTAGGACAAATAAAATCACTTAGTGACATATTAAATGCTTTTGCAGATTTGGATGATTGTTGTCTTAAGGCATGTGAAATAGCCACTTTATTTCCATTATTATCCATTAAGTGAATATCATCCTTTTCATCACTATAAGCTTCCCAAAATCCATAAACAGCATTAACTTCAATAGTATTTTCATCTAAAATAGACGCCATCATTTTTTTAGCATCATCATACAGCTTTCGGGCCTCTTGACCAACAACGACATCATCCAATAATTTAGGAAATCTACCGTGTAGTTCCCAAGTCTGAAAAAAAGGAGTCCAATCTATGTATGGAATGATATCTTCTAATGGTATATTCAACCATACATTAACGCCTAATTTAGTTGGTGTAGTCATTGAAAAGTTGCTCCAATCTACTTTATATTTATTGGCTCTAGCTTGATTTATAGAAAGATATGTTTTTTGTCCTTTTTTCTTTTCATGATAATCTCTTAATGTCTGGTATTCAGCCTTAATTTTTTCAATAAAAGGAAGTTTATTTGACCCTAGCAGACTTCCAGCAACAGTAACAGATCTAGAAGCATCAAGAACATGGATAGTTGGGGAAGAAGGAAGCTGATGTTCAATTTTAACAGCGGTATGAACTCTTGATGTTGTTGCCCCACCGATAAGTAATGGCACATGAATTTCATTTTTTTCCATTTCTTTGGCCACATCTATCATCTCGTCTAAAGATGGTGTAATTAACCCACTAAGACCAATAATATCAACTTGATGTTTTTTGGCTTCTTCAATTATTTTAAAGGCTGGCACCATTACACCCAAATCAATAATTTCGTAGTTGTTACATCCCAAAACAACACCAACTATATTTTTACCAATGTCATGCACATCACCCTTTACAGTCGCTAAAAGAATTTTACCCTTTGATTGTTGTGCAGTCTTCTCCGCTTCAATAAATGGTGTTAAATAAGCCACCGCTTTTTTCATGACTCTTGCTGACTTGACTACTTGAGGTAAAAACATTTTCCCTTCACCAAATAAATCTCCAACTGTATTCATCCCATTCATCAATGGACCCTCAATTACCTCAATAGGCCTATCAACTGATTGCCTCACTTCTTCTACATCATCCTCAATATACTCTGTAATACCCTTTACTAAAGCATGCTCAAGCCTTTGTTCAACAGGGCTATTCCTCCATTCTTCTAGTTTTTCTTTTTCTTTGACATTTCCAGTAGAAAGTGTCGATGCATAATCCAATAAAACTTCTGTAGCGTTGTCATTTCTATTCAATAGTACATCTTCAACTTTGTCCAATAATTCTGTAGGTATATCATCATACACTTCTAACATAGTGGGGTTCACTATACCCATATCCATTCCTTCGTTTATAGCATGATATAAAAAAGCTGAATGCATTGCTTCTCGAACTGGATTATTTCCTCTAAATGAAAATGAAACATTACTTACTCCTCCACTCACATGAGCTCCTGGTAAATTTTCTCGAATCCACCTTGTTGCTTTAAAAAAATCAACAGCATTATCTCTATGCTCCTCCATACCTGTACCAACAGGAAATACATTAGGGTCAAAAATAATATCTTGAGGGGGGAAGTTGACTTCCTGAGTTAAAATATCATAGGATCTTTTACATATATCAATCCTTCTTTGATAATTATCGGCTTGCCCTTTTTCATCAAATGCCATCACAATAACTGCGGCACCATAAAGCTTAATTTTTTTTGCTTGGGAAATAAATGTCTCCTCTCCTTCTTTAAGAGATATAGAATTAACAACCCCCTTCCCTTGAATACATTTTAAACCAGATTCTATGATGTCCCATTTTGAAGAATCAATCATAACAGGTACTCTAGAAATATCTGGTTCTGCTGCAATTAAATGCAGAAAACGAACCATTGCCTTTTCTCCATCAAGCATCCCTTCATCCATATTAATATCAATTATTTGAGCACCCCCCTCTACTTGCTCTCTTGCTACGTCAATAGCTTCCTCAAAATTCTCTTCTTTAATAAGCCTCAAAAACTTTCTTGAACCTGTAACGTTAGTACGTTCACCAACATTTACAAAGTTTGTATTGGGTGTAAAAATTAATGGTTCTAACCCACTTAACTTCATAAATGGAATACTACTCCATTTAAATTGATATTTCCCTTTATAACCTTCTAAAATACTCATAGCGTTACAATTTCTCTTGGCTTATATGATGAGGCTAAATCAGCTATAGCACGAATATGTTCAGGTGTTGTACCACAACATCCTCCAATAATATTAATGAGTCCCTCATTTAAAAATTTTTCCAATTGTTTACACATCATAGATGGCGTTTCATCATATGCCCCAAATTCATTAGGCAATCCTGCATTCGGATGGGCGCTTACATAACATGAGGATTTGTTAGCTAAGGTCTTTAAGTATGGCTGCATGTCTTTTGCTCCTAAAGCACAATTCAAACCAACACTCAATAATGGAAAATGGCTTATAGAAATTAAAAACGCTTCTGTAGTTTGGCCTGTTAATGTTCTTCCACTTGCGTCAGTTATAGTACCTGAAATCATTACAGGTACTTTTACATTCAATTCAGTAAAAGCTTCTTCTATGGCATATAAGGCAGCTTTTGCATTCAATGTGTCAAATACTGTTTCGACCAATAGAACATCAACACCACCTTCAATTAAGCCATTAACCTGCTCTTTGTAAGCAACCACTAATTGATCAAAATTAGTGTTTCGAAATCCAGGATCATTTACATCAGGAGAAATTGATGCTGTCCTATTTGTTGGACCTATAGAACCTGCCACAAATCGAGGTTTAGAAGGGTCATTATAAGTAAAATCTTCCGCTACTTTCTTGGCAATCTTTGCACTATGAACATTAATATCATGAACATATTTCTCTAACCCATAGTCAGCTTGAGCAATACTTGTTCCAGAAAAGGTATTTGTTTCTACTATATCAGCTCCAGCATCAAAATAAGCCCTATGAATAGCTTCTATAATATCTGGTCTTGTTAAACTCAATAAATCATTATTACCCTTTAACGAACTTTCATGATTTTCAAACCAACCCCTTCTGAAATCTTCCTCTTGTAAATCGTATTGCTGAATCATGGTCCCCATGGCACCATCAAGTACAAGTATTCTTTCTTTTATAACCTCTTCAATTAGCTTCATATATCGCAAAAAAAAATCTCTTTCGTTTGAAAGAGATTTAATGTAAATTTTTTAATTCTTTTATCTCTTATCTTGATTTACGTTTAAGTAATCCGGAAGTAGCACCTACCTATTAGGGGTTGCTAAGATTTCACAGGGCCGTTTCCCTCCATCTTTCTGGATAAGCTAAAAAGAACTTCTCCAAATATAAATACTAAAAACAGAATTCCAAACTTTATCTAAGACTTCGCTTTTAAAGAGCGGAACAATTGAACAATTTGTTTTCTAAACAAGAAAAACAATATGATGTAAGGTATAATCATTAAGAACAAAATACCCGTGTTCAAACCATTTCCTACTGTAAAATCGTCTTTGCTACTTGAAATTATTTGCGCTCTACATGTTGAGCAACCTTGAGACATGGATTGCAATGAGCAAGAAATAATCAATAATAAAAATGCTATTTTATATACTAATTTCAAGAATAATAAGGTTCAATCATGAAGTAAACTACTACACCAGTAACAGCTACATAAAGCCAAACTGGATAAACATAACGTACTAACTTTTTATGTTTTCCAAACTCTGCAATAGATGCTCTGTAGGCGGAGTAAAGTATGAATGGTAAGGACAATCCAGCAAGTAGAATATGAGATATTAAAATGAAATAATAAAGTGTTCTTATTGATCCTTCTCCTCCAAATGTTGTACTATCTGCTAGAATATGATGTGCTATATAAGATAACAGAAATAAAACAGAGAGAACTATGGATAAATTCATAACTCTTTTATGTGCCATAAATTTTTTTGACTTTACTAAAAACAAACCAAAGATTAACAATAATGCTACTGTACCATTAATGATTGCGTTTAGTTGCGCAAAAATGTGAGGATCAAAACCCAAATCAACTTCGATTTTAAGTTCATGCAATACGACAACTGCAACAAAAACTACTGCGGATACAGCCCAGATAAAAATATTTGCTTTTTTATCATTTTTGGAGAGTGATGCTAATGGATAGTTCATTTCTAAATTTTAGGTAAAAGTATGGTAAAAATTATTGAGATTTAAAATTGTTCTACTCTTCTTAAAGTAATTTTTTAATGTCATTAACAATTTTTGAGATATTTTCTTCATCAGTGCCATCATAATATCCGCGTATTCTTTGTTGCTGATCTATTAATATCATTTTTTCAGAATGTAAAAAGCCTCCAGGAGCTAATGCATCTTCCTGGTTTGGCACTAGGTAACCATTTACACCTAATTCATAAATACTTTTTTGATCCCCTGTCATCATATGCCAATTATCAAAATTAACATTATAGCTCTTGGCATATTCATTTAATCTTTCAACAGAATCTCTATGTGGATCGACAGTATATGAAATAAACTCAACATTAGACAAACATTCTCTCTCCACTTTTTCTTGAATTTTTTTCATATTCATGGTCATCGTAGGACAAATAGTAGGACAATGAGAAAAGAAAAAATCAACTAAGCAAACTTTACCTTTCATTTCATTCTTAGTAATCGTATCTCCCATTTGATCTACAAAAGACCAATGTGGAATATGATGATATGCTGTATCCCCCTCAACAGATGGATCATAGTCTTTGTTTCCTAAGATGGGCAATGGTTTATCAG